>CAZSKQ010000120.1:0-9957 GCA_964607425.1 uncultured Woeseiaceae bacterium
CCTGCAGCTGTTCTAAAAACCACAGCCGCTCCTGCGCAAACGACAGCGGCAGCGGACCGGAACGGTCGGATACAGGATCGATCCGCCACTCGATCTTGCTCCTTTGCCGCCTGGCGAGCAGATCGTCGGCAAGCGCCTGCAGCTGCAACGGCGACAAGGATTCAGTGCGTTCGATGAAGTCCGACATGTACCGCTCCTTCGCTAAACGCCCGCTGCCCGTCCACATACCCTGGCGCCGGTTCACGGTTGAACGTTTATTAATGATTTGGTTTTACTTTACCTTTATTTAATCGCTAAAATATAGCAGCTAGTCCACGGCAGCAAAAGCCAGCTCCGGCAACAGTGAGGTACCCGCAGTGGATGTCGAACAAAGCGACGTAGAGTTCCGGCTGGAGGTGCGGGAATTCATCCGCACCACCATGCCTCGGCTGTTTCCGGAGTCCGGTACGCCGACCTGGGGTCTGCGCTTCCTCGATCGGTCGGAGGTCACCGCCTGGACGCGGGCACTCGACAGCAAGGGCTGGGCCGTGCCGCACTGGCCGGCCGAGTGGGGCGGCATCGGTATTACGCCGGAGCGGCGCTATATCCTGCTCGAAGAGCTCTCCGCTGCCAGGTGCCCCTCGGTCGATCCGATCAGTATCGACTTCGTCGGCCCGGTGATCTACACCTTCGGCTCACCTCAGCAGAAGCACCGGTATCTGCCGCGCATCCGTAGCGCCGACGACTTCTGGTGCCAGGGATTCTCGGAAGCAAGCGGCGGATCGGACGTAATGCAGCTGAAGACCACGGCGGAGCGCCATCGCGATCACTTCGTCGTCAACGGCCGCAAGCTCTGGATCACCAACGCACACTTCGCCGACATGATGTTTGCGCTGCTGCGCGTGGAAATGCCCGGGCAGCGCCGGCAGCAGGGCTTATCCTTCCTGCTCATCAACATGCGCTCGCCGGGCGTCTCGGTACGGCCGATCTACACCATCGACGGCCGCCACCGTATCAACGAGGTGCTGCTGGACGGCGTGCAGGTGCCGACGGAAAACCTGGTCGGTGAGCCGGGCAAAGGCTGGATCTATGCGCGCATGATCCTGGCGAATGAGCGTACCGTCATTGCCGGTGTGCGCTCCGCGCGCATGCAGCTAGAGGAAGTGCGCAAACTCCTGCAAGAATACAAGCGCGGTTCCCGGCCTTTGCTTGAAGACAGCAGCTACAGCGATCATTTCATGCAGCTCCAGATTGAGCTCGATGCACTCGAAGTGCTCGAGCTGCGGGTACTGCATGCGCCGAGTGGGCCGGATGCCGCACCCTCCGTGCTCGGACCGATACTGAAAGTGCGGGCCAGCGAGCTGCGCCAACGCATCAGCGAACTCGCGATCGATGCGCTCGGCGACCGCGGGCTGGAGGCGCTGCCGCAGCCGGAACCGGCAGAGCTGCCGACGGCGGGAGATGCTCTCGCTTTGGCACAGGCGCGCGCCATCACCGCCGGGTACCTGTTTCAGCGCAGCGCTACGATTGCCGGCGGCACCAGTGAGGTTCAGCGCAACATCATCTCCGCCGTTGGCCTCGGGGTGTGAGGACCGGCCTTGGATTTCAAGCCTTCACAGGAACAGGAGGCGCTGCGCGAGGTCGTGCATCGTTACCTGACCGACAACTACAGCTTCCCACAGCGCCGCACCTTGCTCGAGCAGCACGAGCGATTGCGCAGCCGCTGGCGCGCACTCGCTGAGCTAGGCTGGCTCGGCATCGAAGTGCCCGAAGACTGCGGAGGCAGCGGCGGCACGCCGCACCTGACGGCAACCCTGCTTGACGAGTTCGGGCGCTTCCTGGTGCCCGAGCCCCTGCTGGCATGCGCCGTGCTGCCGGCCAGGCTCATCGGCGAGGCCGCCGATGTGGACCAGCGTGCCGAGTTGCTGACCGGCCTTTCGACCGGGCAAATTCTGTTCGCCGTTGCGCACCGCGAAACAGCTGCCCGAGGCTGCGTTCACACGCGCGCCACTACGCTCCCCGGCGGGCGCTTCCTGCTTGGCGGGGAAAAATCAGCTGCCGTTGGCGGCGACCAGGCCGATTGGCTCATCGTCTCTGCCAACACCAGCGGACACGGCGACGATCCCACGTCCCTCGACTTGTTCCTCGTCGGCACCGAACTACCCGGTGTCGCGCGTCGCAACTTCCGCACGATCGACGGCGCCGGCGCGGCCGACATAACCCTGGAAGATGTCGAAGTGGATTCCCGGGCTCTGCTCGCGGCGAATGGCCAAGGCAGCGTAGCACTCGCCCGGGCCAGCGAGCATTTCGTCGTTGGTTCCTGCGCCGAGGCGGTCGGCATCATGGACGCTCTCGTCGCATTGACCGTGGATTTTCTCAAGACTCGCCGCGCTTACGGTAATACGCTCAGCAGCTACCAGGCACTGCAGCACCGCCTCGCAGACATGCTCATCGAGCTCGAGCTGTCGCGTTCTATTCTCATGCGGGCGCTGCATTCTCTTTTGGAGGGCGACCATGACGCGAGGCGCAAGGATACTGCCGGTGCGCGCGTGCTCGTCGGACGCGCCGCGCGGCTGATCGCGGGAGCCGGCATTCAACTGCACGGCGCAATGGGCGTGGTCGATGAATACATCATCGGGCACTACCTCAAACGATTGAACGTGCTGTTCGCGCTATGCGGCGATACGACTTCATACCTCCGCCGCTATGCGGCAGCGCACATGCCGGACAACGCCTGAAGTTTACCTGGTTCCTTCTCCGCTCACGCGACGCTGTCTCCGACCGGCGCAGAGCTCTCCCCCTCGCGGCTTGCTTCCGCTTCCTCCTTCTCGGGACGCGCCTGCGGGGCAGCGTCGGCCTTATCGGTACGCAGTAATCCCGATTTCCATGCGGCTACGATAGAAATGAGAAGCACACCGGCGCCGACGAAATACGCCAGGCCGGGGAGGAACAGCTCGCCGTCGCGCACAGAGAACTCGGAGAACAGCCACGTGCCGAAGAGCGGTGCGACGACCTGTGCGCTCGTCGAAACGGCGACCAGCAGGCCAATGAGCTCGCCTTGCGCCGAGTTGTCGGTGTAGCGGGAGATGAGCGACATGAGTGCGGGAATGCCGATGAAGCCGAACTGGGCTATCAGCAGGACGATATACAGGTGCCACGCTGCGTTCACGACGCCGTACAGAACGAGCGTCAAGGCGAAAATCGACAACCCGACCAGCACCGCCCTGGGTTCACCGAGCCTCGGCACCAGCAGGCGCGTGAGCCCGGCCTGTCCAAAAATCGAGAGGATGCCGCCGGCGCCCAGGAATATACCAAGCTCCTTCGGTGTCCAGCCGAAGCGCAACTGCGTGTACAGGACCGTAATGGGCTGCGCGAGCGACGTACCGAGCTCGAACAGCAGCAGCGTCGCGACGACACCGAAAGGAATTGAGAGCCCGCCCAGCTTCGGGACGGAAAACGGCACCGTTCCTGCCCACGAGAAGCTACGGCGCTCCTCCGGCTTCAGACTCTCCGGCAGGGCTAACGCAGCGTACAGCGCCCCCACGCCGGTGACCGCCGCGGCAACCCAGAATGGCGTGCGCGTACTGTGCACGGCGAGCAAGCCGCCGATGACAGGGCCCAGGGTCATGCCGGCGGCGAGAACGCCCTTCATCATGCCGAAGCGCACCGCCCGATGCTCCTGCGGCGTCACATCGACGATGTACGCATTGCACACGACGAGCGTCGCTCCGCAGCAGCCGGCGGCGACGCGCGCGACCAACAATACCCAGAACGAGCTGGTCATGGCGGCGACGACGAAGTCGATCGCGCTGCCCGCTAGAGCGATCATGATGACCGGGCGGCGGCCGAAGGCATCGGACAAGCGCCCCATCAGCTTCGCCGTCAGCACCAGTGCCAGCGCATAGGCGGAGATCAGCATGCCGTACGAGACGCCCGCTTCGGCGACTCCGGAATCGGTCATCTCCTGCAGCAGCCGCGGCAGCACCGGAGCGGCCAGGCCGCTACTCATCGTCTCGAGAAAAGCGGTGATGTAGATGAAGACGTGAGGCGGGATAGTACGACGGATCATTGCGAGTCCTTGTCTGATAGGAGAACCGCTCTGCACCAGCCGCAATATCAACCGACGGCGGTTTCGCCGAGTTGGCGCAGCACATACGGCTGCGCGACGGCGCAGAAGCCCTCCGGGTTGTCCAGCATCACGGTATGCCCCGCCGCGGCGACCCCACTGATGCGGGATTGCGGCACCTGGGAAAGCAGGTTCAGCGCGGCTGCGCGCGAAAGAATCGCAGAGCCTTCGCCGCGCACCAACAGTATCGGCCGCCCGACCTTCCTGAAGGCGGCGATCGTCGCTTCGGTGTCAATGGTGTCGTCCATGTTCGCCAGCAGGGGATCGCTGCGCTCCTCGAAAACTCCCTCGTCGTTCACGCGTAGCGCACCTTTCGCGAGTGTTGCCAACAGTTCCGGGTGCGCGAGCGGTAGCTGCTCCTGCAGCACGGAGATGTACTCGGCGACCGACTCGTAAACGCGCCTGCGCTCCCTGAACTTGCGGCGTACCTGGCCGGCGGACAGCTGGCTCGGGCGCAGCGCGAAATCCACGGCCACCAGCGCCCGAACAAGGTTCCTCCGTGCGGCGGCGGCACGAACCGCGACGTGCGCGCCAAGCGAGTGTCCGATCAATACCACCGGTGCGGGACACTTTTGCTCCAGTACCTGCACGACGTCGGCGACCAGATCGGCGAGCGCATAGATGCCGGCGGGGTCACGCGAGGAGCGGCCGTGGCCCCGCAGATCCATGGCCAGTAAGTTCCCGTGCCTGGCCAGCGTGGACGCGAAGCGATCCCAGACCAGCGCGTTGTCGCCGAAGCCATGGACCAGCAACGCGTCCGGAGCACCCCCCGCGCCCCAGCTCAGGAGGCGCAGGTTTATACCGCCCGGAGTGCGGCAGTACGACTGCCGAATGTTGCCTGTCACCTGCCTTCCTGGTTTGCGCTGCATTGCAGCGATCTCGCCTTGCTGTCGGTATGCTATCATAAACTTTATCGCATAAACTTTACCAGTATATCGATATTTAACCACGGGCGGGGGCCAACCTATGCTTATCCAGATGCTCCAGGCGAAGCTGCATCGCGTGCAAGTCACCGAGGCGGATCTGCATTACGAGGGATCGTGCGGCATCGATGAGGAACTACTCGATGCCGCGGGAATGCGCCCGTACCAACACATCGAGATCTACAACATTTCCAACGGCGAACGCTTCTCGACCTACATCATCAAGGCGCCACGGGGCTCGGGAGTGATCTCGCTCAACGGTGCGGCAGCCCGCAAAGCGATGGTCGGCGACCTCCTGATTATCTGCACCTACTCGATGTTCAGTGAGGCGGACCTTGAGGGCTACCGGCCGAAGGTCGTGCTGGTCGAAGAGGGGAATCGTCCTCGTCGCTGAGCGATGAGCGGTCGGTCGCGCGGGAGACCGCTTCGGACCGCTCCAGCTCCGCGACCAGGTGCGGTACCAGCGATGCGACCGTCGGACGCGGGCCGAGCAGCGCCTTGAGCGGTACCTCGACCTGGAACAACTCGCGCAGCCGCGACAGTATGCGCAGGCCGATGAGCGAGTCGCCGCCGAGATCCAGGAAATTGTCCTCGACGCCGATCTCGTCGCAGCCCAGCACATCCTGCCATACCTGCGCAATCGCTTGTTCCAGCTCCGTCCGCGGCAACACGCGCGCCGCCGTTGTGCTGCTCGCCGGGTGCGGCTGATGCTGCGCCACCGGACGTTGCCGCTGCAGCACCCACCGTTCGCGTCGCTCATGCAGCGCGCCTGTTGCAACGATGACTTGAGAGGCCGTCGAGCGGCTCATGAGCGTCGCTAGCGCATCGAGTCCTTCGTCCATACCGATCGTGTAGCGCTCGCCATCGCCGGTGCCGGGCGCCTGGTCGCTCCAGCGATCCCAGTTGCTGCACAGCCACTGGAACGGATCGTCGAGCCGAGCACAGGCACAGTGATCGAGGAAGGCGTTTGCCGCGGCATAGGCGGCGAAACCGAAGCCGCCGAGGATTGAGGAGTTCGACGAAAACAGCATCACAAAGTCGGGGTCGCGCCGCCGCAGCGTGCTCCGCAAGGCATAAAAGCCTTCGACCTTCGGCCCGAGCTGGGCGGCGACATCCTGCCGGCTGAGCTGCGTGAGCGGGCAGCTCATGGAGTGATGCTTCATTTCGGCAGCGAGGTGAAAAACGCCGGCGATGGGACCGAAGCGGGCCTCTGCCCGGGTAAACGCCGACTCGAGCTGCGCCTCGCTGCGCACGTCGGCGCAGTGCACCGCCACCTGGGAGCCAAGGGCTTCGATCTCGAGGAGCGCGCGGACCTTCGCCGCCAGTGCGGCATTATCCGCGCTCTGCACTGTTTGCCAGTCGCTGCGATCAGGAAACGCATTGCGCGTGAGCAGCACCAGGCGTGCCTTGCATATCCCGGCCAGCCTTCTCGCGAGCGCGAGCCCGATCCTGCCGAGCCCGCCGGTGATCACATACACGCCGCGCTCGCGCAGCTCCCGGATGCTGTCGAGATCGGCGGACAGCCGGCGTTCCTCGAGAGCCTGCACCAGGCGCAGGCCGCCGCGACAGGCAACTGCCGGATCGGCTGCGCCGTGCTGCAGTACCTCATCCAGAACTCTCTGAGCTTCGACGGTGCCGCGCTCCCCGGTACGGCCCTCTGGAACACCGCCCTCGAGGTCCAGGATGGCGCAGCGCAGCTCGGGTATTTCCTGCGCCATGACCTTGCACAGTCCCGTCATCGGGGCATTGGCGAGGTTACAGGTACTATCGGCGTCGGCAACACGGTAGGTACCGCGCGTCACGACTACGAGTGAGCGCTCGGCCGACTGTGCGTGCATTGCAAGCGCTTTCGCCAGGTACAACAGGCTGAAATAGCCCAGCGTCTGCTGCTCCCGGAACGATTCGGCTGTGATCGCCGCCGACCCGGCGTTCACCAGGGACCAGCAATGAACGACCCTTCGAGGCTGCAATCCCTGTGCCCGCAGCTCTCCGAGCAAGCGCGGGTAATCGGCAGGCAGGTCGGCGGCGACCGAGAACTCGCGCGCCCCTGTTTGCCGATACTGCTGCCCGGCGCGCACCAGGACCGTCACACAGCCCTCCTCCTCGAGCCGCTTCGCCACCTGCGGCGCGAGCTCATCGTCTGCGAGAATGAGCCAGCACTCCTCCGGCTCCGGCAGGACGAGGCCAGCGTGCTCACCCGGCGATGCCACGTGCCAGGACGGCACGAAGAACCGCTGCCCGGCGGCCTGTTTCGACACTGTTTCGTCGCTTGGCTCCTGCAATTCGCCCGGTACCTCGGGCACAGGCAGCCAATAGCGCCGGCGCTCGAACGGGTAGGTAGGAAGCGGCACGCGCTTGCGGGACTCATCCACGTGCCAGCGTTGCCAATCGATGGGCACGCCGTGCAGCCAGAGCGCCGCCACCGCATTGGGCAGCTGTCGCGCCTGGTCGTGCTCGCCTGCAGCGAAGGATTGTACGAGCACCGGCCGGGGCTCTCCGGAAGGCGTTTGGTCCAGAAGTCTTTCCCACGCGCCGCCCGGTGCGAGCTGCAGCAGCACGCAGCCCAGGTCCCGCACGAGGTCACGCCAGGTTCGCTTTTCCCGCGCCTCTTGCTGCTGCGGTGGACCGACAGCCTGGATCGAGACGTCCCCGGGGCGATGCGCGCCGCTCACACAGGCGCGCATTGCCTGTTCCAGCGTGAGCTGCCCGGCGATGCACGCCGCGGCGACGGCGCCGACGCCCTGGCCGAGTACCCGAGCCGGCTCCACACCTCTGCGTTGCCACCATCGTGCGACGGCATATTCCAGTGCCAGGCGCTGCTCGCGCGCGGCTGCAGGATCGGCGGGTGGATCGTCCGGACTCACGAGCCGGTCCAGCCCAACGCAAACGCGACACGCTCGCAGGCACTCATCGAGGTCCCGCTGGAAAGCCGCATCGGTAGCACAGATGGCTTCCAGCAGGCCGCGGGGCAGCGGCGCAACCTCATCGGAGCAGACGAAGACGACGGCGGTGTCCATACGATCGCTGGCGGCATTGCGAGCGAGCGGCGCTGCCGGATCGTCAAGTGCGGCGAGCAACTGATCCCGCCCATCGGCGACGATCACCTGCCGATGCGAGAACCGGCGGCGGCCAATTTGCAGAGTAAAGGCCACGTCGCCGGGATCGAGCCGGGGATAGGCTCGCAGGTGAGCAGCGAGCCTGCGGCGACCGCGTTCAAGTGCGGCGGGGCTTCTCGCCGATAATGGTATGACCTGTATTCCTGCCGGCCCATCCGGCGGCCGCTGTGCCTCCGGGGCTTCACGAACGATGGCATGCACATTAGTTCCGCCGAAGCCCAGCGAGCTGACGCCTGCGCGCCGCGGCCGGCCCGACTCTGACGGCCACGGCCGGTATTCGGTGTTCACGGCCAGGGGGCAGTCCGGCACCCGCAGGGCGGGATTCGGCGTCGAAAAATCGAGGCTCGGCACCAGCGCCCGGTGTTCCAGGCACAGGACGGTCTTGATCAGGCCGGTGACACCCGCTGCGACGTCGAGATGGCCGATGTTCGTCTTGATTGAACCGAGCGCACATGGCCACTGTCGACGCCCCGCTTCGCCTTCCGAGCCGAACAGCTCGATGAGCGCCGCCAGCTCGATGGAGTCGCCGAGCGAAGTGCCCGTGCCGTGTGCCTCGATTGCATCGATGTCGTCGGGCGAGACTCCGGCGACCGCCTGCGCGAGGGCGATGACCTCCTGCTGGCCGCGCACTGATGGCGCCGTGTAGCCCATTTTTGCATCGCCGTCGTTGTTCATCGCCGTGCCTTCGATCAGGGCGTGCAGGTGATCGCGGTCGCGCTGCGCATCCTCGCAACGTTTCAGCACGACGATGCCGAACCCACTGCCCCAGGCGGTGCCCGCGGCGTCGGCGTCGAACGCGCGGCAGTGTCCGTCCGGCGAGTCCATGCCATCCTTGACGTACAGGTAGCCGCGAGGACGCTGGCAGGAGATGAGGGAGATGCCGCCCGCGAGGGCGATGTCGCACTCACCGCGCAGCAGGCTCTGGGATGCAAGGTGGACGGCGGCGAGCGAGGACGAGCAGGTCGTCTGCACGCATACGCTGGGCCCCGTCAGCCCGAGTTTGTAGGACACCCGGGTGGCGATATGATCCTTGTCGGCATCGATCAGCAGATCCGCCCACTGGGATTTGCGCCAGGAACCGACGTCGCGATACGCGAGCAGCGAGCGATCGAGCATATAGACGTTGGTACCGCAGCTCGCGAATACGCCGATCAAGCCGTCGTAAAGCCGGGGATCATAGCCGGCGGTCTCCAGCGCCTCCCACGCACCTTCGAGGAACAGCCTGTGCTGCGGGTCGAGCATCTGTGCATGCCGGGCGCTGTAGCCGAAGAAGCCTGCATCGAACCTGTCGAAGCCTTCGAAGCGCATGCGCGCGCGAACGTAAGCCGGATCCCGCAGGGCTTCCCGGCGCGCCCCGAGTTCGAGCAGCTCTTCGTCCGACGGGCTCCACAATGCGCTGCCGCCGTCGCGCAGCAGGCTCCAGAGCTCGGCAACGCTGGACGCCGCCGGGAAGCGGCCGGCCATGCCGATTACGGCGATCGACTCGCTGCTGTCCATGCGCATCACTCCCCGCCCGCTGTCGACGAACCTTCTGTATCGAGCGCCCGGCGGCCGGCCGCTCGTGCCTGGCGGCGGCTCGCAGCTGCTTTGATTCTTTCGAGTTCGCTGCCCTGCTCGCGGCGGCCGTCGATGTATGCCGCGAGCGACCTTACGGTGGGATGCTTGAACAGCTCGACGACGTGCACGTCGCGGCGGAGTTCGGCCTTGATGCGCGCCGGCAGCCGCATGATGGACAGGGACGTGCCTCCCAGCGAAAAGAAGTCCTCCTCCACCCCCACCTGGTCGAGCTTCAGGACCTCCGCCCAGATCTGCG
>CAZSKQ010000121.1:0-9907 GCA_964607425.1 uncultured Woeseiaceae bacterium
TGTCCTGTGCGAAATCGATGTCAAAAGGCATTACCACGCCAGGCCGCTTTAACGATAGTCTTCAAAGATGTTTACTTCTACCTCGGGATTCTCATGGTTCATCCCGGAACGACCAGGGCAGTAGGCATTCCGGGTTTAACCGTCTTCCTCTGATTCGGAGCCATGTGCTTTGATACTCCAAAGCGCAACGGCCAGGGCAATCCCAATGGCGGGACCGATCGCCACGCCAAGCGCAATCTTTCCAAGTGTGACCCCCAGGGCTGCACCGAGTCCGGAGCCAATGCCGACGCCCAGTGCAATATAGTAACCGAGGCTTTGCGTACTCTGATCTTCGTTGCGCATCTACATCCCCCTAAACGTCAGTTTGCCCCTTCTATCCTGCGAAGCAGCAGCTTGATCTCGTCGATGACCAGCCATGGATCGTAATCGTTGAACACATGAGCTAGCTGTCGTCGTTCCTGGCCAAGATGCCGCTCGTGGCAGCTTGCCGTGTCCGTCTGCGGCGCCTACGGCACATCAGTATTGCTCATTGATCGAAGGGCGAAACTTGCAGATAACCACCGCGCTGTAGATTGTCGATCCGGGCTTCAAAACCTGGAGCGATCTCCTCGAGAGCTGGCAGAAGGAACTCTGTCGTCCAGGTCCCTGATTCCTTCCACGGCAACTCGTCTTTCACCGCTCGTAAAAAATCCAAGCCGCGTTCCTCGTAAACGTCGGAAACCCAAAGGTTAAGCAGAATCTGATACCAGGCATAGGTGCGGGCGAACTCCACGGGGGGAAGCTCGCGCATGAATCCCCAGTCCAGCGATAGGACAGCGGGAGAATACCCGTTGAGGAAATCCACCCACTCCCTGCGGCTTGCCTCTGCCCACCCGGGATCGTGAGCACGGACGTACGAGTAGGCGAAGTACGTGGCGAGAAGCTCCTCGAACCATCGGACCGACGAGTATGGAACGGAACTTTCGGGGTGCAAATGCCGCTTGTTTGCGATGTGCCCAAACTCGTGGAGCATGACGAACCGGACCCGTCGGCGGTTTGCCTTGTCGTCTGGCCCCAGGATCAGCACCCCCTCATCCAGCGAGGCAGGCACTGCCATCAGCAGGTCCTCCACCGAGCCCCACGGCATGCCATACGGCGGGGAATCGCCGCCCGAGTACGGGTCGAACCAATGCTCCGGCGAGAGGATGGCCAGGTGTAGGGGGAACGATCCGTCGAGTTCCCGCTCGAAATAGGCCGCGGCAGCCTCGGAAAGAGTCGCGAGCTGATGTGCGTAGTCCCGGTCGCTTGGGGCGAAATGCACGGTAACACGCCCGACCTTCGCGCTATCGAGTCGGAGCGCTTCGATTCTTGCGAGCGGAGACGTGTCCGCAGCGCGTGTGGCGGCCGAGAATGCAGTGAGTAGCGTGACGGCCAGCATCGCGTGGAGGAGATTGCCGGCGATGGTCGGCGAGATTCGATGAATACAGGACATCGTCATGTCGCGTCCTCGTGCCGTTCAACAATAAAACTCAGCGGCGGGTCTAAGTGGCGCGCATTTTGCTGATGCAAGATGTGTGACGCTTCGGTACGTCCGCCTGCAGCGCCTTTTATTAGGCGCCAAGGCGCTCGTTGATGTAGGCCGGATCCTGGGCTCCATGAATAATCGCCAGCACATGCACCGATTCCTCGTCAAAGGTGTAAAACACCAGGTACGGGAAGGTATGGACTACAGCCCTGCGGATGTCCGGCTCTACTTCCTGATAATGGAATGGATTGCCTGTGACGCGATCAAAAGCCGCCTCGATCTCGTCCAAGTACCTCGATCCTAGTCCCCGTTGCTTTGCTTCGTAGGATCGGTATCCATGGAGGATATCCGCCTCTGCTGCCTTTATAACAATGAGCACACGGCTCATTCGGAACTTATTCTGCTTCTGACCTCGGCCCACGGGGAGCCGGCACTCGGATTCGCTCGGAAAGCCGCCAGTCTCTTCCGAAGAAGACGACGCGTCGCCTCGGAAAGCTCTATCTGTTCAGGGCATTCCGCGATGCTGTCCCAAATTTCGGCAACCAGCTGAATTCGCTCCGAAACCGGCAGTTCTAATGCGTCGGCGGCTGAGAGTTTCATAACACGAAATTACCACACGGCGCCCCGTTCCGCACGAGCCAAATCCCGCAAAAGAGGCGGAATTTGGCGCCTAACGACCAAGCAGCGGAGAGCAGAAGTGACGCGCATGTTGCGAGCGCAAAATGGTGACGCTTCGGCACGTCCGTCTGCAGCGCATTATTAGGCGGCAATTTCGAGGTACTCAAGTGCATCACCGCCGCTTTGCAGCTGTAGCGAACAATGCCCAAGCGGTGGGCATGCCGCCTGACCACAAGCAGGCAGCGAAACGCCTTGTTTAAACTGCGGCAATGGGCTGGATATCATGATTGATCCCCCGCAATCTTTTGATGTAAATAGACCATAGACGGCGTTATGCGTCAAATGGCGCAGTGGGTTACCAACCTACTCCTGGCGGAACTCAGACACCGCGTCCAGCAGCCACTGTGCCGTATAGGAGGCAAACGAGTTGCGTATCCATAGTTCGATTGCATCATCCACGGCGCGCAGGATTAAACGCGTCCTGGCCAGCAAGGTTTGTGCGCAGGCGCCGGCATCAAATACCGAAGGATGCAGGTCGAGGGCGCAGCCTTTGGCCAGCAGCTCGCGAGCGCAGGAACCGGACAGGCGCAACGTCGTGTAGTTATGCGATACGTCCGTGACGGCGAGCCGCGGCTCTTCGGCACATACCTCGCGCAAGCCTTGTTCAATGGCCCGGCTCACACCATCTGACGCGAGCAGGAGCCATTCGTCGGGACCGAGCCAGATGGCCGCGCGATCGCGCGTCCCGGCCCAGCGGTTCGGTTCGAGGGGCGGCGCAACACCGAAAACCCCTTCAACAGCCCCCGCGAACCTTTCCGTGGCCTGTCCGCGGATATTCAGCACGGCGCGCGGCGGAACGAGTTCGAGCCGGACCGCGTCATTGCTCGCCGCCGCAAGGGCGCCTGCAAGCTCGCCCAGCGCATCCCTCCGAACGAGCTGAAGGTCAGCCGCCATCCCGCCTCGCTCCTTCCCGGTCGTAAAATACCGGGTCGCAAATCCGCACCGGAACAGGACGATCCGCGACGGCAGCCTCGATTACCTCCCCATGCCGCTGCTTCCCTCCCTTGACCAGCGCCAGGCAGAAGCGGCCGCCCATCGCCGGGCTCGTGTAGCTCGACGTGACGAACCCCTCCATCGCTACCGGCGGCGGATCGCCGCTCCGGCCGGCCGCCACGAGTTGCGTGCCTTCCGGGATATCGGCGCCGCGATCCTCCGGCCATAAGCCGACGAGCTGCTTGCGGTCCGGCCGCCGGCAATCCGGCCGCGCGAGCGACCGGCGCCCGATGAAATCCTTGCTGTCCGACACGGCCCAATCCAAACCAAGATCGTACGGCGTTTGCGTTCCGTCGGTCTCCTGCCCCACGATGATGAAACCCTTCTCGGCCCGCAGCACGTGCATCGCCTCCGTCCCGTAAGGCGCGATATCGAATTCCGCGCCCGCCTCCAGTACGGCATCCCACAGCGATGCGCCGTAATGCCAGGGCACGTTGATCTCGTACTGCAGTTCGCCGGTAAAGCTGATGCGGAAGATGCGCGCCTCGAGGCCGCCGATCGTCGCGTCATGCCAGGCGAGGAACGGGAACGCTTCCGGTGAGAAATCCGCCTGCGGTGCAAGCTTCGCCAGCACCTCACCGCTCAGCGGGCCCGCGACGCCGACCGTCGCCCACTGCTCCGTCACCGACGTCAGCCGCACGCGTAGCTCCGGCCACTCCGTCTGCAGGTACTCCTCCAGGTGATCGAGGACCGCTGCAGCGTTCCCCGTGGTAGTGGTCATCAGGTAGCGGTGCTCCCCGAGGCGCGCCGTCGTACCGTCGTCGAATACCATCCCGTCCTCGCGGCACATGATGCCGTAGCGCACCTTGCCGACCGGCAGCTTCAGCCAGTTGTTCGTGTAGACACGATTCAGGAACTCCGCGGCGTCCGGCCCCTGGATATCGATTTTGCCGAGCGTGGACGCATCCATCGCACCGACGCGCTCCCGCACGGCCGCGCATTCCCGTGCAACCGCCGCGCGCATGTCCTCGCCGTCGCGCGGGTAGTACCACGGCCGTTTCCACTGGCCGACATCCTCGAACTCGGCCCCGAGCGCCACGTGCCGGTCATGGATCGACGTGAGCCGCGCCGGATCGAACAACGCGCCGCGATCGCGACCGCCCATCGCAGCGAACGTTACCGGCGTGTACGGCGGGCGGAAGGTCGTCGTGCCGACCTGCGGGATCGCATCACCGGTTATCCGGGCAAGTATCGCGAGCGCGTTGATGTTCGACGTCTTGCCCTGGTCCGTGCCGAAGCCGGTCAGGGTATAGCGCTTCATGTGCTCGACGGATTCGAAGCCCTCCCGCACCGCAACGTGAATATCCGCCGCGGTGGTGTCGTTCTGCAGGTCGACGAAATGCTTCGCACCGGCCTGGCGGCCCGGCCGTGGGTCCGGCACCAGCCAGAGCGCCGACGGGCGCATCGCCGGGACATCGTCCAGCGACGGCAACTCGCTCGCGTCCCCGGGTTCGAAGCCGCAGGCAGTCGCCGCCGCGCGGCCCGCGGCGGCCGCTTCCACCAGCGCGGCCTCGAGGCCGAAGGTGCCGTTGCAGGCCCCGACCGAGACCTGCGCGGCCCGCCGTTCTCCCGGGCGAAAGCAGGCAAGTGCCTCGTCGTAGTCCAGCTTGCCCTGCGACTGGCTGTGCAGGTGCACGACCGGGCTCCAGCCGCCGGAAACCGCGAGCAGGTCACAGGACAACCACTCGGGGCTGCCTACCGAAGTGCCGTCGGGCGACAGTTCCGCGATCGCGACGCCCGATACGCGCTTGCGTCCGCGCGTATCCACGACGGCGTGGCCTGTTTTCACTGCCACGCCCTGCGCGCGCGCCGCTGCCGCGAGCCTCCCGTCCGGGCCCGGCCGCGAATCGACGATGGCCGCGATCTCCGCCCCCGCCTCCAGCAGGTCGGGCAGCAGGCGATAGACGCTGTCGTTGTTCGCGAACAGGCACACGCGGCGACCCGGAACGACGGCCCAACGCTCAAGGTATGCGTGCACGGCACCCGCCAGCATGATGCCGGGACGGTCGTTGTTGGCGAAGACCAGCGGACGCTCGTGAGCGCCGGTGGCGAGGATCACGCGGCGGGCGCGGAAGTGCCAAAGTCGCTCGCGGGGGGTGCCCGCCGGGGGTTCCGCACCGGGTTCAACGAGGCACTGGAGGGCGGCAATGCAATTGTTGTCGTAGTAGCCGAAGGCGGTGGTGTTGGGGAGGTGGAGGAAGTTGGGGGTGGTCGGGAGGGGTGAGTGGATTGCGGCGGGCGTACCGATGTCGGGAGACGTGGCATCGCGCGCGGAGCGCGCTCCTACGAGGGTTGTGCGGGCGCCTGATGTGGCGGCGGTGCGGGCGGCCATTAAGCCGGCCGGGCCGGCGCCGACGACCAGGACGTCGCAGTGGTGGTAGCGGCGGTCATAGGTGTCCGGGTCCGGTTCGCCCGGAGCCCTCCCCAAGCCGCCGGCGCGGCGGATGAACGGTTCGAAAACGTGCTCCCAGAGACGGAGCGAGCCGAAGAAGGTCTTGTAGTAGAAGCCGGCCGGCATGAAGCGGGACAGCAAACCTGCCGCGGCGCCGAGATCGAAAGCGACCGACGGGAACACGTTGACGCTGCGCGCCTCCAGCCCGTCGTACAGCGCCAGCCCGGTGGCCTTGACGTTCGGCGTCGAGCGGCCGCCGCGCCCCACCTGCACCAGCGCGTTCGGCTCTTCCGCGCCCGCGGCGAAGATGCCGCGCGGACGGTGGTACTTGAAACTCCGCGCCACGAGATGCACGCCGTTCGCGAGCAGGGCCGATGCCAGCGTGTCGCCCGGGTACCCCTCGTACCCCCGCCCGTTGAATGTGAACGACAGGGTGCGCGAGCGATCGATGTCGCCGCCCCGCGGCAACCGGAACGGCTGGCTCATGGCGGCGGCTCCCCGATGCGGTACACGGCGAGGATCTCGTGCGTTACCGTGTGCCGCTTTACGTTGAACCAGCGGCGGCAGCCGGCCGCGTGCATCCAGCGCTCCGCGAACTCGCCTTTGGGATTGTCGCGCATGAAGAGGTAGTCCGCCCACTCGGCATCCGTCAGCTCCTGCGGGCGTTCGGGCTTCGCGACATGCGCCTGCCCGCCGTACTGGAACTCGGTCTCATCGCGGACGCCGCACCACGGGCAGGGAATGCGCAGCATCAGTGCGCCACCGCCGCGGCGCCGTGCTCGTCGATCAACGCGCCGCTCGTGAACCGTTCGAGCGCGAACGGTGCGTTGATGCGGTGCGGGGCGTCGTTCGCGATCGTGTGCGCGAACACCCAGCCAGAGCCCGGGGTCGCTTTGAAGCCGCCCGTACCCCAGCCGCAGTTGATGTAGAGTCCGTTCACCGGTGTCTTGCCGATGATCGGCGACGCGTCCGGGCACACGTCAACGATGCCGCCCCAGTTCCTGAGCATCCGCAGCCGCGCGAACGCCGGGAACAGCTCGACCAGGGCCGCCATCTGCCCCTCGACGACGTGAAAGCTGCCGCGCTGTGCGTAAGAGTTATAGCTGTCGATACCCGCGCCGATCACCAGCTCGCCCTTGTCGGACTGGCTGACGTACACGTGGATCGTGCCGGACATCACCACGGTGTCGAGCACCGGCTTGATCGGCTCCGATACGAGCGCCTGCAGCGGGTGGCTCTGGATCGGCAGGCGAAAGCCCGCCATCTCCGCGAGCACCGAGCTGTGTCCGGCCGTCACGATGCCGACCTTGTTCGCGCCGATGAATCCGCGGCCGGTCTCGACGCCGACGACGCGCCCGTTCTCGCGCCGGATGCCGGTCACCTCGCAGTTCTGCACGATGTCGACGCCGCGTGCGTCGGCGGCGCGCGCGAATCCCCATGCAACGGCATCGTGGCGCGCGGTGCCTCCGCGCGGCTGGAAAGTAGCGCCCAGCACCGGGTAGCGCAACGACGGGGAGGCGTCCAGGATCGGGCAGATCACCTGCACTTCGCGCGGCGAGAGCCACTGCGAATCGATGCCGTTCAGGCGGTTCGCTTCGGCGCGGCGCCGGCCGGCGCGCACATCCCCGAGGCTATGCGCGAGATTCAGCACGCCGCGCCGGCTGAACATGACGTTGTAGTTCAACTCGCGCGCGAGCGTTTCCCAAAGCCGCAACGAATGCTCGTACAGCGCCGCGCTCTCGTCCCACAGGTAATTGGAGCGCACGATCGTGGTGTTGCGACCGGTGTTGCCGCCGCCGAGCCAGCCTTTTTCCAGCACGGCGACGTTGGTGATGCCGTGATTCTTCGCCAGGTAGTAGGCCGTGGCGAGACCGTGACCGCCGCCGCCGACAATGACGACGTCGTAGGCACGCCGGGGGTCCGGGCTGCGCCATTGCCGGGGCCAGCGGTCGTGGCCGGCAAGCCCGTTACGCGCGAGCATCCAGGCAGAAAACTTTTGCATGTACCAGACCCCTCGCAACCCGCCTGTAGGAGCGCGCACCGCGCGCGATGCCCAGGCGGGTGGGCGTTACCTGCCGAGGGTGGTATGGCTGCCGCCTGGGCATCGCGCGCGATGCGCGCTCCTACGGGCAGGTTTTAGACGCCTGGCGGGTTCGCGGATAGAACGCGCCCGACACGCCCGACGGTAGGATTGCGACATCGAGCCGTTCGTTGACACGGCCGGGGGCGCTCTGCAGACTCGGCACGCATGGAGATCGACGGGTCTCCGATGCCGGCCGTTCCAAGGCTGCGGGTCGGGGTGATCATGCTGCGCAACTTCACGTTGCTGCCGTTTGCCGGGTTCATCGACGTGCTCAGGCTCGCGACGGACGAGGGCGATCTCAGCCGGCAGCGGGCCTGCCGCTGGACCGTGATGAGCAGCCAAGGCCAGGCCGTGCGCGCGAGTTGCGGGACCGAGGTTCGCGCCGATGCGCCTTTCCGCGATCCGCGTGAGTTCGATTACCTGGTCGTCGTCGGCGGCCTGCTGCACGAAGCCCCGCAGGCGGACGCGGCAACGGACGATTACCTGCGGCGCGGCGCACGGGCCGGCGTGCCGCTCATCGGTCTCTGCACCGCCGTCTTCACGCTGATCCGGCTTGGCCTCATGGCCGGCCGCCGGTGCTGCGTCTCCTGGTATCACTACTGGGATCTCAAGAAAACATTCCCCGACGTGACGCCCATCGCCGATCACCTGTTCGTGGCCGACGGGCCGCGCATCACCTGCGCCGGCGGCACCGGGGCCGTCGACCTCGCGGCCTGGCTGGTCGCGCGCCACCTCGGCCGTGCGGTCGCGGACAAGGCGCTGCACATCCTGCTCGCGGAGGGCGCGCGCCCGGCGGACGCGCCACAGCCGCACGTCGTCATCGATCGGCAGGCACGCGACCCGCGCCTGGATACAGCCGTGAACTTCATCGAGCAGAACCTCGCGCAACCGCCGCGAATCGACGAGGTTGCGGAACGCGCAGGCCTCTCGCGCCGGCAGCTCGAACGCCTGTTCCGCGGCGAGTTCGGTATGTCGCCGTGGAAGTACGCACTCGGACGGCGGCTGCGGCAAGGACACCTCCTGCTGACCCAGAGCGGCCATTCGATCACCGAAATCGCGCACGAGTGCGGCTTCGCGGACGCCTCGCATTTCTCCCGGCACGTACGCACGACCTTCGGGGCGCCACCGCAGGCAGTGCGGGACGCGGCACTTGCTGCCGCCCAGGGAACCGGCGATGTTTGAGAAGCCGCCGGATCAACTGCCGCAGAAGATCGCTTTCCTGCTGATCCCGAATTTCTCCATGATGGCATTCACGTCGTCGGTCGAGCCCTTGCGCGCGGCGAACCGCCTAAGCGGCGAGGCGCTCTACGCCTGGCGCACGGTGAGCATCGACGGTGAGCCGGTGCAAGCCAGCAACGGCATCGTCGTCGTGCCGGACGGATCGATCAACGACGACATCGAGGCGAAAACGCTGTTCGTGTGCGCCGGGATCCGGGCCGAGCGCTTCGATGACAAGGCAGTGTTCGGCCGGCTGCGGGAACTGTCACGCAGGGGGATAGCGCTGGGCGGTGTCTGCACCGGCTCACTGATGCTCGCGCGCGCCGGGCTGCTGGACGGTTATCGCTGCACCATTCACTGGGAAAACATAGAGGGCTTCGTCGAGGATTTCCCGAAGCTCAACACCACCGCGACGCTGTTCGAAATCGATCGGGACCGCTACACCTGCTCCGGGGGCACCGCGCCCCTGGACATGATGATCTATGCCATCTCCCGCGATTTCAGCGACAAGCTGGCGATTGGGGTCGCCGAGCAGATGCTGCACAGCTTCGTGCGCCAGCCGCACGACGCACAGCGTATGTCGATCCAGTACCGCACCGGTATCAGCAATCCGAAGCTGCTGGCGGTGATCGCGTACATGGAGGCTTACCTGGAATCGCCCGTCACCCTCACCGAACTCGCGAGCTCGGTAAGCCTGTCCGTGCGGCAGCTCGAGCGCTTGTTCCGGCAGCACCTCGGCAAGACCCCGATGCGCTATTACCTCGAACTGCGGCTGCAACGCGCCCAGCTACTGCTGCGGCAAACGACTATGCCGATCCTGCAGGTGGCGGTCGCGTCGGGTTTTGCATCGGCATCGCACTTCGCGCGTTGTTACCGGGAGTTCTTCAAGTGCGCGCCGCGGGCGGAGCGGGCGCAATTCGAGGCCGCGAAGAACGGCGGGGAAGCGGCGCACGAGGCAGTGTACGCGACAGGCAGGTATTCGGACTAGGTAGGAGAAATCACGCTTTCGATCCATTCGAGGTAATGGCCAAGGCGGACG
>CAZSKQ010000122.1:0-9854 GCA_964607425.1 uncultured Woeseiaceae bacterium
CGGCCTGTACAGCTTCACGGAGATGAAAAGCAACCGTAAAACAAGCACGTTGGCGCTGAAGAAGATCGGCCTTGCCCTGAAGTCGAGCGGCGATCGCGCGGCGACGGAAAAAGGCGCGGAACATGCCGATGCGATTGTCGAGGCAATGTCACTCGCCAAGGACCTCGCCAATCTCCCGGCCAACGTCTGTACGCCGGCCCACCTCGCGCGCACGGCGCAGAAGCTGGCGCGCGACGATACGCGCCTGCAGACGCGCGTGCTCAGTGAAGCCGAGATGAAGCGCCTCGGCATGAACTCGCTCCTCGCGGTCACGCGGGGCACCGACGAGCCCGCCAAGCTCATCGTCATGCAATACAAAGGCGCCGGCCGCGCGCAGCCGGTCGTGCTGGTCGGCAAGGGCATCACGTTCGACTCCGGCGGCATTTCCCTGAAGCCCGGTCCCGGCATGGACGAGATGAAATACGACATGTGCGGTGCCGCCTCGGTGATCGCCGCCATGGCCGCGGTCAGCCGGCTCGAGCTGCCGGTAAACGTTACCGCCGTCGTGCCGACCTGCGAAAACCTGCCGGGTTCCAGCGCAACCAAGCCCGGCGATATCGTCAGGAGCATGTCCGGCCAGACGATCGAAATCCTGAATACCGACGCCGAAGGTCGCCTGATCCTGTGCGACGCGCTCACCTATGCCCGGCGCTTCAAACCCGCCGTCATGATCGACGTGGCTACCCTGACCGGCGCCTGCGTCATCGCCCTGGGGCATCACCTGAGCGGGATCATGAGCAACAGCGACGAGCTCGCCGCGCGGCTCGCGGCCGCCGGCGTGGCCGCGGACGATCGGGCCTGGCACCTGCCGATGGGGACGGAGTACGAACGCCAGCTGAACAGCAACTTCGCGGATTTCGCGAACGTCGGCGGGCGCGAAGGCGGAGCGATCACCGCGGCCTGCTTCCTCGGCAAGTTCACGTCCGGCGTCGACTGGGCGCACCTCGATATCGCGGGGACCGCCTGGCGCAGCGGCGCGCGCAAAGGCGCCACCGGCCGGCCGGTACCGCTGCTCTCCGAGTTCCTGCTGGAGCGGGCGGGTGCCCTGCCCTGACACCGCCTGACCCGATGGCCCGCGTCGATTTCTACCTGCTTGCGGCGGCCGGGGAGGCACCCCGGGAGGTCTTCGCCTGCCGGCTTGCCGAAAAGGTCTACCGCCTCGAGCGCTCGGTGCACATCCACACGGCGGACCCGCGGCAGGCAAGCCATCTCGACGACCTGCTGTGGACGTTCCGCGACGGCAGCTTCGTGCCGCACGAGATCGTCCGGCACGGCGACGATCCGGCGGAAGCGCCGGTCACCATCGGCTGCAGCACGCAAGCCTTGCGCACCGCCGACCTGCTGATCAACCTGAGCGACGACCGCGTCGAAGGGTCGGAAGCTTTCGCGCGGCTCGCCGAGATTGTAACCTCGGACGAAGACCGCAAGCAGCGCTCCCGCAGGCTGTTTGCCGAGTACCGGTCGCGAGGCCACGATCTCGAAACGCACGAGATCTCCTAGGCAGCGCGTGCAGGATTCCTTTCGCCCGCGATGCGGGCTCCTGGAGTGCCGACAAGTGCTGCAGGAGCCCCACTCGCGGGCGACCAGACGTTGACATGAACAAGACTTACGACCCGAAACAGATCGAACAACGCCAGTACGACCGCTGGGAGCAAAACGGCTATTTCACGCCGTCCGGCACCGGCGAACCCTACTGCATCATGATCCCGCCGCCGAACGTGACCGGCACCCTGCACATGGGCCACGCCTTCCAGGACACGATCATGGACGCGCTCATCCGCTACCACCGCATGCGCGGCCGCAATACGCTATGGCAGGTCGGCACCGACCATGCCGGTATTGCGACGCAGATGGTGGTCGAACGCCAGCTGAACGCCGCGGGCACCTCCAGGCGCGAGCTGGGCCGCGAGGCCTTTATCGAGCGCGTCTGGCAATGGAAAGAGCAGTCCGGCGGTCACATCTGCCGCCAGCTGCGCCGCATGGGGGCGTCCGTCGATTGGACGCGCGAGCGCTTTACCATGGAGCCCGCGCTCTCGGCGGCCGTCACCGAGGTGTTCGTGCGGCTGTTCGACGACGGGCTGATCTACCGGGGCAAGCGGCTGGTCAACTGGGACCCCGTGCTGCACACCGCGTTGTCGGACCTCGAAGTGCTGCAGTCGGAGGAGCCGGGGCAGCTCTGGCGTTTCCGCTATCCGCTGGCCGACGGTGGCGGGCACCTCGTGATCGCGACCACGCGCCCGGAAACCATGCTCGGCGACACGGCCGTCGCCGTGCACCCCGAAGACGAGCGCTACCGGCACCTCGTGGGTAAGCAGGTGATCCTGCCGCTCGTCGGTCGCCGTATCCCGGTCATCGCCGACGATTACGTCGATCCGGAGTTCGGCACCGGCTGCCTGAAGATCACGCCGGCGCACGATTTCAACGACTACGAGGTCGGCCAGCGCCACGGGCTGCCCGTCATCAACATCCTGGATGATAACGCGGCGATCAACGACGCGGCGCCGGCGGCCTACCGCGGGCTCGATCGTTTCGCGGCACGCGAGAAAATAGTCGCGGACATGCGCGCGCAGGGCCTGCTGGAAGGCACCGACGAGCACCGGCTCGCGGTGCCGCGCGGCGACCGGAGCGGCGCCGTCATCGAGCCGTACCTCACCGACCAGTGGTACGTGAAAATCCAGCCGCTTGCCGAGCCGGCGATCGAGGCCGTGCGTTCCGGAAAGATCCGTTTCGTTCCGGAAAACTGGACGAAGACCTATTACGACTGGATGCTGAAGATCGAGGACTGGTGCATCAGCCGGCAGCTTTGGTGGGGGCACCGGATCCCGGCATGGTACGACGAGAAGGGGCGAGTGTACGTGGCGCGCTCCGAAGCGGAAGTACGCGCGAAGCACGGCCTCGCCGACGACCTGCCGCTGCGCCGGGACGAGGATGTGCTGGACACGTGGTTCTCGTCGGGCCTGTGGCCTTTCAGCACGCTCGGCTGGCCAAAGGACACGGCCGATCTTCGCACGTTCTATCCGGGCAACGTGCTCGTGACCGGTTTCGACATCATCTTCTTCTGGGTCGCCCGCATGATCATGCTGGGCCTGAAGTTCATGGGTGAGGTGCCGTTCCGGGAGGTTTACATCCACGGCCTGATACGCGACCAGGACGGCCAGAAGATGTCGAAATCGAAGGGCAACGTGCTCGACCCTCTCGACCTGATCGACGGCATCGACCTCGAGGGCCTCGTCGAGAAGCGTACGAACGGCCTCATGCAGCCGCACCTCGCGCCCAAAATCGAAGCGGCGACGCGCCGCCAGTTCCCGAACGGCATCGAGGCCTACGGGGCCGATGCGCTGCGCTACACCTTTGCCGCGCTGGCGACCACCGGCCGCGACATCCGCTTCGAGCTCGGGCGCATCGAAGGCTACCGCAAGTTCTGCAACAAGCTGTGGAATGCCGCGCAGTACGTCTTCATGAACACAGTGGACTACCAGGAGGCCCCGGCGGAGTTCGGCCCGGCCGACCGCTGGATACGCTCGCGGCTGAACAGTGTCGTGGGCGCGGTGCACGGGCACTTTGCGGCCTACCGGCTGGACCTCGCGGCGCAGGCGCTTTACGACTTCGCGTGGCACGAGTTCTGCGACTGGTACCTGGAGCTCTCGAAGCCGGTCCTGCAGTCCGACTCCTCGCCGGCGGCCGCGGTGCAGGGAGCGAAACAGACGCTGCTGGAGGTGCTGGAAAGCCTGCTGCGGCTGCTGCACCCGCTGATCCCGTTCATTACCGAAGAGCTGTGGGGCGAGGCCGCGAAGCGCGCCGGGATCGAAGGCGACACCATCATGCTGCAGCCTTTCCCGGAAGCGGCGGATGAACATGACGATGCCGCCGCGGAGGAGGAGATGGGCTGGGTCATGGGCTTCATACTCGGCATCCGGCAGATTCGCGGCGAAATGGACATTGCGCCGGGCAAGCCGCTGCCGGTACTGTTGCAGCAGGCGAGCGAACGTGACCTGCAGCGAGCCGGGGAGCATGCCCACCTGCTGCGGCACGTGGGCCGCATCGAGTCCATCCAACGGCTGGATGCGGGCGAAGCGGCACCGGCCTCGGCCACGGCACTGCTCGGCGACCTGAAGCTGCTCGTGCCGATGAAAGGCGCGATCGATGTCGAGGCCGAACGGGCGCGGCTCAACCGACAGCGCGAGCGGGTCGCCCGCGACCTGGAGCGCAGCCAGGGCAAGCTCGCGAACGCGAATTTCGTGAACAACGCCCCGGCCGCCGTGGTCACACAGGAAAAGGAGCGGACCGCCGATTTTGCACGGCAGATCGCGCGACTGGACGAGCAGCTCGCGAAACTCGACGGGATGTGAGGTTCGGGCGATGCGATCGTGGCCGGTGCCGCGATGTGCCGCAGTTCACAGAATACGCCGGCGCGTGTGCATCGATCTCGCACATGCGCCACCATGGCGTACGGCCGGCGGCTCGCCGCCGCTCACAAGGGAGTGACGATGCAGCGCGGGAGCACGCTCGAATTCGTGCCGCTGAACGTGGAAGGGCAGAAAGCGGCGCTCGATAATGCCAGGGATGCGCTCGGCTCGATCATCCTCGGCAAGGAACGCGAGATCGCGCTGGCACTCGCCTGCCTGCTGGCGAAAGGCCATCTCCTGATCGAGGACCTGCCGGGTCTCGGCAAGACCATGCTTGCGCAGGCGCTGGCGCGCGTGCTGGGGCTGAGCTACCAGCGCATCCAGTTCACGAGCGACCTGCTGCCTGCCGACATCGTCGGTGTCTCGATCTTCCGGCAGGCCAGCGGCGAGTTCGAATTCCAGCGAGGCCCGGTGTTCGCGCAGCTCGTGCTCGCCGACGAAGTCAATCGCGCGACACCGAAAGCCCAGAGCGCACTGCTCGAAGCCATGGAAGAGCAGCAGGTGTCGGTCGACGGCCAGACGCACGCACTGCCGCTACCGTTCTTCGTCGTGGCCACGCAAAACCCGTCCGACCAGATCGGTACCTTCCCGCTGCCCGAATCCCAGCTCGATCGTTTCCTCATGCGCATCGAGCTCGGTTACCCGAACGAGGAAGACGAGCGCGCCCTCCTCACCGGTGCCGACCGCCGGGAGTTGCTGGCCGCCGTGCAGCCGACCCTGAATCCGGGCCTGCTGGCAGAGCTGCAGCAAAGCGCGCAGCAGGTGCACGTGAGCGAACCGCTGCTCGACTATATCCAGGCGCTGGTCCGCTACACGCGCGAATCGCCCGAAATCGAAACCGGCCTGTCGCCCCGCGGCTCGCTGGCCCTGGCCGCCGCGGCTCGTACCCACGCCTTCATCCGTCACCACTCCGGCGTCTTCCCGGATGACGTGCAGGCCGTCTTTCCCGCGGTAGCCGGTCACCGCCTGCGGCCGGCCAGCGGCTCCCGCTACCGGAATCCCGCGGAACTGACGCGGCACGTGCTCCAGTCCGTGGAGATCCCCTAGCCGTCCCGGTCCCCATGCCTGCCCGGCTGCGCACGCTATTGCCGATCCGCGCCGCTCTAAGCGGGCGGGCGGCAACCTGGGCGAGAAAGCGCCAGGGACCGGACGATGCTGTCGCGCGCCTGCGCCCCCGGCGGATTTACATCCTGCCTACCGGCGTCGGCCTGGTATACGCGCTCATGACGTTCGCGATGCTGCTCGGCTCAATGAACTACAACAACAACCTGTCGTTCGTGCTGGCGTTCCTGCTGGCGGCGCTGGGACTGGTGTCGATGCACCAATGCCAGCGCAACCTCGTGGACCTCGAGATCGGGTTTGCAGGCGCCGATCCGGTGTTCGCGGGTCAGTCGATCGAGTTCCGGATTGCGGTCACCAACAGCGCGAAGAGCCGGCGGCACGACCTGCAGCTCTCGATGGACGGTGTACGCTCCGATATCGCCGACCTGGCGCCGGGGGAAAGCCGCGTCTTCACGCTGGCGCTGCCGACGGCGCGCCGCGGCCGCGTGCGGCTGGAACGCTTCGGCATTCGCACGCGCTTCCCGTTCGAGCTGTTTCGTGCCTGGTCGTGGCTGCACATGGACCTGCAGGCCCTCGTGTATCCGGCACCCGCCGGCAATGCACCGCGGCCGCCGGCAACGCGGACCGCGCGCGGACACCGGCAGCACGATGCCCGCGGCGAGGAGGATTTCGCGGGCTTCCGGGAGTTCCATGACGGCGATTCGCCGCGGCACGTGGCCTGGAAAGCGTATGCCCGCAGCAGCGAGCTGCTGTCCAAGCAGTTCTCGGGTGCAGACACGAGCAGCCAGTGGTTCGATTTTGACGAGGTGCCGGGCGGAAATACCGAAAAGCGACTGTCCGTGCTCGCGCGCTGGATCGTCGACGCGGACCGCACGCACCGCGACTACGGGCTGCGACTGCCCACGGCGGTGTTCCCGCCGGGACACGGCGATGCGCACCGGCACCGCTGTCTCGAGGCGCTCGCGCTGTTCGAAGCGCCGGGGAGGCGGACATGAGCCGGCGCGCCGGCACGGATGGCTCGCTGCTCGCGAGCCTGCCCTGGACGCTGGCGGCCCTCACCTTCGCCGTCGCGCCGCACGTGCAGTACCTTCCGCCCTGGATTACCGCCACCTTTTTCGCCTGCGGGGCCGCGCGCTGGCAGGTCGAGCGCAGGCGCTGGCGCCTGCCGCCTGCCTGGGTGCGGATTGTGCTGTCGCTCCTGTGTTTCATCGCCGTGTTCGCCACGTTCGACTACACGATCAGCGGCGTCAGCCCGGGCTCGGCACTGCTGGCGGTAATGGCGGCACTGAAACTCCTCGAAACGCGGCAGCGCCGCGACCAGTTCGTACTGCTCTTCATTGCAATCTTCCTGGTGATGGCGTCGCTGCTGCGCGAACAGTACGTCTGGTCGCTGCCGTACCTGCTCGCGGGCCTCGCCCTTACAATGACGGCGTGGCTGCGCATCTCGGGCCAGGCGGCGGAGCCCGCCCGCAGGAGCTTCGGTACCGCCGGCCGCCTGCTCCTCTACGCCGCGCCGCTGGCGCTCGCGATGTGGATTTTGTTCCCGCGCATCGCGGCGCCGTTCTGGGCGGTACCGATCGACACGGGCGGGGCGACGGCAGGCCTGGACGATCAAATGAGTCCCGGGGACATCAGCCGCCTGTCCTTGTCCGATGCCGTCGCCTTTCGCGTGCAGTTCGATAACGGACCCCCGGAACCGAGCCAGCGTTACTGGCGCGGTCTCGTGCTGGAAACGTTCAACGGGCGCAGCTGGACCGGCAGTGAAGCCGTGCCGAGTGGCGCGCGCGACCGGCTGGAGGTTTACGGCGAGCCCGTACGCTACGAGATCACCATGGAGCCGACGCGGCAGCGATGGCTTTACGCGCTCGACATCCCGTACGACTGGACCCTCGGCGACACTGTCATGGGCCGGCAGCACCAGCTCGCGAGCAAGCAACCGATCGACCAGCGGGTGGCCTACGCCGCGGTGTCGTACCTGCAGTACCGCATCGATCCCGTACTGCGCGACTGGACACGATCCATGTACCTGCGCCTGCCGGGCGACCGCAATCCCCGCACCGCCGCGCTTGCGCGCGAAATGCGCCGCGCGGCCGGCAGTGACGGGCAGTTCATCGAAGACGTGCTGCGCAAGTTCCACGAGGAAGCTTTCCATTACACGCTCGAGCCGCCGCCGCTCGGCGCGCATGCCGTCGACGAATTCCTGTTCGAGACGCGGCGGGGCTTTTGCGAGCACTACGCGTCGGCGTTTGCCGTGATGATGCGCGCCGCAGGCCTGCCCGCGCGCATAGTGCTCGGCTACCAGGGCGGCGAGATCAACCCGATGGGCCAGTACATGATTGTACGCCAGTCCGACGCGCACGCCTGGACCGAGGTTTGGCTGGATGGGCGCGGCTGGCAGCGGGTCGACCCCACGGCCGCGGTCGCGCCGGAACGGATCGAAAGCGGCATGTCCGGTGCGGCGCTCACAGGCATCGGCACCGGCTGGGGCCTCGATGCACGCTCGCGCCTGCTGCACCGGATGGTGCTGACGTGGGACGCGTTCAACGCGCGGTGGAACGACTGGGTCCTGGGCTATGGGCCGGAGAAGCAGCGGGCCTTCCTGCAAGCGCTCGGCATGGAGCGGCCCGACTGGCGCAAGATGATGTTCGCGCTCACGGGAGTTCTCGCGCTGCTCGTGACCCTCGTCAGCCTGCTGTTGCTGCGGCAGTACCGCCCGCCGCGCCGCGACCCGGCCGCACGGCTCTACCGCAAGTTCACGCGCAGGGCAGGCGTCGATCCGGCGCGGGGTGAAAGCCCGCGGGATTATGCCGGCAGGCTGGCGGCCGCGGGCGTGGCATCCGAGGAGGATGTGGCGCGGGTGACGGAACTTTACCTTGCCGCGCGATACGGGCCCGCGGGGCGCCCGGGGATCGATGCCCTGCGGCGCGCCGTGCGCGATTTCCCGCCGCCGGCAATCAAAGCTCGCGGGTCTCGCGGAAGGCAATCTCCGGCCAGCGCTCTTCGGTCAGCTTGAGGTTCACGCGGCTAGGCGCGATGTAGACCAGGCTGCCGCTGTGGTCCAGCGCGAGATTGTCGTGCGCCTTGCGCCGGAACTCCTCGAGCTTGCGCTCGTCGCTGGCTTCAACCCAGCGCGCCGTCGCGACGTTCACCGCCTCGAACCGGCAATCGACGTTGTACTCGTCGCGCAGGCGATGTGCCACGACGTCGAACTGCAGCGGCCCCACGGCGCCGAGGATCAGGTCGTTGTTGCGCAGCGGCTTGAAGAGTTGCGTGGCGCCCTCCTCGCACAACTGCGCCAGGCCTTTCTGCAGCGCTTTCAACCGCAGCGGATCATTCAGGATCGCGCGCCGGAAGATCTCCGGCGCGAAGCTCGGCACACCGGCGAAGCGCAGGGTCTCGCCTTCCGTGAAACTGTCACCGATGTTGATGGTGCCGTGATTGTGCAGCCCGATGATGTCGCCCGCGTACGCGGAGTCGGTCTGCTGCCGGTCCGCCGCCATGAACGTGATGGCGTCCGCGACCTTCAGGGTCTTGCCGGTTCGCACCTGCGTGAGCTTCATCCCCTTGCGGTACTCGCCCGAGCAAAGCCGCATGAACGCGATCCGGTCGCGGTGCGCCGGATCCATGTTTGCCTGGATCTTGAATACGAACCCGGTCAGCGCCGTCTCGGTCGGCAGGACCTCGCGGGTATCCGCGGCGCGGGGCCGCGGCGCCGGCGCGTTCTCCACGAACTCGTCCAGCAATTGCTGCACACCGAAGTTGTTGACGGCAGAGCCGAAGAACACCGGCGTCTGCTCCCCGGACAGGTAGTCCTCGATGCTGCGCGGGGGGCACGCGCCCTTCACCAGCTCGATTTCCTCGCGAAAGGGCGCCGCATCATCGCCGAGCACTGCCTCGGCTTCCGGCGATGCCAGCCCCTCCACTGCGCGGATTACCGAGGCTTTCTCGTGCCCTGCGTTGGCATAGACATAGATCCGGTCCTCGAGCAGGTGGTACACGCCCTTGAGGCGCCGCCCCATGCCGATGGGCCAGGTCACGGGCGAGCACTGGATACCGAGCACCGACTCGATCTCATCCAGCAGTTCGATCGGTTCCCGGCCCTCGCGGTCGAGCTTGTTGATGAAGGTGATAATCGGCGTATCGCGCAGCCGGCAGACCTCCATCAACTTGATCGTGCGCTGCTCGACGCCCTTCGCGCAGTCGATCACCATCAGCGCGGAATCGACGGCCGTGAGCGTGCGGTAGGTGTCTTCGGAGAAGTCCTCGTGGCCCGGCGTGTCGAGCAGGTTCACCAGGCGGTCGCAATAGGGAAACTTCATGACCGAGGACGTCACCGAGATACCGCGC
>CAZSKQ010000123.1:0-7349 GCA_964607425.1 uncultured Woeseiaceae bacterium
GGCTGCGTTCCTTCCTGAAGAGCGGGCAGCCCGACGATGCCGTGCTCGTGGAGCGGGTGCGCGCCTGCCTTGGAAGAGTCGTTACGCACCCGCGTTCCATCGAGGTTCGGGCCAACGACGGGGTGGTCACCCTTTCCGGCCCGATCCTGCAGGACGAGGCGCCACTGCTCATCGACTGCGCTCGCGGCGTCGCGGGTGTACGCGAGCTCCGGAACGAGCTGGAGGTGCACGCCGATGCCGGCAGCCTGCCGGCACAGCAGGGCGACCGCCCGCAGGGTAATCGTGCGGCGTCCGTGCAAGCGAACTGGTCGCCCACGGCTCGGGCCGCCGGCGGACTGGGCGGCGCGCTGGCTGCGTTCTATGGCTACGGCAGCCGCAGCCCCATGGGCACACTGTTCGGCACGGCAGGCCTGCTCCTGCTCACGCGCGCCCTGACGAACCTGTCGTTTGGCCGCCTGTTCGGCATTGGCGCGACGCACCACGCAGTGGACGTGCAAAAGAGCATCCGCATCAACGCGCCCGTGGAAAAGGTCTTCGAGCTTTGGGACAACTTCGAGAACTTCCCGCGCTTCATGCGGCATGTGCGGCACGTGCGCCGGATCGAGACCGCCGAGGGCAAGCAGCGCTGGCGCTGGACGGTCACGGGACCGACCGGCATGGAGTTCGAGTTCGACTCGGTGGTCTCGGCACGGGAGGAGAACCGCCTCCTGGCGTGGCGTACGGAAGGCAGCTCGCTGGTGCAGAACGCCGGCCGCGTGCGCTTCCAGAACAATGGCGACGGCACCACCACCGTGGACGTGAGGATGCTCTACAACCCGGCCGTCGGCGCGGTCGGCCACGCCATCGCCTGGGTGTTGGGTGCCGACCCGAAGCGCCGGATGGACGACGACCTGCTGCGCATGAAGAGTTATCTCGAGACCGGGAAAGTGCCGCGGGATGCGGCGGAGCCTGGCCGCATCATGCCCCGCGGCACGACCGAGCCGCAGCAGGAGCAGCGGATCTCCGGAGGCAACGGCAGCGGCCGCCAGGTCGCGGAGAGGTGAGCAGCAGCCGCTGTCCGGCTGACGCGGCGCCGCGCGGTGCACAAATTACCGCCCTTTGAAATTCCTACATCGGACCTTTCCAGTGCGGGACATTCGGCGCGGACGGAGCCTATAATCCGGGCATCGCTTCAGTGAGCCCAGCCGGCTGCCCCCTGGAGAGCCCCGTCCCGGGCGACCTGGCAACAGGCCTATAAATATCCAAATGCATCCCCGGGTGCCGCCACTCGATTCGCTTATGCCCAGCGACAGCGCCAGACCGATGAAGGCCGTGCAAGACAGCGAGCTGGGCTTCCAGTTGCTGGTGCAGAGCGTGCTGGACTACGGGATCATCCTGCTCGACGCCGAAGGACGGGTGACGAGCTGGAACGAGGGAGCGGAACGCATCACCGGCTACACCGCGGACGAAATCCTCGGCCGCTCGTTCGAAGCGTTCTACCCGGCGCAAGCGATCGCCTCCGGCTTTCCGGCTCACGAGCTGCAGGTCGCCGCGGCCGAAGGCCGCCTCGAGGACGAGGACTGGCGCGTGCGCAAGGACGGGTCCCGCTTCTGGGCGAACGTCATCATCACCCCGCTGCGCGATGCCGGCGGCCAACTGGTCGGCTACGCAAAGGTCACCCGCGACCTGACGGTGCGCCGCGCTGCCGAGGAGCAGGCGCGGCGGCTCGCGGCGGACCGGGCCGCATACCGGGAAGCCGCACGGCGTGCCGAGGAGCTGCGCATTGCCAACGAGGAACTGCAAAAGGCCTTGCGCCAGGCCGAAGACGCGCGCAAGGACGCCGAGCGGGCGACGGCGGCGGTCAGCGAGGCTTACCGCGACCTCGACCAGTTCGCCTATGTTGCATCGCACGACCTGAAGGCGCCGCTCCGGGGCATCGGCAACCTGGCGCAGTGGATCCGGGACGACCTGGAGGGCCGGCTGGAAGGCGACACCGGCGAGCACCTCTCGCTCTTGCAGGGGCGCGTCGCCCGCATGGAAGCGCTCATCGACGGCATCCTCGCGTACTCCCGCGCCGGCCGCATGGAAAGCGCGCCGGAGGCGGTCGACACCGGTGAGCTCGTGGCCGAAACCGTGGAGCTGATCGCGCCGCCGGACGACGTGACCGTGCACGTCGCCGACGGCATGCCGACCATCATGGCGGAGCGTATCCCGCTCCAGCAGGTCTTCATGAATCTCATTACCAATGCCGTCAAATTCAGCCGCAACACGAGTGCACCGCGGATCGACATCGGGTGGCGCGACAGCGCCGAGGCAATCGAATTCAGCGTCCGGGACAACGGCTCCGGTATCAGCCCGGAATACCACAACCGGATCTGGGGCATCTTCCAGACGCTGGCGGCGCGCGACAAGGTCGAGGGCACCGGCGTCGGGCTGGCGGTGGTGCAGAAACTCGTCGAGAGCCGCAACGGCAAGGTGTCGGTCGAATCCGAAGCAGGCCAGGGGGCGACCTTCCGCTTTACCTGGCCGAAGGAGAAACTGAAGGGAGCAGCCGGGTGAACAACGAGCAAGTCAACATTCTTCTCGTCGAGGACGACGAAGTGGACGTGATGACGGTAAAGCGGGCCTTCCGGCAGAACCACATCACCAATCCCCTGTTCGTGGCGAGCGACGGTGCCGAGGCGCTGGAGCAACTGCGCGGGAACGAGTTGCCCAAGGGCCGCCGGATCGTTCTTCTGGACCTGAACATGCCGCGCATGAACGGTATCGAGTTCCTGCAGGAACTGCGCAGCGACAAGGAGCTCGCCGCCACGCCGGTGGTCGTCCTCACCACCTCCAACGACGACCAGGACAAGGTGAAAGCCTATAACCTGAACGTCGCCGGTTATCTCGTGAAGCCCGTTACTTTCACCAATTTCTGCGAGCTGATGGTGGCCCTCAACAAGTACTGGTCGCTGGTCGAGCTGCCGTGAGCGGATGATGCCGAAGAGGCAGCGACAGCTCCGGATCCTGGTCGTCGACGACGATGAAGTCGACCGCCTGGCCGTGCGCCGCTGCCTGCAGCAATCCACCCTCAACGTGCGGCCGCACCAGGCCTCTTCCGCCACCGAAGCGCTGGAGCTCGCGGCGCATGCCGCCTACGACTGCATCCTGCTCGACTACTATCTCCCCGGCGAAGACAGCCTGGCGGCGATTCGCAGGTTTTACGAAGCGGCGCCGGGCACGCCGGTGGTCATTTTCACCGGCCGCGGCGACGAGGACATCGCCGTCGAGCTGATGAAGGCAGGCGCCGCCGATTACCTGCCGAAAGCGTCCTTGACGCCGGAGCGGCTCGAAACGGCCGTGCGCCACGCACTGCGAGCGTGGAAAGACGCCGAGGCGAGACGGCACGCGGAAAGCCTGCTGCGGCTGCTGTCCGGCGCGGCCGGAAAACTGCTGGAAGCCGGGGACGCGGAAGGGCTCGTCGCGGGCTTGTGGCAGACGGCGAGGGAGCCGTTAGGCATCGACGCATGTTTCGCCGTCGCGCGGGATCGCGATGGCTCACCCCGGTTGTCCGCCATCGCGGGCCTGCCGGCGGACGCGGTCACCTCGCTGCTCGAGGCCGCTGCAGGTGGATGCGCCGGCGGCATGGCAACCGACCCCGTGCACCTGGTCCGGCTCCAGCAGGCAAACGACGCTCGCACCAGATCCCTTGCGAGCGCCGGCATCCGCAGCTGCGCCTGTTATCCGTTGCAGGCGGGCGATACGCGGCTCGGCACGATCTGCTTCGCAAGCCGCGAGAAGGACAGCTTCGCTCCCGACGAGCAGGACGTTCTCGAGACCCTGGCGCAGTACGCGACGTTCGCGTTCCAGCGCCTGCGGCATATCGAGCAGATGCGCGAAAGCGATCGGCGCAAGGACGAGTTCCTGGCGACGCTGGCGCACGAGCTGCGCGACCCGCTCGCCCCGCTCGCCAACGTGCTGGAGCTGATCAGGCATTCGCACGGCGACGCCCGGGTACTGCACATGGCGCAGGAGACGATGGAGCGGCAGCTCGGGCACCTCGTGCAGCTCGTGGACGATCTGCTCGACGTCGCCCGTATTACCCGCAACCAGCTACAGCTCCGGCGCCAGCGAATCGAGTTGGCGACGATGGTCGACCGTGCGGCCGAGATGGCGGCGCCCCTGATCGAGGCCGCGAGCCTGGCACTGGAAATATCGCTTCCGGATGAGCCGGTATGGCTGGAGGCGGACCCGGTGCGCCTGACCCAGGTGTTCAGCAACCTGCTGATCAATGCCACCAAGTTCACCGAGCCGCACGGGAACATCACGCTCGCGGCCGAGCGGCAGGGCGAGCAGGTAGTGGTCACCGTATCCGACAACGGTATCGGCATCCCGCCCGACCAGCTGCACGCGATTTTCGACCTGTTCACGCAGGTACCGCAGGCGCCGGAATACGCCCGCAGCGGCCTCGGCATCGGCCTGACGCTCGTGGCGCGCCTCGTGGCGATGCACGGAGGCACGGTTGAAGCGAGCAGTGCCGGCCGCGGCCAGGGCAGCCGCTTCGTGGTGCGCCTGCCGGTAGCGGCGGACTCCGCACGGGAAGAGGTGCCGAAGCTCGAGCCGGCGCAGGAGAACGCCGGCGGCCGGCGCATCCTGGTCGTCGACGATAACCGCGATTCCACCGCTTCACTCGCGATGCTGCTGGAGATCGCGGGCCACACCGTGCGCGAGGCGTATGACGGGCCGGAGGCACTGGAAGCGGCCCGCGAGTTCCAACCCGAGGTATTGCTCCTCGACATCGGCCTGCCGACGCTCGACGGCTACGAAGTGTGCCGCCGCGTGCGCGAGGAGTCCTGGGGTCGGGAGGTCCTGGTGGTCGCGCTGAGCGGCTGGGGCCAGCCCGAGGACAGGCGCAAATCGAAAGACGCCGGCTTCGATTACCACATGGTCAAGCCGATCAAGCACGACGAGCTCACCGCGCTGCTGAACGGGCGCGGGTAATCCCGGGTCGCAAGCCTCGGCTCGGGGGCGATACATCTCGACCTGATCCCTGCTTCTGAGGCGAGGCGGGCTGACCGGGCCGGCGTGCCTCGCGCGGGCCGGCTTTAACTCAACCTCCAATACAGCGGAGACTACTTATGCGTAGATTATTGTTTGCCGCTTCCGTTTTATCCTTACTCCTCACCGCCATCGCTGCCGCGGAGGCACCGCTGATCCCGCGCGCTCACTTCTTCGGCAACCCGGAACGCGCCGCCGGCCGCCTGTCGCCGGACGGCAGCCGCATCAGCTTCCTCGCACCGCGCGACGGCGTGCTCAACGTGTGGGTCGCGCCCGCCGATGAGTTGGGCGCGGCGCGCGCGATCACGAACGACAGGAGCCGCGGCATCCTGGACTACTTCTGGGCGCCCGGCGGCGATACCGTGATTTATTTCTAGGACGTCGGCGGCAATGAAAACTTCCATATCTTCCTGGCCGATCCCGCGAACGGCACGACGCGCGACGTCACCGACATCGACGGCGTCCGTGCCACGATGGTCGCATCTTCGTACGACGAGCCGGGCACGATACTGATCGGGTTGAACGACCGCGAGCCGGCGCTGCATGACGTGTACGCGCTCGATCTCGAAACAGGTGAGCGGCAGCTCGTCTTCCAAAACCCCGGTTACGCCAGCGTTCTCGCCGACGACGCGCTGCAAGTCCGGGTGGGGCTGCAGCAGACGCCGGCGGGCGGCTTCAACATCTTCGCACTGGGCGAGGGGGAGCCGCGGCTCCTGGTGGAGCTGCCACCCGAGGACGCGCTTTCCAGCGGCCCCGTCGCCTTCAACGACGAAGGCGACGCCTTCTACATGCTCGACAGCCGCGACCGGGACAAGGCCGCGCTCGTACTCGTCGATGCCGAAACCGGCAAGACCCGTGAAGTGATCGCCAGCTCGAACGAGGCCGACGTGTCCGGCGTCGTGTTCCACCCCGTCACCAAGGAGCCGCTCGCATACGCCGTCGAGCGCGAGCGCGTTGAATGGTACGCGCTGAACGACAAAACGGATGAGCAGCTCGAAGCATTGGACCGTGCGTTGACCGGCGATTTCGAGATCGTCAGCCAGACGAAGGACAACGGGCAGTGGCTGGTCGCGGAAGACGCCTCGCAGGCGCCCGGCCGTTACTGGCGCTTCGATGCGGCGACCGGCAAGGCGACGCCGCCGTTCACGACGCGCCCGGTGCTCGAGGACGCGCCGCTGCAGCCGATGCATGCGGTGACCATCCAGGCGCGCGACGGCCTGGACCTCATCTCCTACTACACGCTGCCGCCCGGCTCCGATCCCGACGGCAACGGCACGCCCGAATCGCCCCAGCCGACGGTGCTGTGGGTGCACGGCGGGCCGTGGGCGCGCGATTCGTTCGGATTCGATCCCGTGCACCAGTGGCTCGCCAACCGCGGTTACGCCGTGCTGTCGGTGAACTATCGCGGCTCCACCGGTGTCGGCAAGGAGTTCATCAACGCCTCGCACGGCGAGTGGGCCGGGGCCATGCACGACGACCTGATCGACGCCGTCGAGTGGGCAATCGGGAAAGGCATCGCGGAGAAAGACCGGGTCGCGATCGCCGGCGGCTCCTACGGCGGTTACGCCACGCTCGTGGGCGTCACGTTCACGCCCGAGGTGTTCGCCTGCGGCGTCGACATCGTCGGCCCCTCCAACCTCGTCACGCTGATGGAAAGCTTTCCGGAGTACTGGAAGCCGTTCCTCGACGCAACGTTCTACCGCGGTATCGGCGACCCCGCGACCGAGAAAGGCCGCGCCGAGGCAGTCGCACGCTCACCGCTGCACGAGGTCGGGAACATCGAGGTGCCGCTCCTGATCGGCCAGGGCGCAAACGACCCGCGCGTAACCGTGATCGAGTCCGAGCAGATCGTAAGCGCGATGAAGGGCGCGGAGCTGCCGGTGAGCTACGTGGTATTCCCGGACGAGGGACACGGTTTCGCCCGCCCGGAGAACCGGCTCGCGTTCTTCGCCGTGATGGAGGGATTTCTCGCGGAGAACTGCCTCGGCGGGCGCTTCGAGCCCATCGGCAACAGCCTCGAAGGCTCGAGCCTGACCGTGGAAGCGGGCGCCGCCGACGTGCCGGGCCTGGAAAAGGCGCTGAAAGGCTTCAAGCCGACGATCGCGAACTGATCGGCGACGGCGGAGCCGAACCCGCGTCGGCGGCCGGACATTGTTTTTGTAGGAGCCCGCCATGCGGGCGACCGGTAGGGGGCAGGCCGAAGGCTCATTGGCACGCAATGCTTGAGCGAAGGGCCGGGCGGAGCTTCGATCGGCTCCTTGCCGGTCGCCCGCATGGCGGGCTCCTACACGGTCGCCCGCATGGCGGGCTCCTACGCGCGGTCGCCCGCG
>CAZSKQ010000123.1:7449-9790 GCA_964607425.1 uncultured Woeseiaceae bacterium
GGCGGGCTCCTACACGGTCGCCCGCATGGCGGGCTCCTACGCGCGGTCGCCCGCGTGGCGGGCGCTCCTAGGGCAGCGCCGGTGCCGGTCGCGCGGGCGGAGAGCCGGTCAGTCTTCCAGCTCGACCTCTTCGGCGACGATGACGCCGTTGACGAGGTCGCCGTCCGCTTCGACGAGACTGCCTTCAGCCTGGTCAAAGAACGTCGCGGCATCGATCGGCTGGTCGTCCAGGTCCCTGAACTGCGTGCCGCCTCCGGTCGTGATCGTCACGCCGAGGATCACGAGGTCCGGCGCGCTTACCGATTCGACGAAGCCGCGCAGCTCGACCTCGTCCGGCTCCTCGCGCTCCAGCCGCGTCGCCTTCACGCCCTCCGCATCCTCGAAGCCGCGGATCTCGACGAAATCGCCGACCGCGAGATCGGCGAGCGTGAACGGCTCGACGTCGGCGTCGGTCTTGTCTTCCATGCGCGTCGAGGTATCGACGCGCACCTCGATGCCGAGCACCGTCAGCCGGTCCGAGCCGATTCTGTCGACAGTCGACGAGATACGGATGAAGCCGGCCTGCTTCAGCTCGACCTCGCTCGCGTCGATGACACCCGACTCGCTCATCACGCCTTCAACCTCGACTTTCCGGTTGAGCCCGAGGTCCGCGCTCGTGCCGTTCTCGAAGAACGTTCCGGCGTCGGTCGTGACCGGCACGCCTTCGACGTCGAAATCGGCGGCGGAGACGAAGCGCGTGATAAAGCCCTCAACCTCGACGCGGTCGCCGGCCGCGCCGGCGCGGTTGTTGCCCTTGAATTCGACGCGGGTCGCGAGCAGCTCGCCCGCGGCGCCGAGCGCCATGCCCTTGGCCTCGACGAGCTGGCCCTCCTCGGGCGCGCCCGCCGGGAAATCGTCTAGCTGCGCCGCACTGTAATCGACGGTCAGGCCGCCGATCGTGAAGACCAGCGCCGCCGTATCGAGGTTCGCGACACGTCCGGTCACTTCGAACTCCTCGCCCGCGCCCTTCGGTTCGATGCGCGTGGCACCGATGCTGCCGTCCGCGAGCAAAAAGCCCGTGACCTCGACGATGTCGCCTACCGCCAGGCCTTCCAGCGACGCGGGGCTGATGCGGTTATCGAAAGACGTGTCGGCATCGACATGCACGAGCTGGCCGAGCACCGTGAGCGTGCTCGCGGCCAGGTCGATCGCCGAAATCGGGCCTTCCACCGCGTCATCGAACGTCACTTTCGAAGCATTACCGCTGGTGCCGTCTTCAGACAGCGTGCCCTGGACGACGACCACGTCACCGACCGCGAGGTCGGCCTGCGTCGCGACAGTGCCGTCGACGACGATCTCGGCGTTGCTCGTATCGTAGTGCACGTCGTTCACGATGATGCTGCCGAAGCCCGTGATCGCGCCGCTCGACACCACGTTCGAGGCGACGGGGTCCGGCGTGCCGCCGGCATCGATACCGGCAATCGTTTCGGAGCCACCGCCGCAGCCGGCAGCGAGGAAGGCGGCGAGGGCCATAATCGTTCCAATGCGTTTCATGACGGTTTCCTCTCGGTGATCCGGTCTTCGATCCAGTACGCGCCGAGTCCCAGCCGGACGACCGGGACGTCGCCGTCCTCCGCCTGCTCGTGTTGCGACAGCCACGCGTCCACCCGTTCCAGGAAGGCCTGGCCTTCCCGTTCGATAAACTCCCGGAATTCCGGAATGGCCCGCGCCGGGATGCGGGGATTGCTCGCACGCCGTTCGAACCGCGAAGGCTCGCCTTCGTCGCGGCGCAGGTTGTAATCGACGGTATTGCCGATATCGGCCAGCACGCTGCCCGAGCGCAGGATCTGCTCGGGGTCCATGAGGGCAGGCATGTAATAGCGGGTGCGCGCGACCAGCAGGCCGCCCGCGTCCTCCTCGACGGCGCCGACGTGGCGCAGCTCTTTCAGCATGGTCGTGGCGGGTACGTCCGGCGCGTAGCGCGCGCAAAGCGTTTCGAAGGAAGGGCCGTTACCGGCGAGCGGCAGCGGGAGCGGGCCGCCCCTGGCGTCCGTGAAATCGTGGTCCTGGTGCCAGCCGGATAGCACCCGGGTGGCGCGGTTCATGCGGGTGAAGTTGCCGGCGCCGCCCTGCTCCGACTCGTCCCGCAGTCGGCTCACCTCGCGCCGCGTCAGGCCGGTGAGGATAGCCACGCGCGAGACGTTGGTCGGCCGCCCGCGGATGCCGAAGCTGTCAGTCGCCACCTGGACGTAGGTGGACTTAGCAACCGCCGCCAGCTCCTTCCAGTTGATGCCGTCCCGCAGCAGGATCCGCGCCACCGGCCGGAACAGCAGGCGAAAGGCAGCCAGCGCGTTGCTTTTGA
>CAZSKQ010000124.1:0-7696 GCA_964607425.1 uncultured Woeseiaceae bacterium
TGGGAACCGGCGGCTGTGTTGGTCGCCCGCATGGCGGGCTCCTACGCGGCTTCGCTGTCGCTGCGGTCGACGCGTTTGGCGTCGGACAGGCTCTTTTCGTAGGCGCGCACGAATTCCTCGGCGAAGATGTGCGGGAAGGGGCCGGAGCCGGGTTGCGTCAGCACCGGGTAGAACTCGCAGTACTGCTGCCAGTACTTCATCCTGATGAACGCGTCGAGCAGCGGCTTGCGTCGCAGGTGGGCATCGAAACTTTCCTGCAGCTCTCCCGGCTCGAACCTGGCGACGAACTCCTGGAATGCGGCGGTCATGGCGTCGACCACGGCATCCTGGTGGAACTTCAGGTCGCGCGAAACCTCGCGCACGCTGTCGAGCGGCCCGAGGTATTCGCCTACCTTGCCGACCAGCAGCTGCTTCAACAGTTCCTCGGCGTTCCCCGAAAGCTTGAGCGGGTTATTGTGGCGCGGCAGGACGGTAGTCTGGTCGAGCTGGAACATGCTCTTCAGGTTGGCGCGGCCAATCAGGAGCTCGACCATGCCGGTGACGAACTCGCGCAACACCTGGCCGGAATTGAACATGACCTCCGACATCTCCACCGATGGCGGAAGATCCCGGCGTGAAATGCCGAGGCCGTCCAGGAAAATCCCGAAAAGCTCCGCCGGCGTCTCCGGCGCACCGGCCGGCGTGATTGCCTGCTTGCGCGGCTCTGCTTTTCGCGGTGCCGGCGGCGGCACCGCCGGTTTGGGGGAACTCATCCGGCGCGTCGTCTTCGCGCTGCCGAACAGCGTGGACTGGAACGCCGCATCGCCCGTCAGCTCTTCCTCGTCGAGAAGCTGGATGCTGGAGCGCATCGATTCTTCCTTGAGCAGCAGCTCGGGATGATCCGGCACGACGGACATCGGCGCCGGCGGCGGCACTTCGATCTCCTCGCCTTCGTCGACGTGCACGAGGAATTCGAAGTCGCCCATGCGCAGGCGGTCGCCATTGAACAGCCGTCGCGGATTGCCGCGGCCCAGCGGTTCGTTGTCATCGTTGACGTAGACGCCGTTGGTACTGATGTCCGCGAGGTACCAGGCCCCGCTCCGGAAGTCGATCGTCGCGTGACGGCCGGAAATGAAGCGCTCCGGGTCGGGCAGTATCCAGTCGTTTTCGAGAGCGCGGCCGATCGTGCCGCCGTTCGTGCCGAACTCGCGAACGTAGTCGTCGCCCAGCAGATTCCTGTGATCGCTCGTTATCTCAAGCTGCAACGCCATCGTCTCTCTCTGGCAATTCTGTTGATTCGCCCGCGCCCGCGGTGGCGGCCATAGTTTTTTGCAAATAGTGCAGTGAACCAGGCGGGGGCGATGCCAAGCAGTTCACACTCAGCCGATTTAACCCGGCGACGGCGTGAAAACACTGAACGGGAAAACCGGCCCAGATAAGGGTAATATTCGCCTTCGTGACACGGCGGTTTTGGTGCGGCTTTTTGGGTAGACTGCGCCCTTGCCCATGACCACGGAATTCATCGGATGAGCACCAAGCGCCTGTACAAGATCGTCTTCATGAGCCAGGGACAGGTTTATGAAATCTATGCCCGCCAGGTCGGCCATGGTGAGCTGTTCGGGTTCGTGGAGGTAGAACAGCTGGTTTTCGGCAAGCGCAGCTCGGTGGTGGTCGACCCCTCCGAGGAGAAGATCAAGTCGGAGTTCGCCGGCGTGAAAAGGACTTTCCTGCCGATGCACTCGATCATCCGGATCGACGAAGTGGACAAGGAAGGCACCAGCAAGATCTCCCGGCTGGAGGGTGGCAACGTGGCCCAGTTCCCGGTGCCGGTCTACACGCCGGGGGGCGGAGGCAAGACGCCGGGATAACGATGGCCGGACCCCTGAGCGACGTCCCGCGCCGACCCGGCGGCCGCAAGGGCGCGGCGCGCGGCAGCGCGCTCCTCGAACTGTCGGGGCAGCGTGCGCTGTCGTCGTTCCGGCTGGCGAAACGGCTGGCGCGCCTGCAAGACGCGGATGCCCGGATCTCGGCGCTGGACGCCCGCTTCTGCTATTTCGCGGCGCTGCGCGCTCCCCTGGAGCCTCTCGACGAACGCCGCCTGGAGGCGCTGCTTTTAGCCGGCGAGCCCGGCGCCGAGCCGCCGCCGACAGCGCAGACTTTCCTGGTGCTGCCGCGCCCGGGCACGATTTCACCGTGGTCCAGCAAGGCCACGGATATCGCGCACGCCTGTGGCCTCGAGCGCATTGAACGCATCGAGCGCGGCATCTGCTATGCCTTCCAGGCGGCGGCGGAGTTGTCTCCGCGGGAGATCGAAGCGGCCGGTGCGCGCCTCGTGGACCCGATGACGGAAGCGCTGATGACCTCCGGGGCCGAGGCCGCGCTTTTGTTCGAAACGCACGAGCCGCTGCCGCTGCGAACGATCCCGCTGCTGGAGGCGGGCAAGGCAGCACTGGAGAACGCCAATTCGACGCTCGGGCTCGCGCTGTCGCCCGGCGAGATCGATTACCTGTTCGAAAACTATCTGCGCCTGGAGCGCGATCCCACCGATGTCGAGCTGATGATGTTCGCGCAGGCGAACTCCGAGCATTGCCGGCACAAAATCTTTCGCGGGGAGTGGATCATCGACGGCGTGCCGCAGCCCGCGACATTGTTCGACATGATCCGCAGCACGACCGAGGCTAATCCGGCGGGCATTCTCTCGGCTTACTCCGACAATGCTTCCGTGATCGAAGGCCGGGAAGGCGCCCGGCTGCTGACATCGGCGGAAAGCCGGCAATATCGCTACGCGCGCGAGCCGATCCACATTCTCATGAAAGTGGAAACGCACAATCACCCGACTGCCATCTCGCCGTTCCCGGGAGCCGCAACCGGCGCGGGCGGCGAGATCCGCGACGAAGGCGCCACCGGCCTCGGAGCCCGGCCCAAAGCAGGGCTTACCGGCTTCACCGTATCGAACCTGCACCTTCCCGGTTTCCCGCAGGGCTGGGAGGCGCCCCCGGTGAATTCCGCACGCATGGCGACGGCGCTGGAGATCATGCTTGAAGGACCGATCGGCGCCGCATCGTTCAACAACGAGTTCGGGCGGCCGAACCTCTGCGGGTATTTCCGCACCTTCGAATCGCGAGTGCCCGGCTTGCCGGAAGGCGAAATCCGCGGCTACCACAAGCCGATCATGATTGCCGGCGGCGTCGGCAACGTGCGCGCGGAGCACGCCCGGAAGATCGACGTGCCCGCGGGCGCGAAGGTCGTGGTGATCGGCGGCCCGGCGATGCTCATCGGCCTCGGCGGCGGCGCGGCCTCCAGCCTCGCTAGCGGCTCGAGCACCGAAGAGCTGGATTTCGCCTCGGTCCAGCGTGGCAATCCCGAAATGCAGCGGCGCGCCCAGGAAGTCATCGATCGCTGCACGGCGCTGGGTGCGGCCAACCCGATCCTGCTTATTCACGATGTCGGTGCCGGCGGCTTGTCGAATGCCGTGCCGGAAGCAGTGGATCACAGCGCCCTCGGCGCGCGCATCGAGTTGCGCGAGGTGCCGACCGCCGAGCCCGGCATGTCGCCGCTCGCGCTCTGGTGCAACGAGGCGCAGGAGCGCTACGTGCTGATCGTTGCAACAAAGCGGCTCGCGGAGTTCACCGCCTTGTGCGAACGCGAACGCTGCCCGCTCGCGATTCTCGGCACCCTGACGGATGACCGGCGGCTGGTCGTCAGCGATCGCCGCTTCGACAACCTCGCGGTCGATATGCCGATGCCGATGCTCCTCGGCAAGCCGCCGCAGATGATCCGCGACGTTGCGCGCGAAAAGCCGCCGGAGGTCGAGCTCGATCTTTCGGGAATCGAGCTGGAGGAGGCCGTGCACCGTGTGCTGCGCTTCCCGGCGGTGGCGGACAAGTCGTTTCTCATTCACATCGGCGATCGCACGGTCGGCGGCCTGTCGGTGCGCGACCAGATGGTGGGGCCCTGGCAGGTGCCGGTCAGCGACGTCGCGATCACCGCGAGCGGCTTCGAGAGCACGACCGGCGAGGCCATGGCGATGGGCGAACGGACACCGCTCGCGGTGCTCGACGCACCGGCCTCCGGCCGCATGGCGGTAGGCGAAGCGATTACCAACATCGCGGCCGCGGCCATTGACGACCTGCGCCAGGTGCGGCTGTCCGCCAACTGGATGGCGGCGGCCGGCCACCCGGGAGAGGATGCGCGGCTGTTCGATACGGTCGCGGCGGTCGCGATCCTGTGCCGCGAGCTGGGTATCGCGATTCCCGTCGGCAAGGATTCGCTGTCGATGCAGGCGAGCTGGTCCGGGGAGACGGGTACGCAGCGCGTGGTCTCCCCGGTATCGTTGATCGTATCCGCGTTCGCGCCCGTGTCCGACATCAGGCGGCACCTGACACCGGAGCTGCAGCGGGTGGACGAGCCCAGCCGGCTGCTGCTCGTGGATCTCGGCGAGGGTGCTGACCGCCTCGGCGGCTCCTGCCTGGCGCAGGCGTTCCAGCGCCACGGCGGTGCGGTGCCGGACTTGAAGGCGCCGCAGCGCTTGCACCGGTTCTTCGACGCGCTGCAGGAGCTTGGCCGGCAGCGGCTGGTTCTCGCCTACCACGATCGCTCGGACGGCGGATTGCTGGCCGCGGTCGCGGAAATGATGTTCGCGGGCCGCTTGGGCGTTTCACTGCAGCTCGCGGGCGCGGAGCACCAGGTGCTGGCGCAGCTCTTCAGCGAGGAGCTCGGGGGCGTGCTGCAGGTGGCGGCAAGCCGGCAGGCCGCCGTGCAGGCGGTGCTGGAACGGCACGGCCTGCGCGGTATCGACCTTGGCTCCGTCGAGCGTGACGACCGGCTCACTATCCGCGGGGAAGGCGAGATCCTCGCGCGCTTCGACCGGGTCGCACTGCAACGGACCTGGTCGGAAACGGGCTATCGGCTGCAGTCGCTGCGCGACAATCCCGCGACGGCGCGGCAGGAGTTCGACCGCATCCTGGATCGCGACGATCCGGGGCTCAACGTCCGGCTTGCGTTCGATCCGGACGAGGATGTCGCGGCGCCGTTCGTCGCCGGCGCGCGCCCGCGGGTCGCGATCCTGCGCGAGCAAGGTGTGAACAGCCAGCAGGAAATGGCGGCGGCCTTCCTGCGCGCCGGTTTCGACCCGGTCGACGTGCACATGAGCGATATTCTCGAGGGCCGGGATACGCTGGATGCCTACCAGTGCCTGGTCGCCTGCGGCGGCTTCTCCTTTGGCGACGTGCTTGGCGCGGGCGGTGGCTGGGCCAAATCCATCCTTTATCACGCCCGTGCCCGCGACCAGTTCGAGGCCTTTTTCACGCGCGACGGCACGCTCACGCTCGGCAGCTGCAACGGCTGCCAGATGCTCGTGCGGCTCGCGGAGATCATCCCGGGCACCGGTCACTGGCCGTCGCTCGCGCGGAACGAGTCAGAGCAGTTCGAGGCAAGGCTGAGCCTGGTGGAGATCGTCCAGAGTCCGTCGCTGTGGCTCGCCGGGATGGAAGGCTCGCGCCTGCCGATCGTCACGTCGCACGGCGAAGGCCGCGTGGTTTTTGCGAGCGATGCCGAACGCCGGGCCGCCGACGGCCTGGTTGCCCTGCGGTACGTCGACAACCGCGGCCGCGCGACGGAAGCCTATCCCGCGAACCCGAACGGGTCCCCGGGAGGCATCTGCGGCTGGTCCAGCGCCGATGGGCGCGTGACCGTGACGATGCCGCACCCCGAGCGCAGCGTGCGCGCGACGCAGCATTCCTGGCACCCGCCGGAATGGGGCGACGACGGGCCGTGGCTGCGCCTCTTCCGCAACGCGCGCATCGCTCTCGCCTGAGCAGGACGGCCGGCGGGGCCGCGCCACCTTGTATTCCGCCTGGATTGTGCTACGCCTTAGGTAAGAACAAGAGGCACAAGAATAAGGCTGTCTCTCCTGTCAAGAACGAATAATTCCCGTTTACGGGTGGAGGGCAAAATGGATGCGTCGGGCATAACATTCTCGTTCGGTCGGAACTGGAACGACTACGTCGAGGAAATATCGGATACGAATGTCACCCTCGCGATACGCGACATCGAGTACTGGCTCGGGCAAGTGCGCGGCAAGTCCGTGATCGACGTTGGTTCCGGCTCCGGAATCAATTCATTGTCTTTTTGCCGGCTCGGCGCGAAGTCAGTGAGGTCGTTCGACTACGACCCATACAGCGTGAAAGCGGCGAAGAAGCTGCGGGCGAGGCATCCCGCCGCGCATTGGACGATAGAGCAGGGTTCGGTGCTGGACGATGAGTATATCGCGAGCCTCGGCACCTATGATGTCGTCTATTCGTGGGGCGTGCTGCACCATACCGGGGATATATGGCATGCCATCGGCAATTGCAGCCGCCTCGTCGCACGCGGCGGGACAATGTGGATCGCACTTTACGCCAAGGGGCCGAGGTATGCGAAAGACCTGGCGCTGAAGCAAAGATTCAATGCGGCCTCACCTTTGGGTAAGCGCGTTATGATCGCGCGCAAGGTTCTGCGCAAGATGGCGAGCCAGGTGAAGCACGGAAAGAACCCCCTTGCGTGGAATCACACCGTGAACCGCGGCATGAATGTTTACTACGACATCGTGGACTGGCTTGGCGGATTACCGTATGAAACCGCGAAAGAGGACGAAGTCGTACGCTTCGCGCGCAAAGCCGGTCTCGTTCTCGAACGTATCGAGGTGAAGCGGGAAGGCGACCTCAATCAATACGTGTTCAGGAGGGCGCAAGCGGTAAGGCAGTCTAGGCGCTCAGCCCGCCGTTCGCTTCCTGCACAAAAAATCGCCGCACCTTGATTGCGCGGCTCAGTTTTCCGCGGCGCACGAAGCACTGGTAGAAGAGATCCTTCATGATCTCGAGCAGCACGCCCGCCTGGGCGCGGTTCAAGAGGGGCAAATGCTCCTCGCGCTCCGATTCGAACAGCACCTGCTTGATGGGCGCGAAGGTATCGTCGTCGATGCCGGCGATGTCCTGCGCGGCCATGACTTCATCGAAGGCCCTGAGCTTGCCGCCTTCGCCCAGCGCCGCGAAGGCGCTTTCCGCGGCGCGGCGGCACATGGACGCAAATGCGTTAAAGCTGTTGCTCGAATAGCAGGTCAGCGCCTCGCGGAACAGCATTTCCGTGTGGCTCGGCAAGTAGGAGAACGGAAACCTTTCCCTGGGTCGCTCGAGTTCCAGGAAATTCCGGTACAGCTCGATGCTGTCCTTCCCGAACGCCTTCACCGCAAACCGCAGGAAGACCGGCGCGCGGCAGGCATCGCACTGGTAGACGAGCCCCACGTGCTTGGGACGGTGGCGCAGCACCGTGCCGACGTCCGGTACCGATTCGGGCGTCATGTGCGAGTAGACGCCGCAGTACGGGCACTCGAGACCGAAGTGCTCGCCCGTCCTGTCGTGCACGGTGTAATCGCGCGTGATGGTGATGCTCATGTTACTGTTTCTCTGCGCTGCATCATTTTTTGTGTGATTCGCGCGGCGCCGCGCCAGTATACCCGGCCGGCGCATCCGGCACGCGGTTACGTTGAACATAATGCCTTCTGTAGGAGCCCGCCATGCGGGCGAGGCCCCGGCTGGTGGCATCGCCACGCGGGTGGACAATGACTGCCGCCGCGGCATCGCGCGCAATGCGCGCTCCTGCAGGGCCGTTTGTGGCGGCGTTGGACGCTCGCATGTAGGAGCCCGCCATGCGGGCGAGGCCCCGGCTGGTGGCATCGCCA
>CAZSKQ010000124.1:7796-9699 GCA_964607425.1 uncultured Woeseiaceae bacterium
GGGCGGGCGATCAGCGCGTTGCGCCCCAGCGAGACCTCGAAGCGCGCGCCGTCGGCCATGGGGACGTAGGTGGCGCTGCCGTAGTGGGCGTCGATGCCGGGGGTCAGCGCCGGGAAGCGCCGCGCCACCGTCCAGACATCGAACGTACTTTCACCCGACAGGTCGTATACCGTCCGCTCCTCACGTCGTTCGCGGCCGATATCCGTGTAACGTCCACTCAGCCGCTCCAGCTTGTAGATGGGATCGAGGCCAAGCACGGTCACCGGCGGCTTCCAGGTGACCAGCCGGGCGTCCATTTGCCATTCGTCGCCGTGCAGCTCGTACAAGCGGTCCAGCCGGCCATCGACCATGAGGCGCGCCTGGTAGGCGTCCGGCCCGACCTGCCGGAACGCGATCTGCGCGACCACCTGTTCCGCCGTCAGCCGCTCGTAGCTGTGATAGGCGAGCGCCAGCACCATGGCCGCTGCGGCGAACCCCGCTGAACCGATGCCGCCGAGGCCCGCGCCGCCCGCGCGCAGGAAGCGCCCGCGCCGCGTGCAGGAAACGGCGCGCCCCAGGAAAAACAGCGCCAGGATCGCCGAGACGGCGGCGATGGCGACCAGCAGGTTCACGCATCCAACCGCTTGTACCTGATCCGGTGCGGCATGCTGGCGTCCGCGCCCAGGCGCTTCTTGCGGTCTTCCTCGTACTCCGCGTAGTTGCCGGCGAACCACGCGACTTCGCTGTCGCCTTCAAACGCGAGGATGTGGGTTGCGATGCGGTCGAGGAACCAGCGATCGTGCGAGATGACGATCGCGGAGCCCGGGAATTCCAGCAGCGCCTGCTCCAGCGCACGCAACGTTTCCACGTCGAGGTCGTTGGTCGGCTCGTCGAGCAGCAGCAGGTTGCCGCCGGCTTTGAGCGTTTTTGCGAGGTGCACGCGATTGCGTTCGCCGCCGGACAACAGCCCGATCTTCTGCTGCTGGTCCGTGCCGCGGAAATTGAATCGGCCGACATAGGCGCGGGAAGGCGTCTCGTAATTCCCGACCCGGATCACGTCCTGGCCGTCGGAAATCTCCTCCCAGACGGTCTTCTCGTCGTCGAGACTCGCGCGCGACTGGTCGACCGCGGCGAGTTTCACGCTGTCGCCGAGGCGGATGGTTCCCGCATCGGGTTGCTCCGCGCCCGTGATCATCCGGAACAGCGTCGTTTTGCCGGCGCCGTTCGGGCCGATGATGCCGGCGATGCCGCCCGCCGGCAGCGTAAAGCTCAAGTCGTTCATCAGCAGCTTGTCGCCGAAGCCTTTCCGCACGTTCTCGACCTCGATGACGACATCGCCGAGCCGTGGCCCGGGCGGAATGTAGATCTCGTTCGTCTCGTTGCGCTTCTGGTAGGCGGGCGAGGAAATCTCCTCGAACTGCTTCAGGCGGGCCTTCGATTTCGCCTGCCGTCCTTTCGGGTTGGAGCGGACCCACTCGAGCTCCACCTGCATTGCCTTGCGGCGAGCCTTTTCCGTCTGTTCCTCCAGCGCGAGGCGTTGTTCCTTTTGCTCCAGCCACGAGGAGTAGTTGCCTTCCCACGGAATCCCGTGGCCGCGGTCGAGCTCCAGGATCCAGCCGGCGACGTTGTCGAGGAAGTAACGATCGTGGGTTACGGCGACGACGGTGCCGGGATACTCCTCGAGGTAGCGCTCGAGCCAGGCCACCGATTCGGCGTCCAGATGGTTGGTCGGCTCGTCTAGCAGCAGCATGTCCGGCTCGGACAAGAGCAGCCGGCAGAGCGCGACGCGGCGGCGCTCGCCGCCGGAGAGCGTGCCGACGTCCGCGTCCCAGGGCGGCAGGCGCAGCGCCTCGGCGGCCACTTCGAGCTTGCGGTCGAGCTCCCAGCCGCCGGCGGTGTCGATCGCGTCCTGCAGCTTGCCCTG
>CAZSKQ010000125.1:0-4704 GCA_964607425.1 uncultured Woeseiaceae bacterium
CTCGAGCTTGTCGATTTGCGAGCCCCAGATGTGGAACTCCAGCGTACCCATTTGCACTCCCGCGATGAGTCCCGCCACGTCCTCTATGTACAGGTAATCCTCCCGCTTGCCGGAGCTTTCCCGGATGGGCACCTCCTTCAGGGCTTCCGGGAACCCGTCGCTCGCGTGCTTCTGGAAGAAGCACTTTTCGTCGGTGCCCTTCGGGCAGCGGACCAGCGACAGGGGGCGTCGCGCGATGTACGGCAGCATGCGCTTTGCGATCGCGTCGTAGTAGCGCAGGAGGTCCGCCTTGGTCACGCCCTGTTCCCGGTACAGGATGCGATCCGCGTTGGTTATGCGTACGCCGTGCAGTTCGTTGCCGATCTCGCGCGCCGGGCTGCTGGTTCTCTCCATCGTAACCTCCGCCGGCGCCTTGTCTTCCCGCAGGCCGATGAACGAGCCGTGCCGGATGTGGCCGCCCTCGGTGAGCTCACTGTAATCGATCTCCGCGACCAGCCCAGGCGTTACCCAGGCGGCATTGCGCGCGGCCGCGGCGGGGACTCGTGCAAACGGCGAGTCGTCGCGCCGGAGCTTTTCGAGCCTGGCGGCGACCTCGGCCATTACCGGATCGGAAAAGCCGGTGCCCACCTTGCCGCGATACACGAGCTCGCCCTTTTCGTACACCCCGAGCAGCAGTGACGAGAATGGCCGGCCGCGCTTGTCCGAGAGCTTGTAACCGCCGATCACGAACTCCTGCCGATTCCTGCACTTGATCTTGAGCCACGCCCTGGTGCGACGATTCCTGTAGGGCGCGTCCGCTTTTTTCGAAACGATGCCTTCCTTGCCGTTCCGGCACACTTCCGCGAATACCTGCTCCCCATGCCCCTGCACGTGCTCGCTGAAATACACCGGCGCGTTAACGGGGAGTGACGCCAGCAGCTCGCGCAGCTTTGCCTTGCGCCCGGTCAGCGGGAGTGAGCGCAGGTCTTTACCGTCGAGGTGCAGAAGGTCGAACGCGTAATAAGCGGTTGGCCGGTTTTCGGACAGGGCGGCCTGCAGGGCGGAGAAGGCCGAGCCGCCATCGGTCGCCTGCGCGGTAATCTCGCCGTCGAGCATCGCACTCTCGCATGCCAGTCCCGACAGCGCGCCGGCGACCTCGCGGAACTTGTCAGTCCAGTCGAGTCCCGAACGCGTGTAACAGACGGCATCGCCGCCGCCGACGGCCACGAGGCAGCGATAGCCGTCGAGCTTTACTTCGTGCAGCCAGCCGGAGCCCGCCGGGACGTCGTCGACCAGCGTCGCGAGCTGCGGCTGCTGGAACGGCGGCGGTTTGCCGCGACGTTTGCGGCCGCGCTTTTGTGCCCGCCCGGGGGCGTCCCTGTGGCGCGCGGCCGGCTTGGCGTCCCCGGCTTCCTCGAGAGCGATCTGCGGCATCGGGCGCCCGGTCGCGACGCTCGTGGTGTAATGCTCGACCAGCGCCTCCGGGTCGCCGTCAGCCTCCTCGTCGTGTTCCTTGATCAGGAGCCAGTTCTCGCGTTTTTCCCTGGGGCGCGGGCGCATACGCACGAGGATCCACCCGCCGCGCATCCGTTCGCCGCGGGCGATGAACCGGAGCTTGCCTTGCTCCAGTGCCTTGTCGACGTCGGCAGCCTCGTCATGCGGCACCCAGGTGCCCCGGTCCCACAGCATGACGGTACCGCCGCCGTACTCCTTCTTCGGGATCGTGCCCTCGAATTCGGCATAGGAAAGCGGGTGGTCCTCGGTGCGAACGGCGAGGCGCTTCTGCGCGGGGTCGGGGCTCGGTCCCCTCGTCACGGCCCAGCTCAGCAGCACGCCGTCCCACTCCAGCCGCAGGTCCCAGTGCAGGCGGCGCGCGTCGTGTTTCTGCACGAAAAAGCCGAGCGCCTGCTTGTCGCCCTGCCGCCGCGGGGTCGCCGGCGGCGGCTCTTTCGTCCTCGTAAAATCCCGTTTCCCGGCGTAATCCGCGAGCCGGTCCCGCCGTGCCACTGCTCAGGCCCGCTTGCGCTTGCGGTTGGCGCTCTTCTTCCGCGGCGCACCGGAGGCCTTCTTCTTCGCTTTCTTCCCTTGCTCGCCGGACGTGCCTTCCAGGCTTTTCCTGAGGGCTGCCATCAGGTCGATGACGTTGTCCTGGGCCGGCGACGGTCCTTCCTCCTCTTCCTCGACGATCGTCGACTTGCTCTTGCGCTTGCGCTCGATCAGCTCCCGCAGCGCGACGGTGTAGTTGTCCTTGAAGGCCGAAGCATCGAAAGGCGCCGTCTTCTTGTCGATGAGTGCCGTGGCGACGTCCAGGAGCTCTTCCTGCACTGCCTCGTCGTCAATCCCTGAAAACAGTGGGTCGGCTTTGCGGATCTCGTCAGGATAGTGCAGCGTCTCCAGCAGCAGCCCGTCGCCGCAGTCCTTGACCGCGGCGATGTATTCCTTGCCGCGCAGGGTGATCTGGCCGAGCCCCACCTTTTCCGCGGTGCGCAGCGCTTCGCGCACGACGCGGTAGGCATCTTCCGCAAGCTCGTCGGCCGGCACGAGGTAATAGGGCTTGTCGAAGTAAAGCGGCGGGATCTCGCAGGCGCCGACGAACTGTACGAGCTCGAACGTGCGCTTCGATTCGAGCTTTACGGCGTCTACTTCCTCGGGCTCGAGCAGCACGTAGCGGTCCTTCTCCAGTTCGTAGCCCTTCATGATTTCGTCTTTGTCCACCGGACCGATACCGGGTACGACTTTCTCGTAGCGGATGCGCTTGCCGCTCGGCTCGTGAATTTGCCGGAAGCTGATGCGCGCGCCGGATTGCGTCGCGGAATACAGATCCACCGCCATCGACACGAGCGACAGGCGGAGTTGACCACTCCAGAGCGGCCTTGCAGCCATGATGTTTTCCTTGTCGGTTTTTTGGCGAACCTCGTCATGATTTTTTGCAAGGAGTGTGCCAGAGCGATTCGGCGAGTCTTTTGCGCCGGCTGCCGGCGCGTTTGTAAATTTTGCCGGTAAGGAGTCGAACTTGCCTCAGGGGTCGCGTTCGCGGGGCGGCGTCTACGGGTATTTCCGGCTTTTCCCGACTGGCATGCAACTTGCACCTGCCTCGCTGCAGTGAATCCTCCCCGCAGCGATGGGATGCTTGTAAATGAAGGACGGAACAGCAGGAACGCCGGATGTTGGTCTCGACGGACGGCGTTTGATACTCGCCAGCAACCGGGAACCTTTCAAAGTTCTAAAAGGAAAAAACGGAAAGGACAGGCATTTCGAGCTGTCCGTGGGCGGCCTCGCCAGCGCCCTCAATCCGATCCTGACACGCTGTGACGGAATGTGGATCGCGTGGAACCCGGTGCCTGCCGTGAACGGCGCGGGCCAGGTGCCGATCAAGGAGATCCGCGGCGACGATGTGCCTTTTCCGCTGCTCCAGATCGGGTTGCACAAGGACGAGATCAACGGCTACTACAACGGCTTTTGCAACCGCGCTCTCTGGCCCCTGTGCCATACCAACCTGCGTTACGTGACGCCCCGGCTCGACTACTGGCACAAATTCCGCGACGTCAACTATCGCTTCGCCGACACGATCGCCGCCCAGGCGGCGACCGGCGACGTGGTGTGGATTCACGACTACCATCTTATGCTGGTGCCCGCGGCGCTGCGGCGCCAGCTTGGCGGGAAGCAGCCCATCGGGTACTTCCATCACGTCCCGTTCCCGAACGCGCGCATCCTGAGCGCCTTTCCCTGGCACCGGCGGCTTTTGATCGGCATGCTGGGGGCGGACTCCGTCGCGTTCCACACTCCGGAATACGCGGCTAATTTCCTCGAGTGCTGCCGCGAGCTGCTCGAGCTCGAGGAAGAGTCCGCGGACGACGTCATCAGCTACCGCGAGCACAAGACGAGCGTGAGCGTGCGGCCGATCGGCCTGGACGTCGCGCAGTTCGAGCGTTGTGCGAAAAAGGCATCCGTGAAGCAGCGTGCCGCGAACATCCGCAAGGACGCTGCCTGCAGCCGCGTGGTACTGAGCGTGGACCGCATCGATTACACGAAGGGGCTGTTTGAGCGGGTGGAGGCCATCCGTACGTTTTTCGCGCGCATGCCGCAAGCTCGCGGCGTGGTGACGTTCGTGCAGGTCGCCGTGCCGTCCAGGTTGGGCGTGCCGGAATACCGTGAATACCGCGAACGGCTGGAAAAGGCAGTCGCCGCCCTGAACAAGGAATTCGCCCGCGACAACTGGAAGCCCATGATCTATCGCACGGACTCGCTCGACCAGGACGAGTTGACCGCGCATTACCTGGCCGCCGACGTGGTGCTGGTGACACCCGCGAAGGACGGCATGAACCTGATCGCGTCGGAGTACTGCGCTTGCCGCACGGACGGCGACGGCGCGGTGGTGCTGTCCTACCAGGCGGGCGCGTCCACCTACCTCGGCGAGTTCGCGGTGAACGTCAACAGTAAGCGCAAGGAAAGCATCATCAACGGCATCATCCAGGCACTGACGATGGCGCCGGCGGAGCGCGCCTATCGCATGACGCGGCTGCGTTCCCTCGTGAAGAAGAATACGACGGAAGTGTGGCTCCGCAACTGCCTGGGCGACATCATCCAGCCGCTCAAACGGGTGCCGGACACTGCCATTGCCATCCACCCGCCGAAGGTCGCAGACCTCAACCGCCCCATAGCCGCCAAGGCCAGCGCCCGCCGCACCGTGTCCTCCGCCTACCGCCCGTAAGCAACCACGGCCGG
>CAZSKQ010000125.1:4804-9594 GCA_964607425.1 uncultured Woeseiaceae bacterium
GGCTGGCGCGTCGCCGCGGCGGTCGTTTTCATGGCGGTGCTCTGGATGACCGAGGCGCTGCCGTTGGCGGTGACCGCGCTTCTGCCGCTGGCGCTATTCCCGCTGCTGGGCATCGCCCCCGTCGAAGCCGTGGCGGCGCCGTACGCTAATCCGCTGATCTTTCTGTTCCTCGGCGGCTTCCTGATCGCGCTCGCCATCGAGCGCTGGGGCCTGCACCGGCGGATCGCGCTGAATGTCATTCATGCGGTGGGCGCCCGCGAAGATTTCCAGGTCGGCGGCGTCATGCTCGCCACTGCAGCCGTCAGCATGTGGGTCAGCAACACGGCCACGACGATCATGATGCTGCCGGTCGCGCTGTCGATCGTGCCGCGGGACCCGAGCGGCGGCGTGGAACCGGAGCGTCGTGGCTTCGCCGCGGCGTTGCTGCTGGCGGTGGCGTACGGCGCGAGCATCGGTGGCGTCGCGACGCTGGTCGGCACTCCGCCCAACGCGCTGTTCGCGGGCTTCATGCTCGAGACCTACGGCTTGGAGATTGGCTTTGGCCAGTGGATGCTGCTCGGCGTACCGGTATCGCTTGCGATGCTCGGCATCACGTGGCTGCTCCTCACCCGCGGCCTGTTTGTCGTGCGGCGGCAGGAGCAGCCCGGTGCACGCGCCGCCATCCATGCCGCGCTGCACGATCTCGGGCCTGCTTCCCGTGCCGAGAAGCGTACGGCAATGGTGTTCGCGGTAACCGCGGTACTGTGGTTGTCGCGGCCGTGGCTGCAGCAGGCGTTCCCGTCGCTTTCCGATACCGGCATCGCGATCGCGGGCGCGCTGTCCTTATTCGTGGTTCCTTCCGGCCGCGAGCGGGGCGAACGCCTGCTCGACTGGCAACACGCGGAGCGCTTGCCGTGGGGCGTGCTGCTGCTTTTCGGCGGCGGGCTGACGCTCGCGAGTGCCATCGCGGGCTCGGGGCTCGCCGCCTGGGTCGGCGAGCAGCTCACCGCTTTCGAGACCTGGCCGTTTGTGGTTCTCGTGGCATTCGTGGTCCTGCTGATCACCCTGTTTTCGGAGCTCGCGAGCAACACCGCGACCGCGGCGACCTTCCTGCCGGTGGTCGCGGCGCTGGCGATCAGCGTCGGCGAGGACCCGATACGCCTCGCCGTTCCCGCCGCGCTGGCCGCGAGTTTCGGCTTCATGTTGCCGGTCGCGACACCGCCGAACGCGATCGTGTTCGGCAGCGGGCAGGTGAGCGTGGGGCAGATGCTGCGTGCCGGCATCTGGCTCGACCTGCTGGGCGCGGGCGTGATCGTCAGCTGCGTCTACCTGCTGGGCGGGAAGGTGTTCGCAGGCTGATCGCGATGCGGGCTCCTGCAGGACTCGCATTCGCGCTACATTGTGCAGCTTCGCTCACCGATGAGACCCTGGAATCCGTGACTGACGTGACCGGCGCAGGCCTGCAAGCGACGCTCGAGTTGCCGCAGCCCTATCTGCTGTTCCTCGGGGACGCCCCGGGAGCAGAAGACGCGAAGACCGCGTTCGGGCTGCGCGACTGGGCGCGGGAGCGCTGTATCGGCGAGTTCGGCTGTCCCGGGCTCGCGGTCAGCACCGGGCTGCCGTATCTGCGACCGGCCGAGGCGCGCCAGCGTGGCGCGCGGGCGCTGGTCATCGGGGTTGCGAACGCGGGCGGCAAGCTGCCGGACAGCTGGTTTCCCGCTCTCGTTGAAGCGCTGCAGGCGGGCCTCGATGTCGTTAGCGGTATGCATGCCCGGCTGGACGGGCAGCCGGCGCTCGCGGAGGCGGCCGCGCGCAGCGGACACCGCCTGATCGACGTGCGGGTCGCGCCGCCGGCAATCCCGGTCGCCACCGGCCGCAAACGCAGCGGCAAGCGCCTGCTGACGGTCGGCACCGACTGCGCGCTCGGCAAAAAGTACACGGCGCTCGCGCTGGCACGCGCGTTCCGTGCCCGCGGGGTGGCGGCGGATTTCCGGGCCAGCGGCCAGACCGGGATCCTCATCGCCGGCGGCGGCATCGCGATCGACGCGGTGGTCAGCGATTTCGCCGCCGGCGCGGCGGAGCTCCTGAGTCCCGCTGCTCCGCCCGAGCACTGGGACGTGATCGAAGGGCAGGGCGCGCTCACGCACCCGGCGTATGCCCCGGTATCGCTTGCACTTCTGCACGGCAGCCAGCCGGACGTGGTGGTTGCCTGCCACCAGCCCGGCCGCCAGTTGCTGCTCGGGTTTCCGCCGTTTTCGGTCGCGACGATCGAGAAGACTATCGAGCTGGCGCTCACCCTTGGCCGGCTCACCAACCCGGCCATCCGCTGCGCCGGAGTGGCGCTCAATACTTCCGGCTTCACCGAGGCCGCCGCACACGATTTACTGGCCGGGGAGTCCGCCCGGCTGGGGCTGCCCTGCGCCGACCCGATACGAGGCGGCGCCGCCTTCGAGCGGCTGGTCGACGCCTGCCTGGCATAGGCGATCCGGTACCCGGGGGTTCGACGGCGCGCGGAGCTGCGTTACTATGTGCCTCCGCTGTCCGGGGGTGTCGATCTCACCGCTCCCGTATGACGGCCCATCCCCTTCAATCCAGCCAGAACGGGAATCCGCGCGCACTGGCGTTGTCTCATAGACCGCGCCGGATGCGCGGGCGCGTGACGGGCCGGGGACAACAAGGTCGGGGCCGGGCGCCCCGAAACAGGTGCTATCGATGAAGAAACGCATGACCATTGCGGTCGCTCTCCTGGTGCTCGTGTTCGGCGGCATTTTCGGCTGGACCGCCGTGCGCAACTATTTCATGGGTCAGTATTTTGCAACCTTCGAGCCGCCGCCCCCGACCGTCTCGACGGCACAGGCGGAGCGCCAGCTCTGGCAGCCGCGTATCGAGGCGGTCGGCCAGCTGTCCGCGGTGCGCGGCGTCGATGTCAGCAACGAGGTCGCGGGCAGCGTGCGGGAGATTGCATTTGCCTCGGGCGACGTGGTCGAACGGGGTGAGCTGCTGGTGCAACTGGACGACTCGATCGAACAGGCCCAGCTGCCGGGGCTGGTCGCGCAGCTCGATCTTGCGCGCATGGACGTCGAGCGCACACGCGAGCTGATCGACCGCAATCTCACGTCGGCCGAGGAACTCGACCAGGCGCAAAGCCAGCTGCAGCAGACGGAATCCGCGGTCGCGGCGCTGAAGGCCACCATCGCGAAGAAGTCGATACGCGCACCGTTTGCCGGCACGCTCGGCATCCGGCAGGTGGACCTTGGTGAGTACCTGCCGGCGGGCACGCCTGTCGTCACGCTGCAGTCGCTGGATCGGCTGCACGCCGATTTCACGCTGCCCGAGGATTTCATCGATGACGTTTCGCCGGGGCAGGCGGTAAGCGTCAGGGTGTCCCCATATCCGGAGCAGGCGTTCACCGGCGAGCTGCGGGCCGTATCCGTAAGTATCGATCCGAGCTCGCACAATTTCGCGGTACAGGCGGTGATCGACAACCCCGACGGCCGGCTGCGCCCGGGTATGTTCGCCGACGTGGCGGTGCAGGCCGGCGCTGAACAGGCGGTGGTCGCGGTACCCAAGACTGCTGTCAGCTATTCGCTGCACGGCGACGCGGTGTTCGTCGTGGAAGCGGCACAGGCAGCGGAGGGCGAGCAACCGGCGGTGGTCGCGGAGCAGCGCTTCGTGCGGCTCGGCTCGTCGAACGGCGAGATGGTAGCGGTGCTGCAGGGTATCGATGTGGGCGACGAAGTCGTCACCGCCGGAACGCAGAAGCTGCGCGACGGTATGCCGGTCAACATCAACAACGAAGTCGCGCTGGCTGGCGAACGATGAATTTTACCGGCGTCTTCATCCGCCGACCGGTGCTGGCGACGGTTGTCAGCCTGCTGGTACTGCTGCTGGGGCTGCGGGCGTGGCAGGAGCTGGAGCTTCGGCAGTTCCCGGAGATCGAACAGACGCAGATCATCATCACGACGTATTATCCGGGTGCCGATGCCGACCTGATCCAGGGTTTCATCACGTCGCCGATACAGCGCGTGGTGGCGTCGGTGGAAGGCGTCGACTACCTCACTTCCGAAAGCCGCCAGAGCTTCAGCACGATCACCGTAAACCTGGAGCTCAACTACGACCGTTACCAGGCGTTTACCGAAGTGCAGGCCAAGGTGGCGGAGGTGCGAAACGAGCTGCCGCCCTCCGCGGAGGCGCCGGTGATCCAGATGGGCCAGACCATGGGCGCCGCGCTCATGTACATCGGTTTCTACAGCGAAGGCGCGATGACGGACGAGCAGGTCACCGACTACCTCATCCGCGTGGTGCAGCCGCAGCTGCAGACGCTGGACGGCGTCGCCAGTGCCGAGGTCCTCGGCGCCCGCACGTTTGCCATGCGTGTCTGGCTGAACCCGGTGAAAATGGCGGCACACGATGTGACGGCGCTCGACATCGCGGACGCGCTGGAGGCAAACAACTACCTCGCGGCGGTCGGGGCGACCAAGGGCGAGCTCGTCTCCGTGAACATTTCCGCGGCTACCGACCTGCACGCGCCGGAAGAATTCGGCGCTATCGTGCTGCGCGCGGAGAACGGCAGCCTGGTGCGGATCAGGGATGTCGCACAGGTCGAGCTCGGTGCCGAGTCGTACGACTCGTCGGTGCTGTTCACGGGTGAACGTGCCGTGTACATCGGCATCAGCCCGGTGCCGGGGGCCAATCCGCTCGATGCCGCCGCGCTGGTGCACCAGCAGATGCGGCAGGTTGTTGCCAACCTGCCCGCCGGGCTGCAGGGCCAGGTCGTCTACGACGGCACGGAATACATCGAGAGCTCGGTC
>CAZSKQ010000126.1:0-9534 GCA_964607425.1 uncultured Woeseiaceae bacterium
TATGTTTAATCGGGCCAGCCGCGCCGTAGGAGCCCGCCATGCGGGCGACAACAGGGGTGAGTTCCGCACTCGCCATCGTTGTCGCCCGCATGGCGGGCTCCTACAGGTCCAGTAGGCGGCGGTAGAGGTCGTTGCGGGGCTTGCCGGTGACAGCCGCGGCGACGGCGGCGGCTTTGCTGGCCGGCAGCATTGATGCGAGGGCGGCGAGCAGGCGGTCTTCGGAGATCTCATCGCCCGTCTTTCCCGGCGCATCCGAGCCGCCGACGACCAGCACGAATTCGCCCTTGTCGGGCATCCGACCGTCTTCGAGCATGCCGCGAAGGTCGCCAAGCGTGCCGGCGGCGACCTGCTCATAGCGCTTCGTCAGCTCGCGCGCGAGGCAGGCCGGCCGCGCCGCCCCGAACGCCTGCTCGCAGTCGGCCAGCGTTTCCCGGATGCGGTGCACCGACGCGTAGAAGATCATCGTGCGCGGCTCCCGGCGCATGCCATCGAGCCGGTCGCGGCGCGCCTTCGCGCGCGCCGGGAGAAAGCCTTCGAAGCAGAAGCGGTCGGTCGGCAAGCCGGCGACGGACAGCGCCGCGAGGGACGCACTGGGACCGGGTATGGGCGATACCGGGATGCCGGCCCGATGCGCTGCCCGTACCAGGCGATAGCCGGGATCGCTGACCAGCGGTGTACCGGCATCGCTGACCAGGGCGATCGACGCGCCGCCGCGCAAGCGTTCGACGAGCGGTTCGATTGCCTCTCTTTCGTTGTGTTCGTGCAACGCGAATTGCGGCGTTTCGATGCCGAAATGCGATAGCAATCGCCCGGTGTGCCGGGTATCCTCGGCAGCGATCAGATCCACCTGGGCCAGCAATTCCCTGGCCCGGGGCGACAGGTCGGCCAGGTTGCCGATCGGCGTGGCGACGACGAACAACGTACCCTGGACAACTGCGGAAAGGTTACCTGACCCGATCGCCGACATTCACTGCTCAACCGGCATTGACTTGGACCTTCTGCTTTACCACGCACAACCAGATGAAACCACGTTCCCCTATCTCCATTGTTGCACGTAACGTTCCCGTTGCGTTGCTGCTCGCCCTGCTCTCCGGCTGCGCCACCACCGGGCAGCCGGAAAGCGGACCGGAGCGGCAGGCGCTCGAGGCGGCCGCCAGCGGCGAGCACCAGGTCGCCGCGGCGCATTACATCGCACTCGCCCAGGCGGCCACCGGCCCGGCGCGCGACCGCTATACCCTGCTCGCTGTCGAGCAGTGGCTGGAGGCGGACGACGGCCGGCGTGCGCGAACGGCGCTCCGCAGCGTCGAGAAACCCGCACAAGGCGAGTTACTGTGGCTCTGGACCACCGACGCGGCCGCGCTCGCGCTGTGGGAGGGTGAACCCGACGACGCCCTGCGGCTGCTCGAACCCTTGAGCCGGCAGGCGCTGCCGCTGGACTACCGCGCCCGGAGCGAAGCACTGCGCGCCGATGCCTGGTTCCAGAAAGGCGATCCGGTGCGCGCCGTGGGCCTCTACCTGCAGCGGGAAGCCTGGCTGGAAAGCAGCGCCGCGCTCGAAGCCAACGCGCGTCGGCTGTGGGCCGGCCTGCTCGTCAGCGATGCCCAGCGGCTGCGGGCGGCGGCCACCCGCGTGAACGATCCGCTGATCAAGGGCTGGCTCGAGCTCGGTGCGCTGGCGGCGTCGACCGGCCGGCACGGCATGGGCTGGTCAAACGGCGTCGCCCGCTGGGCCGACGAGTACGGCGACCATCCGGCGCACATCGTGCTGGCCGACCTCAAGGTCGTGGACCGGGGCCCGCTTGAGCTGCCGCGCCAGGTCGCCCTGCTCGTGCCGTTGAGCGGGGACAATGCCGGCGCCGGCGCGGCCATACGCAACGGATTCCTCGGCGCCTACTTCGCGGCGAACGATTTCAATGACGAGCAGCAGGTACGCGTCTACGACGCCGCCGGCCCGGGCGGTGCCATGGCGGCTTATGAGCGCGCCGTGAGCGATGGCGCCGAGTTTGTCGTCGGTCCGCTGCTGCGCTCGAGTGTCGCGGAGGTGGCCGCGGCGTCGCTGCTGCCCGTTCCGGTGCTCAGCCTGAATTACCTGCCGGATGCCGTCACCGCACCGCCGGGCCTGTTCCAGTTCGCCCTGTCGCCGGAGGACGAGGCGGCATCCGCGGCCCAGCGCGCGATCGCGGACGGCTACAGCCGCGCCGTTGCGCTGATCCCGAACAACGACTGGGGCCGGCGCGTGCTCTCCAGTTTCGCCACGGCGTTCGAGAACACGGGCGGACTGCTGCTCGATTTCCGCACGTATCCGCCGCGGGAACAGGACTTCTCGATCGAGATCGAGGCACTCCTGGAACTGAGCGACAGCGTGGAACGTTACCGGCGCCTGCGCGCCAACATCGGCGCACCGCTGCAGTTCGATCCGCGCCGCCGCCAGGATGCGGAGTTCGTGTTCCTGGCGGCCGATCCGGGCGCCGGACGGCTGCTGAAGTCCCAGCTCAAGTTCCATTACGCGGGCGAGCTGCCCGTCTATTCGACGTCCTTCATCTACGCCATGGACGGGAGGCCGGATTCAGACCTGGACGGCATCATGTTCGCGGATACGCCCTGGGTCGTCTCGCCGCACGCCTGGTTTGCGGAGCTGCCCGCGCTGTACAACCGCCTCTGGCCGGGCGACAGGCGGCTCGGACGGCTGCACGCGATGGGCTACGACGCCTACCACCTCGTTTCCGAGCTGTTCAACGTGCGTACGGGCCCCATGCCCGAGTTCGCGGGCGCGACCGGGCAGTTGTACCTCGACGAGAATGGCCGCGTGCACCGGCGCCTCGCCTGGGCGAAATTCGTGCGCGGCGAGCCGGTCGCCATGCGCCCCGCTCCCGGACCCGAGCGCCCGCTCCTGAACGACACCCGCACTGACCCGTAGGAGCGCGCATCGCGCGCGATGCCACCAAACGCAATGCCGCTCCCGCACCGGCACTGACCCGTAGGAGCCCGCATTGCGGGCGATGCCACCAAACGAAATGCCGCATCGCCTCAACCCAGGCCTCATGGATGACACAGCCAACGAAGGCAATCGCCGGCCGGGCGGCCGAGGAACAGGCGTTGACCTATCTCGCCGCTCGCGGTCTCACCCTCGTCGAACGCAATTTCCGCTGCCGTCTCGGTGAAATCGATCTTGTCATGCTGCACGAGCAGAAGCTGGTATTCGTCGAAGTACGTTCCCGTACGAGCCGCCGCTTCACCACGGCGGCCGCATCGATCGATCTTCGCAAGCAACGCAAACTCGCGCGTGCCGCCGGCTTTTTTCTCCTGCGCCGGCCGAGACTACGCCACCACCCGGTGCGCTTCGACGTCGTGGCACTGGACGGGTCGTCCCCGGGACGATACGCGATACAATGGCTGCGGGATGCATTTCGACCGGGGGAGTGACGGGGTACACTGGAATCGATGGACGCCGAAACACGAGTGAGAGAACACTTCGCGGAAAGCATCGCGATCAAGCAAGCCGCGGCCGAACAGCTCAGCACGAGTATCGCGCGCGCCGGGCAGGTCATGAGCCAGGCGCTGCTCGAAGAAGGCAAGATCCTCTCCTGCGGCAACGGCGGCTCGGCCGGCGATGCCCAGCATTTTTCCTCGGAGCTCCTGAACCGCTTCGAGATGGAAAGGCCGGGGCTGCCCGCCGTCGCGCTCACGACCGACACCTCCACCCTGACGTCGATTGCCAACGATTACGCGTACGAAGACATTTTTGCCAAGCAGGTCCGCGCCCTCGGCCGGCAGAACGATGTCCTTCTCGCGATCTCCACCTCCGGCAACTCGGAGAACGTGTGCCGCGCCATCCTCGCCGCGCATGAGCGCGCCATGAGGATCGTGGCCTTTACCGGGCGCGACGGCGGGCGCATGGCGGGGCTTCTCGCCGATGAGGACGTCGAGATCCGCGTGCCCGCGAACCGCACGGCCCGTATCCAGGAAGTGCACCTGGTCGTCATCCACTGCCTCTGCGACCTCATCGACACCACCCTCCTCGGCACCGCCGGCTGATTCGCCGGCGCGCTGCCGCTTCGCGGTCCGTCGAATCGCGGCCGTATTTCGTCCTGCCGCGGCTACTTGACGATCTTCAGGTGCGGGCGGTCGCCGCGGGCAGGTTCCTTGTCCCGCGGGCCCGAAGGGTCGGGCTGGTCGGTACCGTGGGAGAAAATCATGCCCTGTCCGGTTTCCTTGGCGTAGATGCCGAGGACGGAGGCGATGGGCACCCAAACGTCGAAGGGCACACCGCTGAAGCGCGCCCGGAAGCTGACGGCCTCGTTGGTGAGCTTCAGGTTGTGCGCGGCGGAATGGCTGATATTCAGGATGATCTTGCCGTCTTTAACGTGCTCGCGCGGGACGGTGACGCCATCGACGGCGGCGTCGACGACGATATGCGGCGTGTGGCCGTTATCCCCCATCCATTCGTGCATCGCCCGGACGAGGTACGGCCGTTTCGAACGGCTGGGAATAGCCACGGTTCACAACATGCCTGGTTGATCCATGAGCCCGAAGGATAACACCGCACCCGCGCCGGTCATCCCCCTGGAGCCGCATTTCCAACGCGAGGGCAGAACGTCGCGACCTACAAGGCATTGAGACTCAAGCCAAAATTCCGGAAATTCCAGGCCGTGCAAGGTTCGGGAATCGGGCGCGGGCTCGCCGGCGCGCGGGAAATACGGGTTAAAGGCGCATTTCCTGCTCCAGCTCCGTCAGGCTCTGCTGGAAGGACCGCCGTTCGAACACGCGCCGCATGTAGCCTTCGATCGGCTCGGCCCGGCCGCCGAGATCGATGCCGTAGGCCGGCAGCCGCCACAGCACCGGCGCGATGCTGCAGTCGACGAGCGAGAATTCGTCGCTTAAAAAGAACTGCTTGGCGCTGAACAGGTCGGCGCTCGCCAGGATGCTTTCCCGCAGCATCTTGCGCGATTTGCCCGCCTGCTTGCGGTCGGCGTCGTTGTCGAACTGCTGCGCCAGCGGATACCAGTCGTTCTCGATCCGGAACAGCGCCAGGCGAAACTGGGCGCGGGTGACCGGATCGACCGGCATGAGCGGCGGGTGCGGAAAGCGCTCGTCGAGGTACTCGATGATGACGCGCGAGTCGTACAGGACCAGGTCCCGGTCTACCAGGGTCGGCACCGTATGGTAGGGATTCAGGTCCATCAGGTCCTCGGGCAGCTCCGGGCCCTCGACATTCGCGATGTCGATGTTGATGTTTTTCTCAGCCAGCACCAGCCGCGTACGGTGGCTGTGAATGCAGGTAGGCTTGGAAAACAGTGTCATCACGGAACGTCGATTGGCAATTACTGCCATGATGGGTTGCTCAGGAAGAGTACACGTTGTGGCACGTCGTATCCCGGGAAATCAGGATACGTCCTTCCAGATCTGGTTCTTGAGCATGTTGGCAATGATCAGGAACACAGCAAGCCCGATCAGCACCCAGACACCGAGAACCCGGCGGGTCCCGCGTACGGGCTCGCTTATATATTCGAGGAAATTGACGGTATCGCGCACGAAATTATCGTATTCCTCCGGGGACAGGGTGCCTTCCGTGACATTCTCGAAATGGCTGAACACCGGTACCGTTCCGCCGCCGTTGGCCGTCGCGACGTCCTCGAACACTGCTTCCTGGTAGCCCTGCAGCTGCCAGAGCACGTGCGGCATGCTGGTGCCTCCCAGGACGATGTTGTCCACGCCGGTGGGGCTCTCCGGGTCCAGGTAGAATCCTTTCAGGAAATTATAAATGTAGTCCGTTCCCCGGGCTCTTGCCATCAGCGACATGTCCGGCGGGGGCTGCCCGAACCAGCGCGCCGCGTTCTCCTCCGGCATGGTCGCCTGCAGGGTTTCAAAGGTTTTCTCGGCGTTGAACATCAGGTATTCGATCACCTGGTCTTCGTTCAGCTTCAGGTCCTTTGCGATCGTGTTGTAGCGCACGTAACGCGCCGAATGGCAGCCGGAACAAAAGTTCACGAAGTTACGCGCGCCGCGTTGCAACGATGCGATATTGCCGATCTGGTTATTCGCAGGTTCCAGCTCGATCTCCGCGGCGCCCCAGGCACCACCCGCTGTCGTGAGGCCCAGGAGCAACATCCCGGCCACTAACAGGGAACCTTTGCGCACATCAACCATGATAGACCACCCTCTCCGGTACCGGCCGCGTCTTGTCGATGGCCGTGTAGTAAGGCATCAGCAGGAAGAAGGCGAAGTAGATCACCGAGAAGATCCGCGCCAGCAACACGTAAACCCCCGTGGCAGGCTGCAGGCCGAGCCAGCCAAGGACCAGGAAGCTGACCGCGAACAGCGCCAGCGCGGTCCGGTAGATCCACCCGCGGTAGCGTATTGACTTGACGCGGCTGCGGTCCAGCCACGGCAGGAACAACGGCAGCAGGACCGCGGCGCCCATGAGAATGGCGCCCCAGAGCTTGTCCGGCACTGCGCGCAGGATCGCGTAATAAGGAGTGAAGTACCAGACCGGAGCAATGTGCTCGGGCGTGGCTTTCGTGTTCGCGGGCTCGAAGTTCGCGTGCTCGAGGAAATAGCCGCCCATGTCGGGAGCGAAGAACACCACGGACGAGAAGATCATCAAAAACACGATGATTGCCACGAGATCCTTGCTGGTGTGGTAGGGATGGAAGGCGACCCCGTCGAGCGGCGTCCCGTCGGGTCCCTTGTGTTCCTTGATCTCGATGCCATCCGGGTTGTTCGAGCCGACTTCGTGCAGCGCGACGATGTGCACGAACACGAGCCCGATGAGCGCCAGCGGCAGCGCGACGACGTGCAGCGCGAAAAAGCGGTTCAGCGTGATATCGGAGATCGAGTAATCGCCGCGGATGAACTCGACAAGAGTGTCGCCGACGAGCGGGATCGCGCCGAACAGGGAGATGATGACCTGCGCGCCCCAGTAGGACATGTTGCCCCACGGCAGCAGGTACCCGGCAAATGCTTCCGCCATCAGCACGAAGAAGATCAGCATGCCGATGATCCAGATGAGCTCCCGCGGCTTTTTGTAGGAGCCGTACAGCATCGCCCGGAACATGTGCAGGTACACGACGATGAAGAAGAAGGACGCGCCGGTCGAATGCATGTAGCGGATGAGCCAGCCGAAATCGACGTCCCGCATGATGTATTCGACCGAGGCGAACGCGTCGTCGGCCGACGGCTTGTAGTTCATCGTGAGGAATATGCCGGTGACGAGCTGGATGACCAGCACCACCAGCGCCAGCACGCCGAACACGTACCAGAAATTGAAGTTCTTGGCGGCGTAGTATTCCGTTGCGTGATAGCGGATCGTATCCAGCAGCGGGAAACGATCGTCGATCCACTTGATGAGCCCGCCGCGCGGCTTGCCCACTTCCGATTCTATCCGTGCCATTATGCCGCTCCGTTTTCGCTGCCGATCATGATGACGTCGGGCTGGATGAAGCGATAAGGCGGCACCACCAGGTTGTCCGGTGCCGGCACACCCTTATAAACGCGCCCGGCCATGTCGAACCTGGAACCGTGACACGGGCAGAAGAAGCCGCCGTACCAGTCCGGCGCCGGGCCTACCTGGAATTCCGGCAGCGGCGCGCAACCGAGGTGCGTGCACCGGCCTTCGACCACGAGAAATTCGGGCTTCCTGGACCGGTACGGGTTATGGGCGTACTCCGGCTGCTGCTCCGTGTTTTCCGATTCCGGATCGCGCAGGAAAGGCACCACCTCCGACAGCCGGTCGATCATTGCCTGTGAGCGCCGCACCACGTACACGAGCCGGCCGCGCCAGATGACGCGGATCATCTCCCCGACGTCCAGGGACCCGACGGGCACCTCGACAGGAGCACCCAATGCCAGCGCGCGGGCACTCGGGCGGAGCGAGGCCAGGAAAGGTATGGAAGCCAGGACGATGCCGACTCCTCCGGCAACTCCAGTGGCCACAGTAAGAAAATGACGTCTGTTGCGGTCAACGTCGTCGTCGGTCATCAGGCGCTCCCTTGCTACCCAGCGTCAGTCGCAGTGTCGATAGAGATCAGCAGAGAAAACCGGGGGAGGAACGCGCCGCAGCCGGCCCTACAGGATGTGCCGAGCGAGGGATTCCGGATACCCGTAACCCAGATCGTGAAGCCGGTACGCAAAGCATGTTGTGTAATCCCCGAAATCGGCGCCTTGCTCAAGCTTCCCTCACTCTGATCTTCGCACTGCCCCACTTCGGGCTGTTCTCGCTTTATTCGAAACCAAAACGGTTCGCAACGGATTTGCAGCCGACCTAATTTGCCGTCAGGATGGCGGCTGGGGCTGGGTGCGGAACCAGTGCGGCATTATACACGGCGGTTCCGGAAATTGGCTAGGCGGCGTCGGACTGCTGCCGCGCCCGGCGGGGGAACAGCAGTGTGCTGGAATCGATCGTGGCACGTTTAAAATCGATATTCGTATTCCTCGTTCAGTCGGTCGTCGTCGGCCTGGCCGTGGCGTTCGTGATCGTGCTGCTGCAGCCGAGCCTGCTGCCGACCTCCGACCGCGGCTCCGGCGACGTTTCGCGCCGGCCGGCCAGCTACGCGGATGCGGTTGAAATCAGCGCGCCGGCCGTCGCCAATGTCTACACGCGCCGGTTGGTGCAAGCCGGCCCCGACCGTGACCAGGGCGATCACTACCGCCTGAACATCAGCCTCGGTTCCGCCGTAGTCATCGATCCCGCCGGTTACCTCGTCACCAACTACCACGTCGTGGCCAACGCGGACGAGATCTGGGTACAGCTGGCGGATGGCCGGATTGCCGGCCCCGAAATCGTCGGTGTCGACGCCGAAACCGACCTGGCGCTGCTCAGGGTGGACGCCGGCCCCCTGTCTTCGATTCCGCTGGGCAGCTCGAAAGACGTGCGGATCGGCGACGTGGTGCTGGCCATCGGCAACCCGTACGGGCTGGCGAAGACCGTGACCCAGGGGATCGTCAGTGCGACCGGTCGCGCACAGCTGGAGCTCACGACCTACGAGAATTTCATCCAGACCGACGCCGCCATCAACGACGGCAACTCCGGCGGCGCGCTGGTGAACACGCTGGGCGAGCTCGTCGGCATCAACACCGCCGTGCTCGCCGAGGATGCCGACACCGAAGGCATCAGCTTTGCCATCCCGGTCGATCTCGTGCGCGGCGTGGTCGACGAAATCAAGCAGCACGGGAGGGTGATCCGCGGCTGGGTCGGCCTCGAGACCGAGGAGCTGTCCAGCACGGAATCGGCGGCCCTTGGACTCGACCCGAACATCGGGCTGCTCCTGACCCGCATCATCGACGGCGGCCCCGCCGCGATCGCGGGCCTGCAGCCAGGCGACGTCATCCTGTCGATCAACGGCGAGCAGATTCGCAACGCCCAGCAGGCGCGCCTGCTGGTTGCGGCGCTGGAACCCGGCGAGCAGATCAACCTGCAGGGCTGGCGCGACGGCCAGCGCTTCACCGCCACCCTGACCGCGGCGGAGCGTCCGCCGACCTGAGCCGCGGGCGAACCCGCCCTTCGCCGCAAGCTCCCCGGGTGGGCTTTGCGCCGAGG
>CAZSKQ010000127.1:0-9406 GCA_964607425.1 uncultured Woeseiaceae bacterium
TACCTCGCTTGCCGCTTGCGCCATTGCATAATGCCGTAAGCTGCGCTCAGGAATACGACCCAGGGAACGCCGACAATGATGGCGACGTTCCAGAACTCCTGTTCCATGCCCATTGTCACCAGCACGCTGACGAGCAGCGCGAGCGCCATCCACTGGAGATAAGGCGCGAAGGGCGCGCGCACGGTCAGTCGCGCCTGCTTCTCTCTCGAGTAACGCCGCCTGAAGCGCAAATGAGTCACCAGGATGGTGATCCAGGTCACGATGGCGCCGAACAGCGCGATACCAAGCAGGTAGTTGTAGGCGGCTGGACTCAGGTAAGCAACCAGCGCGGCAATGCCGACGCCGCCGATCGAGACCAACACTGCGAGCCAGGGTGTGTCTCGTTTACCGATCTTGCCGAACGCGGCAGGCGCCCTGCCCGCCCGCGCCAGCGAAAACATCATGCGTGAACAAAGATAGAGATTCGTGTTCATGCTGGAAAACGCGGCGCTCATGACCACGAAGTTCATCACCGTTGCCGCCGCCACCAGGCCAAAGTTCGAGAACACCTTCACGAAGGGGCTCTGCGTAACGACGACGGCGCCCGATTCCGTCCATGGCGTAACCGCGAGGATAATGGCGATGGCGAGGAAATAGAACAAAGACAGCCGCACAAGCATCGAGCGCATGGCCTTCGGCAGCGACTCGTCGGGGTTTTCGGCTTCGCCCGAGGTAACTGCGATAACCTCGATCCCGATGAATGAGAAGATGGCCATCATGACCGCCAGCCACACGCCGTTGAAGCCGTGGGGGAAAGGCCCTCCCTCTACGAAATAGTTCGAAAAGCCGGTGGGCTCCGTGCCGATGCCGAATACATTGGCAATTCCGAACAGGATGAACAGGATGATCGCGGTCACCTTGATCGTCGAGAGCCAGTATTCCGCGGAGCCGAAATTCGCCACTGAACGACTGTTGATATAGAAGATGCCGGCGCCGGAGAGCAGCGCTGAAAACCACACCGGCATGCCGGGCGCCCAGAACTGCAGGTAATGGCCGATCGCTACCGCCTCACCCCCGATCGCGATGACCTGTGCCGCCCAGTAGGTATAGCGCACCACGAACCCGGCCCACTGGTGCAGGTACAAATCGGCGTACGTGCCGAACGATCCGGCCGTGGGGTGAGCCACGGACATCTCGGAGAGGCTGTACATGACCGCGAGCGCAATGAAAGCGGCAATTGCATAACTGACGAGAACGCCGGGGCCCGCATACGCGATTGCGATGCCACTGCCCATGAACAGGCCCGTGCCGATCGCACCGCCGATGCCGATCATCGTCAGCTGTCGTGGTGTCAGAACGCGCTTGAGTCCCTTTTCGCGTTCTATGGCGTCATGTGCATCCACTTGGTCCCCTGCCGGTAGTCGACGGTCAGGGCAGAAGTCGCTACCGGCTGCTGACGGGTTAATTTGATTGTGGCTGGTGCGCGACTGTACGCAATCCTTTCCGTCGTTTCCAGCGTGTCGCCGCCTATTGCTTCGATGCCTGGCGAAGGATGGCGTCCGCCTGGTCCGTGATCGATACTTCGTTGCCGGCAAGCGAACGCGCTTTCCCGGCAAGCTGCCGCGCCTGCTCGATGTTGCCTTCCAGCAGGCGCACGCGCGCGAGCTCGAGCCACAGTTCCGGTGCCGAGGGCTCGATGCGCAAGGCCCGCTCGAGCGTCGCCGAAGCCGCGGCATAATCAGCGGCACGGCGCTCGTTCACGCCCTGGATGAGCAGTGCTTCGCCGGCGAGGCTCAGGTTCCCCCGCCTCTCCACCGTAACCGGAGACGAAGCATCGCCCGGTGCGGTCGTGGTCGTGGCGCAGCCGCCTGCACAGAACAATACAAGCAAACCCAAAGCGCGGTAATTCAATCGATGACCTCCTTGAGCCACTGTACGGTCCCCTCCCTCAGCCGGCGCAGGTCGAACCCGCAGCGCGGGCCGCTTCCCAGCACCGTACCCGGGGGCAGCAGCAGTTCCACGGCGTCCGCGCAATAGCGCGCTACCTCGACGCCGGTCTCGTACTGTATGAAACGCGGTTTGAAACCGGCCGGTGTGACCGGCGCCAGCGGCGCGCTGCCGATGTCCTGCACGATTGCCGCCCAGATCGGCAGCGCGCCGGTCGCGCCGGTCAGCCCGGTCGGCCGGTTGTCGTCGTAGCCCACCCACACAACCATGACGTGCTCGCCGGTGAAGCCGGCGAACCAGCTGTCCCGCAGGCCATCGGACGTGCCGGTCTTGCCGGCCGCGCTCCCCCCGGAGAGCATATCGCGCACGCTTTTGCCCGTGCCCCGCCGCATGACCTCCACCAGTGCCTGGTTGAGCTGGTAGACCTGCGCTCCGTCAACGGTTTGCACGACCTCCAGCGGGTAGCGCTGCAGCGGCTCGCCCGCCGCGTCGACGACCGCACGCACGGCGCGCAGGGGCGTTCGGAAGCCGCCCCCGGCAAGGGTGCCGTATACCTGCGCCACCTCAAGCGGGGTCATATCGATGGCGCCCAGCAGGAGCGACGGATACGGTGCCACCTTGCGATCGAAACCCAGCCTGCCGAGCATCGCCGCGACCCGCTCGACACCGACGTCCAAGCCGAGGTGCACGGTCGCGAGGTTCATCGATTCGGCCAGCGCCCGCAGCAGCGACACCCGGCCGTGGCTCTGCTCGTGAAAGTTCGTCGGCGCCCACGTGCCGCCGTTCGCCAGCTCGACCTCCAGGGGCGCGTCATCGACGGTGCTCGCGAGCGTGTAGCGGCCCGTTTCGAGCGCCGCCAGGTACACGGCCGGCTTCACGAGCGAGCCTATCGGCCGCCGCGCGTCCAGCGCCCGGTTGAAGCCCGCGTAGGCGGTACGGCGGCCGCCGACGACTGCTACCACCTCGCCTGACTGCGCCGCGGATACGACGACTGCGCCATCGAGTTCAGCACTGCCCGAGCCATGGCGGTCATCGAGCCGCTCGAGGCCGGCCGCGAGCCGCCGTTCCGCCGTCGCCTGCACGACGGGATCGAGCGCGGTGAACACCTGCAGCCCCTCTCGCGTGAGGTCTTCGTCGCGGTAGTGCACGGCGAGCTGCTGCCGGACGAGATCCAGGTAAGCGGGATACCAGCCGGCACCGAACTTCTCCGCATCCCACAGGTCCAGCCGCTTGTCCGCGGCGCGTTCGGCGGCGGCTTGCGAAATGATGTCCTGGCCGGCCATCTGCGCGAGCACGAGGTTGCGCCTTGCCAGGGCGCGCTCCGGGAAACGCACCGGGTCGTAGTAGCCCGGCCCGCGCACCAGCGCGACGAGCAGCGCCAGCTGGTGCAGCTCCAGCTCATCCAGCGGCCGGCTGAAATAGAAACGGCTGGCCAGCCCGAAACCGTGTATCGCGCGGTCCCCCTGCTGGCCCATGTACACCTCGTTGATGTAGGCGTTCAGGATGTCGGCCTTGTCGTAGTGCAGCTCGAGAATGGACGCCATGATCGCTTCCTTGAGCTTGCGCCAGAGCGTGCGGCGGTTGTCGAGGAAGTAGTTCTTGACGAGCTGCTGCGTAAGCGTGCTGCCGCCCTGCGTGACCTCGCCCGCGCGCACATTGGCCGCCAGGGCACGCGCGAGCGCGAGAGGATCCACGCCAAAATGCTCCTCGAAGCGCCGGTCTTCCACGGCTTTCAGTGCGGCCGGCAATAACCGCGGCACGTCCGCGGGCGCGACGACCAGCCGGTCTTCGCCATGCCGGGGGAAAATGCTGCCGATCAGGAGCGGTTCGACACGCCCGATTGCGATCTCGGCGATGCCGTCGGACACGCTCTCGATGCGGCCGCCGTCGAAGACGACCTCGAGATAGCGACTCGGCTGCGGCCCCTCCCAGGAATCGAATGCGCGCACCTTGAGCTCGAAGCGGTTGCGGTAACGGCGGAACGTACCGGCCTCTTCGGGCAGCCCGGCCACCGCGCGATAGCCCAGCCGGGACACTTCGGCTTCAAGCTGGTCGGACGTGAGAGACAGTCCGGCGTAGAGCTCCAGCGGCCGCGCGTAGACATGTGCCGGCAGGTCCCAGCGCCGACCCTCGAACCGCGTGGTGATCTGCCAGTTGAGCACCCCGACGTAAACCGTGAACGACCCAAGTGCCAGCACCAGCAGAGAAAGCCATGGCCGGCGCCGGACGATGGCGGCCGCCCCGCGGGCACCCGGTCGCTTCACTCTTTATCCAGGAACCGCTGCGTGAGATCGCTGTAGGCGTCGATGCGGCGGTCGCGGAAGAAGGGCCAGCCATGGCGCGAGCGCGCCATGTCGCCGAGCTTTGCTTCCACGACGAGCACGTCTTCCTGGTCCACGGGCGCGCGCGCGAGGATACGCCCGTCCGGTGCAGCGACGAAGCTTTGGCCCCAGAACTCGATGCCGCCCTCGCCGGCAGGGTCCGGTTCGAAGCCCGTGCGATTGACAGCGACGACAAAGCAGCCGTTCGCGATTGCATGCGAGCGCTGCATCGTTTCCCATGCCGCGTGCTGATCCTCGCCCACCATCTCCTTTTCCTCCGGGTGCCAGCCGATGGCAGTCGGGTAAAAGAGAACCTCCGCGCCTTGCAACGCGGTGAGCCGGGCAGCTTCCGGGTACCACTGGTCCCAGCAGATCAGCACGCCCAGCTGCGCGTGCTCCGTATCGAACGTCCGGAAGCCGAGGTCGCCGGGCGTGAAATAATACTTTTCGTAATAACGCGGGTCGTCCGGAATGTGCATCTTGCGGTACTTACCGACGTATCCGCGCTGCCGATCCACCACCGCGGTCGTGTTGTGGTAAAGGCCCGGCGCCCGCCGCTCGAACAAGCTCACGATGATGGAAACATCGAGCTCTGCCGCGAGGGTCGCGAAGATATCGGTCGTTGGTCCCGGCACCGGTTCCGCCAGGTCGAAGCAGCCGTCGTCTTCGCTCTGGCAGAAATAGCGCGAACGGAAAAGCTCGGGCAGGCAGATCACCTGCGCTCCTTGCGCCGCCGCTTCCCGCGTCATCGACACGGCTTTATCCATGTTCACGTCGGCGTCTTCCGCGCACTGCATCTGCACGAGGCCGATTGCCACGCTGCGTGAGTTCGACTTCATTTTTCCGTCGTTCCGTCCGGCGCTCGCGGGTCCTCGGGATTGTAGTAAGTGCCTTCCCGGAAAAATTGCGTGTACTGCTCGAGTATCTCCATACCGCGTTTCGGGCGAATGCCGCCCGCCTCGATCTTTTCCTTGACAATGCGTTCCATGCGCCGCTGCAGGTCATTGGGGAAATACTGCACCTGCGCCAGGATCTCCTGAACCGTAACGCCCGCAATGACCTTCTCGATCCAGAAGTTGCCTTCTTCGTCACCGTCGCCGTAAACGTGAGCCTCGGAGACGCGGCCGAAAAGGTTGTGTGCGTCGCCCATGATATCCTGATAGGCGCCCATCAGGAAAAAGCCCAGGTAATACGGCTGCCCGGGCTCCAGGAGGTGCAAATCCAGGAACGACTTGTCGTCGCGCGACGACACGTAGTGACTGACCTTGCCGTCCGAATCGCAGGTGAGATCGACCAGCAACGCCCGCCGCGCGGGCCGTTCGCGCAGTCGGTGCAGCGGCACGATCGGAAACGGCTGATCGATCGCCCAGTGATCCAGCATGGACTGGAACACCGAAAAATCGCACAAGTACTGGTCGACGAGCTTCTCCTCGAGCTCCTTGTACTCGGCCGGCACGGGATCCGGCTGCGCGGCGCGCAGGCGTTTGAGCAGCGCGGAGCAACAGCTCCAGTAATAGCGTTCGACCAACGCGTTCTGCTCTAGCGGCAAGTGACCCATGCCGAACAAGGTCGCTGCGTCGCGATGAATCTGCACGACGTCGTGGCAGGCTTCGAGGAGCTGGCTGACGCGCAGCCGCTTGCCCGTTTTCGACTCGATGCGTTGCAGGATCTCCGCCAGATCGCGCACCAGCGAATGGGCGTCGCCCGGTACCGTGAAATGCTCCGGCACCCGGTCCTTGCGGTACGCGCCCAGCGCTTCGACCACGAGCACGGAATGGTGCGCGGTAAGCGCACGCCCGCTTTCCGACATCAGCACGGGATGCGGCACGGCTTGCGCGTCGCAGACCTCCTTGACGGCATACACCACCGCGTTGGCGTACTCCTGCAGGCTGTAGTTGATGCCGGTTTCGTCATAGCTGCCGGAATAGTTGACACCGAGGCCGCCGCCAACGTCGAACCAGCGCACGCCGATTCCGCGCTTCACGAGCTCGGCGTAGATCTGCGCCATCTCGCGCACTGCCTGCCGCAGCACCTGGATATCGGTGATCTGGCTGCCCAGGTGGAAGTGCAGCAGCACGAACGCGTCCCGGCGATTCGCTTGCTCCAGGCGCTCAACGAGATCGATCAGCTCGGGCAAGGACACGCCGAATTTCGAGCGGTAGCCGCCGGAGTCCGCCCATCTCCCGGCGCCGGCGGTGCGCAGCCGGATCCGCACGCCGAATTGCAGGGGCAGCGAAGCATCGGCAAGCGCCATCAGCTGCTCGAACTCCGCGTACTTTTCCATGACCGGGATGACGTTCTTGTCGAGAAGTTGCGCGGACAGGATAAGCGACAGCATGGAGCGGTCCTTGACCCCGTTGCAGATCAGCAGCGTGTCGTCCGACGCGAGGTGCGGCAGCGCCGCCACCAGCTCCGCTTTCGAGCCGCATTCGAGGCCCATGTCCCAGGGCTTGCCGGCGTCCAGCACCTCTTCGACGACCTCGTGCAGCTGGTTGACCTTGATCGGGTAAACGCCGCGATATCGATTCGGGTAGCCGGCCTCGTCGATGGCCGCGGCGAAGGCGAGGTTGAGACGCCGTACACGCGCCCGCAGCACATCCTGAAAGCGCAGCAGGAGCGGGAACGCAATGCCACGGCGCCGCGCCTCGGCGATGACGTCCATGACGTCGATGGTCAGCGCCTGGTTCTCGAACGGCTTGACGGCGATGTGGCCGCGATCGTTGATACGGAAGAAGCCGTCGCCCCAGGCGTCGAGCCGGTACAGTTCGCGGGCGTCGTCGAGAGACCAGTCGGCGGCCATCAGGGCGCTATCCATTTCCATGCAGGAGCGTGCATTGCGCCCGCCGCCACGGATCGTGGCCGCAGCATTGCGCGCAATGCGCGCTCATGCGGGTCGGCATTTGCGTCACTTGCCGAGCACGCAGGCGAAGATCAGCGGCGCAACGATGGTCGCGTCGGACTCGATGATGTATTTCGGCGTATCGGCCGAGAGCTTCCCCCAGGTGATCTTTTCGTTCGGCACCGCGCCGGAGTAGCTGCCGTAGCTCGTAGTGGAGTCGCTGATCTGGCAGAAATAGCCCCAGCGCGGCGTCTCTTCCTTGCGCAGGTCCTGCTGCAGCATCGGCACGACGCAGATCGGGAAGTCGCCGGCGATACCGCCGCCGATCTGGAAGAAGCCGATCGAGGCCTTGCCGGAAGTTTTCTCGTACCAGCCGGCGAGCACCATCATGTACTCGATGCCCGTGCGCACGGTATGCACGTTTTCGATTTCACCCGTGATGCAATGCGAGGCATAGATGTTGCCGAGCGTCGAATCTTCCCATCCCGGCACGATGATCGGAAGGTTGCGCTCGGCCGCGGCGAGCAGCCAACTGTCCTTCGGGTCGATCTGGTAATGCTCCTCGAGCTTTCCGGACAGCAGCACATCGTAGAGGAACTCGTGCGGGAATCGCCGCTCGCCTTGCTTGTCCGCGGCCATCCAGACGTCGAGCACCGCGCGCTCTATGCGGCGGATCGCTTCCTCCTCGGGAATGCAGGTATCGGTGACCCGGTTGAGGTGCCGTTTCAGCAGCGCCTCTTCGTCCGCGGCCGAGAGCTCGCGGTAATGCGGCACGCGCACGTAATGCTCGTGCGCGACGAGGTTGAAGACGTCTTCCTCGAGATTCGCACCGGTGCAGCAGATGGCGTGCACCTTCTCCTCCCGGATCATCTCGGCCAGCGACAGGCCGAGCTCCGCCGTGCTCATGGCGCCCGCGAGCGTCATAAACATCATGCCGCCCTCGTCGAGGTGCCGCACATACGCGTCCGCCGCGTCCACCAGCGCCGCGGCGTTGAAGTGACGGTAATGATGGTGAACGAAATCGCTGATCGCGGTCATTGACATATCTCCGTTGGGCCCGCCGATGCGGACGACCGGTACGAGGTGGCGTACGGCACCTCAATTAAAACACAGGTACCTGCTGCGTGAGACAGTGGAAGGTTCCGAGCCCCAGCACGAGATCCCGGCAGTCGATCGGAACGACTTCGCGCCCCGGGAAGCAACGAGCGAGTAGCGCGCGGTTCGGCTCGTCCGCGCGGTCGCGAAAAGCCGGCATCAGGATCACGCGGTTGCCGATGTAAAAGTTGGCGTAACTCGCCGGCAGGCGCTCGCCTTTCCATTCGACCGGCCGCGGCATGGTCATCTCGAGCACTTTGAGCGGGCGTCCGTCCTTGAGCCTGAAACCGTCGAGGCGCTCGCGGTTTTCGGCGAGGGGCTCGTAGTTTTCGTCGTGCGGATCGGGCTCGATGACCGTCACGACCGTGTCCTCCGCCACGAAGCGGGTCAGGTCGTCAACGTGCCCGTCGGTGTCGTCGCCGACGATGCCCTCGCCCAGCCACAGGACCTGCGCGATCCCGAGGGTTTCGCACAGGGTCCGCTCGATATCCGCACGTGCCAGCGCCGGGTTCCGGTTCGGATGCAGCAGGCACTGCTCCGTCGTAAGTAACGCCCCCGCGCCGTTGACGTCGATCGAGCCGCCCTCCAGCACCATGTCGATGGCATATCGCGGCACTCCGAGCGCCGCTGCCATACCTTGCGGCACGGCGTCGTCGAGATCGTAGGGCGGATACTTGTTACCCCAGGCGTTGAAGCGGAAATCGAGCGCCAATGCCGGCTCCCCTGTATCCTCCCGCGTGACGAAGATAGCGCCGTGATCGCGGCACCAGGCGTCGTTCGTCGGAATACGGTGAAACATCACGCGCGCGCGTTCTACCTGCCCTTCGAGCAGGCTCGCAACGTGCTTCTCGTGCGCACGGTCCAGTACGTTGATGCGCACCGGTTCGCTCCGGGCCAGCTCGCTCACCGCCCGCACCATTACCGGCTCGACTGCCTGGAAGTTGCCGGGCCAGCTTTCGCGCTTGTGCGGCCACGAGATCCAGGTTGCCTGGTGCGGCGACCACTCCGCGGGCATGGCAAAACCGCGCGCCGCGGGCGGCGCGTGTGGGTTGAGAGAATTTTTCGTCACGGTCATGGGCAGACTTTCTCACCCGCAAGAGGGGAATGGAAGCACCATTGCGTAGCGGTCGCGGCTACGCAAGCCACGCGTTTCGAACCAGCGTGCCACCGGGGGTCGACAACGTACGTGCCGGTCGCCCGCATGGCGGGCTCCTACACGCGCGAA
>CAZSKQ010000128.1:0-9296 GCA_964607425.1 uncultured Woeseiaceae bacterium
GGCGCGGCCGGCGCTGCGGGGCTCCTCCGGGAGGAACCTCGAGCTTGCACTTCGATTCGAGCGGCCTGACACCGCTCTTAAGGAACAGGTCCGTGCCTTCCCTGCGGGACAACTTGCACTTTGGTCCTAGATATCTTGCCATTATTGCTCTCTACGAACGACTCTCTGTATGCGCGGCTATACGCGGCGCTTCTTCGGCGGACGGCAGCCGTTATGCGGGATCGGCGTGACATCCTCGATGTTCTGGATCCGCAACCCCAGGGCGTTCAGCGCCCGCACCGCCGATTCGCGGCCGGGGCCCGGCCCGCGCACGCGCACGTCCAGGTTCTTGACGCCGTACTCGAGTGCCAGCCGGCCGGCTTTCTCGGAAGCGACCTGCGCCGCGAACGGCGTGGACTTGCGGGAACCGCGAAACCCGCAGCCGCCGGCGGTGGCCCAGGAGAGCGCATTGCCCTGCCGGTCCGTGATCGTGATGATCGTATTGTTGAAGGAGGCATGGATGTGCGCGATCGCATCCACCACATGCTTCTTGACCTTCTTGCGTTTCTGGGGTTCAGCCATTCCTGTGTCCTGTCAAAATCTCGTAGGCGCGTCAGCGCTTGATCGGCCGCCGCGGCCCCTTGCGGGTGCGGGCATTCGTACGCGTGCGCTGGCCGCGCAGCGGCAGGCCGCGCCGGTGCCGGATACCGCGATAGCAGCCAAGGTCCATCAGGCGCTTGATGTTCATCGACGTCTCACGGCGGAGGTCGCCCTCGACCACGAGCTTGGAAACCGCGTTGCGGATGCCGGCCACTTCCGGCTCCGCCAGGTCTTTCACCAGCGTCGAGGGATCGATGCCGGCCGCCTCGCAGATCTGCCGCGCCCGCGACCGGCCAATGCCGTAAATCGACGTCAGCGCGATCATGACGTGCTTGTTCGTCGGTATATTGATGCCTGCTATACGTGCCACTGGTAGTACCTTTAGCCTTGCCGCTGCTTGTGCCGCGCGTCCGTGCAGATCACGCGCACGACGCCGTTCCTGCGGATGATCTTGCAGTTACGGCACATCTTCTTGACTGATGCCCTGACTTTCATTGCTCTCTCTCCGAAACCCTGCCTGCCGCAATCAGCGAAGCTGACCGCTGCGCCCGTAATTGCGCAAATTCGCCTTTTGCATCATGCCTTCGTACTGGTGGCTCATCGCGTGTGCCTGCATCTGTGACATGAAATCCATGGTCACGACCACCAGGATCAGCAGCGACGTGCCGCCGAACGTGAACGGCATGCTCGGATAGAACATCCGCAACAACTCAGGCAGCACGCAGACGCCGGAGACGTACAGCGCGCCCCAGAACGTCAATCGCGTCAATACCTTGTCGATGTAGTCGGCCGTCTGCGCACCCGGCCGAATTCCGGGCACGAACGCGCCCGACCGCTTCAGGTTGTCCGCCGTCTCCTTCGAATTGAAGACCAGCGCGGTGTAGAAAAAGCAGAAAAAGATGTTCATTGCCGCATACAGCAGCACGTAAATCGGCTGGCCGGGCCCAAGGTTCGCGCCCAGCGTCTGCAGGCCTTCCTGGAAGGCATTCGGGTTGGTCGACTGGCCGAAAAACTGCGCGATCGTCGCCGGGAACAGCAGGATGCTGGAGGCGAAAATCGGCGGAATCACGCCCGACATGTTGATCTTGAACGGCAGGTGCGTGCTCTGCGCCGCGTACAGCCGCCTGCCCTGCTGCCGCCGCGCGTAGTTCACGGTAATGCGGCGCTGGGCGCGCTCCACGTACACGCAGAAAGTCGTGACGCCGATGGCCCCCAGCAGCATCAGGATCGCCGTGCCCGAGCCCATCTCGCCGCTGCGGACGAGCTCGGCGGTGCCGGCCACGGCCGCGGGCAGGGCGGCCACGATGCCGGCGAGGATGATCATCGAGATGCCGTTGCCGATACCGCGCTCCGTAACCTGCTCGCCAAGCCACATCAGGAACATCGTGCCGGTCACCAGCGTGATGCAGGCCGTGATCAGGAATGCCGGACCCGGGTGTACGACGACCCCCGGCTGGCTCTGGAGCCAGGACGCGGCGGCGATGGACTGGAACAAGGACAGCCCCACCGTTCCGTAGCGGGTGTATTGCGTGATCTGCCGGCGCCCCTGCTCGCCCTCCTTGCGCAATGCCTGCAGCGACGGCACGATCATGCTCGCCATCTGCATGACGATCGCGGCCGAAATATAGGGCATGATGCCGAGCGCGAAAATGCCGAAGCGGGCCAGCGCACCGCCGGAGAACATGTTGAACAGCGCCAGCATGTTGCCGCTCTGCTGGTCGAAGAACGTCGCCAGGGCCGCCGGATCCACGCCCGGCACGGGAATGAACGTGCCGACGCGAAACACGACCAGCGCGCCCACGAGAAACGCCAGGCGTTTCTTCAGCTCGCCCATTTTGCTGGCTGCCTTCGCCATGTCCGCCGGATTTTGAGTGGGCCTTTTCGCCACGTGTCTTTCCGTTCAGTCCTTATTCAATACTGCCGCCCGCGGCCTCGATCGCCGCGCGCGCGCCTTTCGTTACCGCCAGGCCTTTGACCTTGACCGCCTTGTCCAGTTTGCCGGAGAGGATGACTTTCACCTTCTCGGCCGCCGCGGGCACCAGCCGCGCCTTCTTCAGCACCTCGACGTCGATCACCTCGGCCTCCGGCAGGGCAAGCTCGTGCAGCCGCAGCTCGGCCGTCTTCCGGCGCGCGAACGAGCGGAAACCGACCTTCGGCAGGCGCCGCTGCAGCGGCATCTGGCCGCCCTCGAAACCCACCTTGTGGTAGCCGCCGGAACGCGCGTGCTGGCCCTTCTGGCCGCGCCCGGCCGTTTTGCCCTGGCCGGCCGAATGGCCGCGGCCGCGCCGCTTGCCGTGGCTTTTCGCGCCCTTGGCGGGGCGCAGTGTGTTCAAACGCATTACGACGCTTCCTCTACCGTCACGAGGTGCGAAACCTTGTTGATCATGCCGCGGATCGCCGGCGTGTCCTCGAGGGTCACGCTCTGGCGGACCTTCCGCAGGCCCAGCCCCGCGATGCAATCGCGATGGCTCTTGAGCCGCCCGTGGCGGCTCTTGACCAGCGTCACTTTCAGCTGTTTCGACTTGTTCATGCTCTATTCCAGGATCCTTGCCGCCGCGAAGGGTCAGGCCAGGATCTCCTTGACCTTCTTGCCGCGCTTGGCGGCAACCGCCCTTGGCGAGTGGATGTCCGACAGCGCGCCGATGGTCGCGCGGACGACGTTGATCGGGTTGCGCGAGCCGTAGCTCTTGGCCAGCACGTTGCGCACACCGGCGCATTCGAACACCGCGCGCATGGCACCGCCCGCGATGACGCCCGTACCTTCCGAGGCCGGCTGCATGTACACGTAGGTGGCGCCGTGACGGCCCTTTTTCGCGTACTGCAGCGTCTCGTTGGTCAGGTTCACCTTGATCATGTTCTTGCGGGCCGCCTGCATCGCCTTCTGGATGGCGATCGGCACCTCGCGCGCCTTGCCGTAGCCGAAGCCGACGCGGCCCTGGCCGTCACCGACTACCGTCAGGGCGGTGAAGCCGAACTGGCGCCCGCCCTTGACCACCTTGGCGACGCGGTTGACGGTGACCAGCTTCTCGATGAAGTCGTCGGCGCCCTGTGAATGTTCCATTCTTGCCATCGATAATTCCCGGATTCAGTCGCCCGCAAGCGGGCTCCTACAGCTTTAAAATTTCAGGCCGGCCTCGCGGGCCGCGTCCGCCAGGGCCTTCACCCGGCCGTGATAACGAAAGCCCGACCGGTCGAAGGCGACGGTGTCGATGCCAGCCGCCTTCGCCTTCTCGGCGATGCGCGCGCCCACGATCGCGGCCGCCGCGACGTTGCCGGTGCTCTTCGTGCCCTTGCGCACGTCTTTCTCCAGGCTCGAGGCCGCCGCCAGTACGTGGCCGCCGTCGGGCGCGATGATCTGCGCGTAAATGTGCCGCGGCGTGCGATGCACGCTCAGGCGGTTTACCGCCAGCCGCTCGATCTTGGCCCGCCCTTTCCTGGCGCGCCGCAGCCGATTCTGCTTTTTGTCCAGTTTCATGTGTCTCGCCGCCTACTTCTTCTTGGCTTCCTTGAGGACCACGCGCTCGTCGCTGTAGCGCACGCCCTTGCCCTTGTAGGGCTCGGGCGGTCGCAGGCGGCGGATCTCCGCGGCCACCTGGCCGACCTGCTGCTTGTCCGCGCCGCGAATAACCACCTCGGTCTGGCTGGGCGTTTCGATCGTGATGCCTTCCGGCACGTCGTACGCCACGGGGTGCGAAAAGCCCAGCGTCAGGTTGAGCTTCTTGCCCTGCGACTGCGCCCGGTAACCCACGCCGACCAGCTCCAGCTTCTTCTCGAAACCTTCCGTGACGCCGTGCACCATGTTCGCGAGCAATGCCCGCGTCGTCCCGGCGACCGCGGTCGCGAAGCGCGAATTCGACCGGCGCACGACCGTCAGGAGATTCTCCTCCTGCGCCACGCCGACTTCGGAGTTCAGCTGCATGGACAGCGCGCCCTTCTTGCCCTTCAGGCTGGCCGTCGTGCCGCTCAGGCTGAACTCGACGCCGTCGGGCAGCACCACCGGGTTTTTTGCAACTCTGGACATACTCGTCTCTCGTAACCTTCCACGCGTCCGCGTCAGGAAACGACGCAGATCACCTCGCCGCCGACACCCTGCTCGCGCGCCTTGCGGTCGCTCATTACGCCCATCGAGGTCGACACGATGGCGACGCCCAGGCCGCCCTGTACCTTCGGCAGTTCCTGCCGGCCGCGGTAGATTCGCAGCCCGGGCTTGCTGACCCGCGCGATGTGCTCGATGACCGGCCGCCCCTCGAAGTACTTGAGCTCGACCGTCAACGTCGTCTTCGCACCGTCTTCCCGGGTCGCGAAGTCGGCGATGTAGCCCTCGTCCTTCAGCACGCGGGCCACCGCGACTTTCGCGCTCGACGAAGGCATCGCCACGCTCACTTTGCGCGCCTTCTGCCCGTTGCGGATGCGAGTCAGCATGTCGGCTATCGGATCGGAAATGCTCATGCGCGGACTCCTACCAGCTCGCTTTCGTCAAACCCGGGATCTCGCCTTTCATGGCGGCTTCCCTGAGCTTGTTCCGCGCCAGCCCGAACTTGCGGTAATAGCCGTGCGGGCGACCTGTGATCGCGCAGCGATTGCGCAGGCGCGTAGCGCTGGCATCGCGCGGCATGGCGTTCAGCTTCGCCTGCGCCACCAGCCGCTCTTCGTCCGACGTCGACACGCTGCGGATGATCTCCTTCAATGCGGCGCGCTTCTTCGCGTACCGCTTGACCATCTTGGCCCGCTTGCGCTCGCGCATGATCATTGATGTCTTTGCCATAGTTCTAAGCTCTATTTCCTGAAGGGAAAGTTGAACGCTTCCAGCAGCGCCCGCCCTTCCTCTGCGTTACGAGCCGTGGTGGAAATGGTGATGTCCATGCCGCGGATCGCGTCGATCTGGTCGTAATTGATTTCCGGGAAAATGATCTGTTCCTGCACGCCCAGGCTGTAGTTGCCCTGCCCGTCGAACGAACGGGGGTTCAACCCCCGGAAATCGCGCGTGCGCGGGATCGCGATGCTCACCAGCCGGTCCAGGAACTCGTACATGCGTTCCCGGCGCAGCGTCACCTTGCAACCGATCGGGTAGCCGTCGCGGATCTTGAAGCCGGCGACGGATTTGCGCGCGAGCGTCTTGACCGGCTTCTGGCCGGAGATCCTCTCCATGTCGCTGACGGCGTGGTCCAGTACCTTCCGGTCCGCCACGGCCTCGCCTACGCCCATGTTCAACGTAATCTTGGTGATGCGCGGCACCTGCATCGGGTTTTTGAGACCGAGCTTCGCGCCGATCTTTTCCCGCAGCTCGCTCGTGTACAAATCCTGCAACCTGGCCATGTCAGATATCCACTGCTTCGCCGTTCGACTTGAAGATGCGCTGCTTCACGCCGTCTTCCGATACTCGGTAGCCGATGCGATCGCCCTTCTTCGTCTTCGGGTTGAATACGAGCACGTTCGAGACCGCGATCGGCATCTCCTTGTCCACGATGCCGCCTTCCAGCGGCGGCATGGCATTCGGATTCGCTTTCTGGTGCTTCTTCGCGATGTTGATGCCTTCCACCAGCACGCGCTCGGCATCGATGACCTCGAGCACGGTGCCGCGCCGTCCCTTGTCCTTGCCCGTTGTCACGACGACTTCGTCGCCTTTCCTGATCTTCATCGTTCCTGCCTCACCGCCGCCACTCGCCCCTAGAGCACTTCGGGCGCCAGCGAAATGATCTTCATGAACCGGTTCGTCCGTAGCTCGCGCGTCACCGGGCCGAAGATGCGCGTGCCGATCGGCTCCAGCCGGGCGTTCAGCAGCACCGCGGCGTTGCCGTCGAAACGGATCAGCGACCCGTCATTGCGCCGCACGCCCTTGCGTGTCCGCACCACGACCGCGTTGTAGATTTCGCCCTTCTTCACCTTGCCGCGCGGGATCGCATCCTTCACGCTGACCTTGATGACATCGCCCACGGCCGCGTAGCGGCGCTTCGAGCCGCCGAGCACCTTGATGCACTGGATGCGGCGCGCGCCGGAGTTATCGGCTGCGTCCAGTACTGTCTGCATCTGAATCATGCTGCTATTCCTGCACGGCCCGTTCGAGGATGCTGACCACCCGCCAGGACTTGTGCCTGGAGAGGGGCCGGCATTCGCTGATTGCAACGCGGTCGCCCGTCTTGCATTCGTTGTTCTCGTCGTGCGCCATGATTTTGCTCGTGCGGCGGATGTACTTGCCGTAAACCGGGTGCTTGACCACGCGCTCGATCGCAACGGATACGGATTTGTTCATCCGGTCGCTCACGACCCGGCCGATAATCGGTCGCTGCGCCCCCGTCTCGGTACCCTGTTCGCCGGCCCCTGTTGCCTCTTCGCTCATTTGCTTTCACTCTCGCGCTGACGTTTCAGCTCGTTCATTACCGTCTTTACGCGCGCGATTTCCTTGCGCACGCGGCCATGCTCGTGCGGCCGGGACAGGCGGCCGGATGCCTGCTGCATGCGCAGGTTGAACTGCTCGCGGCGCAGCTTCAGCAGTTCGTCACCGAGCTGCTCCTCGCTCATCGAGCGCAGTTGCTTCGCTTCCATCACATTACCTGCCGGGTTACGAACGCGGTCGGGAACGGCAGCTTCGCCGCGGCCAGGCGAAACGCCTCGCGCGCGATCTCCTCGGTCACGCCTTCCATCTCGTACAACATGCGGCCGGGCTGGATCTGGCAGACCCAGTACTCGACGTTGCCCTTGCCCTTGCCCTGGCGCACTTCCAGCGGCTTCTTGGTCACGGGCTTGTCCGGAAACACGCGAATCCAGATCTTGCCGCCGCGCTTGATGTGACGGGTCATGGCGCGCCGTGCCGCTTCGATCTGGCGCGCCGTCAGCCGGCCGCGCTCGGTCGCCTTCAATCCGTACTCGCCGAAGGAGACGTCGCTGCCCCGGATCGCGAGACCCCGGTTGCGACCCTTCATCTGCTTGCGGTACTTGGTTCTCTTGGGCTGTAACATACTGCTGTCCCTGGTTTACTGCTTACGCGGACCGCGCCGTCATCTCGCGGCGGCGGCGGCCGGCTCCTGCGTCTCCGCCACGGGTTCCGGCTTGTCGAACACTTCGCCCTTGAAGATCCAGACCTTGACGCCGATGATGCCGTAGGTCGTACGCGCCTCCGCGAACCCGTAGTCGATATCGGCCCGGAAAGTGTGCAGCGGCACGCGGCCTTCGCGGTACCACTCCGACCGCGCGATTTCCGCTCCGTTCAACCGCCCGCCGACCTTTACCTTGATGCCCTCGGCGCCCACCCGCATGGTGTTCGTGACGGCCCGCTTCATGGCCCGGCGGAACATCACGCGGCGCTCGAGCTGCTGGGCGATCCCTTCGGCCACGAGCTGCGCGTCGAGCTCCGGCTTGCGGACCTCGTTGATGTTGATCCGTACGTCGTGGATCTGCATGCCGGCCAGCTTCGCAACGTCGGCGCGAAGCCTTTCGATGTCCTCGCCCTTCTTGCCGATCACGATCCCCGGCCGCGCGGTATGGATGGTGATATTCGCTTTCTTCGCCGGCCGTTCGATGTGGATACGGCTGACGGAGGCGTCCTTCAGCTTCGTCTTGATGTACTCGCGCAGAAGGTGATCCGTACGCACGTGCTCCGGGAAATCGTGCGAATTGGCGTACCACTTCGACGCCCAGTCCTTGACGATCCCTAAGCGAATTCCGGTTGGATGTACTTTCTGGCCCATGCAATCTCTCGTCTATTCGTCGCCGACGGCGACCGTGATATGGCTGTTGCGCTTGATGATCCTGGCGCCGCGGCCCTTGGCCCGCGCACGGTAGCGCCGGAAGGTCGGCGCCTCGTTGACCTCGACCGTCGAGACCTTCAGCTCGTCGATATCGGCGCCGTGATTGTGCTCGGCGTTGGCAATGGCCGACTCGAGGACCTTCTTCACGATGCGGGCACTCTTTTTCGGTGTGAATGCCAGTGTGCGCAAGGCTTCCTCGACGTTCTTGCCGCGGATGGCATCCGCCATCAGGCGGCACTTCTGCGGGGAGATCCGCGCGTACCGCAACGTTGCTGCTACCTGCATCACCGAATCCTCCTCAAGCTCGGACGATTTATGAATCGCCGCGATGATTGCGCAGAGATTTGTTCGCACGAGGGATTTTCCGACCGAGCGGAATACCAAGGTGTATTCCCGAGGGCGGAAAATGCCTTGTGCGGACAAAGATCAAGCAGGGGCGCGAGCGTATTCATGAATCGTCCGAGCTCCACTACTTGGTCTTACGATCGCCCGAGTGACCCTTGAAGGTCCGGGTGACGGCAAACTCGCCCAACTTGTGGCCGACCATGTTCTCCGAAATGAGAATCGGCACGTGCTGGCGCCCGTTGTGCACCGCAATGGTCAGCCCCACCATGTCCGGCAGGACCATCGAACGCCGCGACCAGGTCTTGATCGGGCGGCGGTCGTTCGCCTTGGCGGCCGTCGCGACTTTCTTCGCGAGGTGCGTGTCGACGAACGGGCCTTTTCTGACTGAGCGTGGCACTTCTGTCTGTTCCTCTTGTCCCGCGGAGCGGGGTTTTTATCGCGCGCAATGCGCGCTCCTACCTGTTTTGCCCGCGTTGCGGGGGTTTCACTCTTGCCCCGCGGTGCGGGGGTTCCACTTTCGCCCCGCGGTGCGGGGGGTTCCACTTTTGCCCCGCGGTGCGGGTTCCGATTTCGGCCGCGGTGCGGGTTCTTTCGCGCGCGATGCGCGCTCCTACATTTGTTTATTCA
>CAZSKQ010000129.1:0-9280 GCA_964607425.1 uncultured Woeseiaceae bacterium
GTGCCTTCGATGGGGCGCGTCGCTGTCGCCCGCATGGCGGGCTCCTACATGGGCGTCAGTTGCCGAACGGTTCCATGTAGGTGGACGGCACCGGTTCGCCGTTCGCCAGGGCAGGGAAGAACAGGCTGTTCGTGACGGTGTCGAGGATCGCCTGCCGGCAACGCGGCGTCGGGTTCAGTCCCCCGGCGTGGGTCAGGCTCAGGCTGCTCTGCTGGCCGTCCGGTGCGACGTGCGCCTTGAGCCAGACGAGGTAAGACGAGCTCCCGGGACATTCATCCTGCCATTTTTCCTTGCCTACCGTTCGCTGCGCCGCTACGTGATCCTGCCCGTACGCATCGATGTTCTCCTGCACACCGGGATTGGGGTAGACGTTGATTGTCTGCTCGCTGCCCTTCTTGATGAATTCCACCCGGTACTGCAGGTAGATCGCCCTGCGCTTGCCGTCCGCGACGGCGGGCACGACGCGTGCGCGTTTGGCTGCATCGACGATCGGCTTGATAAAGAGCTGATCGGCCGGTTCCTCCGCGAAGCAGCCGTTCATTTTCAGGTCTCCGTCGTCCTCGGCGATGGCGGCGCACCGGATGACGGCGGTCGTGTCGCCTTTCAGTTCCGGGAACTCGATCAGCGAAGCGAGGGACTTGTTGCCGGTTCCCAGTTGCGCGGGCACGCGCTCAGCCAGTGCTTCGGCGGCGAACAGGACGCAGGACAGGATTATGATCGATGGCAGTCGGTAACGCATGAAACCCCCTCGATTCCGGAACACACGTTGACGTAAGGCAGGTGCAGGCGGCAAATAGTTCATTCGACGCCGCGCCCGGGTACCGCATCGGCGCCGGGAAAGCCCGTTACCGGGCCTGCCGGTACGATCCCGGTGGGGTTGATCGTGCGATGGCTGCCGTAATAATGGCCCTTGATGTGGGCGAAATTGATCGTGTCCGGGATGCCGGGTTGCCCGTACAGGTCCTGCGCATACCGCCACAGGTGCGGGTAATCGACGATGCGGCGCAGGTTGCATTTGAAATGGCTGTAGTACACCGCGTCGAAACGTACCAGCGTCGTGAACAGCCGCCAGTCCGCTTCCGTGATCGTGTCGCCAATGAGGTAGCGTTGATCGGCAAGCCGCCGGTCCAGCCAGTCCAGCGTCTCGAACAGCGGCCCGATCGCTTCCTCGTAGGCCTGCTGCGTCGTCGCGAAGCCGGCCCGGTAGACACCGTTGTTCACCGTGTCGTAAATGCGCTCGTTCAACGCGTCTATCTCTTCGCGCAGGTGTGCCGGGCAAAAATCCAGCGGCGGCACGCCCGCAAGCCCGTCGAACGCGCTATTCAGCATGCGGATTATCTCGGCGGACTCGTTGTTGACGATGGTGCCCGCCTGCTTGTCCCAGAGCACAGGCACGGTGACGCGCCCCGAGTAGTGGCGGTCGGCTGCCGTGTACACCTCGTGCAGGTAGCGAGCCCCGTTCACCGGGTCGGGAATCACACCCTCGCCCGGAGCGAACGTCCAGCCGTCCTCCAGCATCAGCCAATGCACCACGGAAACGGAGATGTAGTCCTCGAGGTTCTTCAGCTTGCGGTAGATGAGGGTGCGGTGCGCCCACGGGCAGGCGAGCGAAACGTACAGGTGATAACGGCCGGGTTCCGCCGCGAAGCCGCCCTTGCCGCCCGGTCCCGGGGCGCCGTCCGGCGTCACCCAGTTGCGGAACGCGCTCGTCGAACGAACGAAGCGCCCGCCGGTTGCTTCCGTGTCATACCACTGATCGCGCCATATTCCATCAACGAGCAAGCCCATCTTTGCCTACCTCTTTCGATTGCCGGGAACCGGGATTGGACGCAATCCCGGTGAGTATGGTTTGTGCCCCCCGGCTGTCAACGGCCGGGATCGAGGTGCAGCACCTTGCCCGTAGTCGCCAGGCTGGTCTGGTTGCGTCCGGCGCGCTTGGATTCGTACAGCGCGATGTCGGCGCGGTGCAGCCATTGGTCCGGATTCTCGCCCCTCCCGAGTTCGGCAACGCCGAGGGAAATGGTCACGGCGCCGCCGGGCGCCAGCTCATTCGCTTCCACCAGGGTGCGCAGCTGCTCCGCGAGCCGTCGTGCCTGTTCTTTCTTCTGTCCCTCGATGACGACGACGAACTCCTCGCCGCCGATGCGGTACAGGCTGTCCGTGACCCGGATGCGAAGCTCGATGATTTCGGTGAGCCGTACCAGGATCTGGTCGCCCGCCGCGTGCCCGAACTCGTCGTTGATCCCCTTGAAGTTGTCAATATCGATCAACAGCAGCGACGCTGGCACGTTGGCGCGGGTCTGCGTCGCGCAGACTTCGGCCAGCTTCTCGTCGAGTGCGCGCCGGTTACCGACGCCGGTCAGCGGATCCTTGCGCGCGAGCACCAGGAGCTGGTCGCGCTGGCCGCGGGTCAGGAACGCGAAGGCGTAAGCGAACGCACCGGTCATGACCAGCGTGGTGAAGATGGTGGTGAGCTTGAATACATCCTCGGTGCGCACCAGCTCGGGCACCAGGGCGAGCAATGTCACCCCGGCAATCAATACCGCCTCGCCCGGCTTGACGAGATAGAACACCGCGATGAGGGCCGGGTAAGCCCAGAAAACCTGCCGTTCCTCTTGCACGTAGATCGTGGTCAGCATTCCGGCCACGCACAGTATGGCAAGGCATACGCTGGCGAAGCGCACGCGGCGGGGACGCAGCACCGAGATGCCGAGGAAAGAAAAGCCCGCGATGATTACCCCGTCGACGACGGCCATGACCCATTCACCGTTCAAAAGGCGAAACAGCAGGAACGGTGAAACTCCGAGTACGGCTGCCGCACTGAGCAACAGCGGAAGATACATTTCGACGGATAGCCGAGCTTTCATCTGCGGCCTATTGCCCTTTGCAACAGCCCCCCATCATTCGTGGATCGTTGCGATCGCCTTTATAATGAAGGTGTTTTCCCTTGAAACGCCGGTATTTTACCGGCTGCTGCAAGGAGTGTCAGGACTGTCTGTCACACTTTCTGCCGGCACAAAGGCCGGCCGGAGACCATGAGCCGCGAACTGCCCTCGACTCGCGTCGAAATCCGCAACCTGCACCGCCGGTATCGCGAGGGCGGGGCGCTGCACACGGTGCTCGACGGCCTGGACGCCCGCTTTACGAGAGGCGAAACGGTGGCTATTCGCGGTCGCAGCGGGTCCGGGAAGTCCACACTGCTCAATCTCATCGGCGGAATCGACGCGCCGGACGAGGGTGAGGTCGAAGTCGACGGCGCGATCATCACTGCCCTGAGCGAACGTGATCGCACGCTGTGGCGGCGCCGAAACGTGGGCTTTGTTTACCAGGCCTTCAATCTCGTGCCGACGCTCAATGTCAGCGACAACGTGCGCCTGGTGCTGGAGCTGAACGGCTTCGGCGATCCGGAAGCAGAGCAGCGGGTCAACGACCTGCTCGCGGCCGTCGGCTTGGGCGACAGGCGCAGCGCTTGGCCCGAGCTGTTGTCCGGCGGTGAACAGCAGCGCGTGGCGATTGCCCGCGCACTTGCCCACCGGCCGTCGCTGGTGCTGGCTGACGAGCCCACCGGCAATCTCGATGACCGCACAACGGAAGAAATCCTGGCCTTGCTCGATTCACTCGTGCGGCATGCCGGCGGCACACTGCTGGTCGCTACGCACAGCGCGCGTGTCGCGGCCTTTTGCGACCGCACTGTCGAGCTGCGCGACGGCCGGCTGGGTCCCGGCGCCGCTTGATGCCGGTACTGGCCCGGGCGAGCTGGAACTATTTCCGGCGCCATCCGTGGCAGCTCGCGCCCGCGCTTGCCGGTATTGCAATCGGCGTCGCGGTCATGCTGGCGACCGATCTCGCCGTCGACAGTTCACGGCGCGCCTTCCTGCTCTCGATGGATGCCGTCAACGGCGAAGCCACGCACCAGGTCGTCGGCGGCCCGGCGGGTGTCGACGAAAATCTCTATACGGCGCTCCGCGTGGACCGGAAGTCCGTCGATCTCGCTCCCGTGGTGGAGGAGTACGTCGACGCCGGTGACGTGACGCTGCAGTTGCTCGGCGTCGATCCGCTGGCCGAGGCAGGATTCCGCGACTACACGGCACCGGACTCCGTCCTCGGCGGATTCGAGCTGCTCCGGCGCCTGCTGACCGATCCCGGCGCGGTGCTGCTGGCGGAGCGCACCGCTGCCGAACTCGGCCTGTCACCCGGCGACACCTTCACCGTGGTCGCGAACGGCCGCGAGGTGCGGGCGACGCTCGCGGGCTTTGCCGGCGGCGCCGGGGAACGGCGGCTGGACAACCTCCTGATCGCGGATGTATCCACCGCGCAGGAGTGGCTGGGACGGCAGGGATGGTTGACCCGCATCGATGTGCGCCTGCCGCCGGATGACGAAGCCGCGGCCGCGCGGTTGGCCGCAAAACTGCCGCCCGGCGTGCAATTGCTGCCGGCGGCGGGGCGCACGGAAGCGGTGAGCGGCATGAGTGCGGCCTTTGAGACCAACCTGAAGGCAATGAGCCTTTTGGCGCTGCTGGTCGGCGTCTTCCTTATTTATAACAGCATCAGTTTCGCGGTCGTACAGCGGCGGGCCATCTTCGGCGCGCTGCGGGCTCTCGGCGTGACGCGCCGGGAACTGCTGGCCCTGGTCCTGGGTGAAGCATTCCTGCTCGGCGTCCTCGGCGTGGCGGCCGGCATCGCGCTCGGCCTGTGGCTTGCCGGGTGGCTGCTGGGGCTGGTCTCGCGCTCGATAAACGACCTCTACTTCGTGGTTACGGTTACGACAGTGGTGCCGGATTCGCTGGCGATAGCTAAAGGGGTTGCCGCGGGCCTTGCCGCCACCCTCGTTGCGGCCGCGGTGCCTGCCTGGGAAGCGGCGTCCACGTTGCCGCGGCTGGCACTCGCCCGCGCGGCGCTGGAGCGCGTCACGGGGCGCCTGCTGCCCATACTCGCGTTCGCGGGGCTGATCGCCGCGGTGCTGGCGGCGCTGCTGATCGAGCTGTCGGGCGGCAACCTGGTGGCGGGCCTGGTCGCCCTGTTCATGCTGGTTCCCGGGCTCGCATTGTGCATACCGATACTGGTGCGGGCGATCGCAAGGGCGGCGTCCCGACCGGCGGCGGCACTCGGCGGGGTGACGGGGCGGCTGGCCATTTCGGGGATCGCGGCCTCCCTCAGCCGCACCGCCGTGGCGATCGTCGCCCTGGGCGTGGCCGTCTCCGCGACGCTGGGGGTGAGTGTCATGGTCGACAGCTTTCGCGATGCCGTCAGCGAGTGGCTGGACGGCACGCTGCGCTCGGACGTGTACGTGGGGGTCGAACGCGGGACGCTGCTGCCGGATCTCGTGGCCGACCTCCTGCAAGTACCGGGCATTGCGGCCTTCAGCACGAGCCGCAGCGTCTGGCTGGAGACGGAATCCGGCCGCGTCGAGCTCACCGTGCTGGAGCTGCCGCCGGAAAGCTGGAGCGGCATCCTGCTGCGAGACAGCGAGCCGGCAGCGGTGGAACAGGCATTCCGGCAGGAAGGCGCGGTCCTGGTGTCGGACTCCTACGCGTACCGTCACGGGATCGGGCCCGGCGACACGGTGACGCTGCCGACACCGCAAGGGGCACGCACGTTCCCGGTCGCGGCCACTTACCGGAGCTATGACGCCAACCTGGATTCGATGCTCATGAGCCGCCACACCTTCGACGTCTTCTGGGAGGATCCGCGTATCGGCTCGCTCGGCCTCCGCCTCGCGCCGGACGCGAATACGGATGCCGTGATCGAGCGACTGCGGGAAGTGAGCGCCGGGCGGCAGGCGCTGCTCATCCGGTCCAACCGTGACATCCGCGAGCTGTCGATGGAGATCTTCGACCGCACGTTCGTCATCACCGACGTCCTCTACTGGCTGGCGCTCGCCGTGGCGCTGATCGGCATCGCGGCGGCGATGCTCGCGCTGCAGCTCGAGCGCGCGCGGGAGCTGGCCGTGTTCCGCGCGCTGGGGATGACGCCGGGACAGCTCGGCGGCATGGTGGTCGTCCAGACAGGCTTCATCGGGCTTCTCGGCGGACTGGCGGCGATCCCGCTGGGGTTGCTCATGTCCTTTGTGCTCATCGAGGTGATCAATCGCCGTGCGTTCGGTTGGGAGATGGACGTTGTCGTGGAGCCGGGCGCCCTGGCGGCGGCAGTGGCGCTCGCGGTGGCCGCGGCTTTGCTGGCCGCGGTCTACCCCGCGCGCCATGCGGCGCGCGCCAATCCGGCCCTGGCCATGCGCGAGGATTGACGTGAGAAAGATCTCATTACTAATTGTTGCTACAGCCATTTTGACAGCTGATACAGGCGCTCAAGAGGCGGCGCAGGCAGCCCCCGCGAACTCGGGTTCACCGCGGCTGTCGACGCTGCTCGGAAGCGCCGACCCCGGTTACGCCCGCGCACTCGAGCCGCGGGATTTTGCCTTCCCGGCCGACCACGGCCCGCACCCGGAGTACCGCAACGAGTGGTGGTACGTGACCGGCAACCTGGATGCCGTGGGCGGCGAGCGCTTCGGCTTCGAGTTGACCCTGTTCCGTTTCGCGCTGGCGCCGGCAACCCGGCCGGCGCTGGTGGCCGACGAGCCGTCCGACTGGCGGAGCCGCCAGGTCTACGTCGGGCATTTCGCCGTTACCGACGTCCGCGGCCGGCGTTTCCTCGCCGAAGAGAGCTTCGCGCGCGGCGCGCTCGGCCTCGCCGGGGCCACGGCGGACCCGTTCCGCGTGTGGTTGGAGGACTGGTTCCTGAAAGCGTTTCCAAGCAACGAGGCCGGGGACAAGTGGCTGCTCCACGCCGACAGCGGGGAGGCCGCGCTGACCGTTACTCTCGAACCGCTGAAGCCGCCCGTGCTGCACGGTGAAGCCGGGTTGTCGCGCAAATCTTCCGAGCCGGGCAACGCCAGTTACTACTATTCCATGACGCGCATCGCTACGGACGGCACGCTTCGGATCGGCAGCGAGGTCTACGACGTGTCGGGGCTGTCCTGGCTCGACCGGGAGTGGGGCAGCAGCGCGCTGGCGGACGAGCAGGCGGGCTGGGACTGGTTCGCGCTGCAGTTCGCGGATGGGAGTGAGCTCATGTATTACCGGCTGCGCCGGCGCGATGGCGGAGCCGACCCGATGAGCGCCGGCACGTTCGTGCCGGCGGAAGGCGAATCCGTGCATCTCGCTTACGGGGACGTGACGCTCGAGGTTCGGGATCACTGGGACAGCCCCAGGGGCGGCCGCTACCCGTCGGCCTGGACGCTTGCCGTGCCGCAGCTTGGACTCACGGTTGAAGTGCAACCGGTCCTCGCGGCACAGGAGCTCGACACGAGCGTGCGGTACTGGGAGGGTGCGGTAAACGTCACCGGCCGGCGCGGGACAGAGCCCCTGGCCGGCCGCGGCTACGTCGAGCTGACAGGCTACGCCGACACGGAATAACGGCACACTCCGCTGTAGGAGCCCGCCATGCGGGCGACTGCCACCGCCAGGGCGGGTGCCGTCGCCCGCATGGCGGGCTCCTACAGGAGCAGGTTCCGCAGGGCGGTGAAGGCGCCGGGATCGGTGACGGCGACGAATGCGAGGCCGGTGAAGGCGCCGCAGAGGTGGGCGTCGTGGTTGATGCGGCCGCGCTCCTGCCGGGAAGCCCACCAGGACCACGCGACGTAGCCGACCGCGAACAGCGCCGCGGGTATCGGGATCGGTATGGGGAAGATGATCAGTTCCGTTGCCGGGGAATACACGATGTAGGCGAACAGCACCGCCGAGATCGCGCCGGAGGCGCCTAGCGACGCATACTGCGGGTTGTCCTTCTGCCGGACCCACGTGCAGGCGTGGCTCAGGACCAGGCCGGCAAGGTAGAGCGCCAGGAAAGCGGCCGTGCCGAGCCGATGCTCCATCGGGAACGCGAAAAACCAGAATGTGATCATGTTGAACAGCAGGTGCGGCAGGTCGGCATGCACGAGACCGCTGGTGATGATCGTGTCGTATCGGTTGGTTCGCGGCAGCCAGTAGGGGCGGAACAGGCAGGCTTCGATCACGCCCGGCGCGCGGTACATGCCAAGCAAGCTGAGCCCGACGGTGATCGCGAAAATCGCGGTGGCGCCCGGCAGCGCGAGTAGATCGTACATACCACCTCGTTCCGGCCGGCGGCCCGGCGCAAAAGCGCACAGGATACCCGCCGGCAAGCCGCGGCACACGGCCGCTGCGGGGCGGGGCGCCGTTGGTTATAGTTGGAGCCGTTTTGAACGCATCGGAGACATCGCATGACCAGCCGTCGTGACCTGTTCCGCTATGCCGCCGCCGGCGCGGCCCTCGCGCTGCACCCGCGGGCCCTGCTGGCGCGGGACGGTGGCGAGCTGATCCAGCGGGCGATCCCGTCGTCGGGCGAGACGCTGCCGATCATCGGCCTCGGCAGCTCCGCGACGTTCCGCCGGATGGCCGACGACGAGAACGTCGACCGGCTGCGTGCGGTCATGCGGACGCTGGTGGAGAACGGCGGCACGGTATTCGACACCGCGCCGGGCTACGGCGATTCCGAAGCGGTGGCGGGCGAGATCGTGAAGGACCTCGGCATCGCGCAGAAGGTCTTCTGGGCGACCAAGGTGAATGCCGTGCCGCGCGGCGGCGACTCGGCCGAGCCCAGGGCTGTCAGGCAGCAGCTCGAGACGTCCTTTGAACGCGTCGGCCTGCAAACCATCGACCTGATCCAGGTTCACAACCTGCAGGATGTTCCGACGCAGCTTGCCGTCCTGAAGGAACTGCAGGAGGCGGGCCGGGTCCGCTACATCGGCACCACCTCGACCAGCTCGCGCGATTATGACTACCTTGCGCAAGTCATGCGCGAGGAGCCGCTGGACTTCATTGGCGTCGATTACGCGATCGACAACCGGGAATCGGCGCGCACTATCCTGCCGCTGGCGCAGGAGCGCGGTATCGCGGTGCTGGCCTACCTGCCGTTCGGCCGCAGCCGCCTGTGGGCGCGCACCGAAGGCGTGGAGCTGCCCGCCTGGGCGGCCGATTTCGGCGCGCGAAGCTGGGCGCAGTTCTTCCTGAAGTTCATCGCCGCGCATCCCGCGATAACCGTCATCACGCCCGCGACCAGCAATCCGAAACACATGCTGGATAACCTCGGCGGCGGCACCGGCCCGCTCCCCGACGCGGCCACGCAAAAGCGCATGATCGAGTTCGTCGACGCCCTGCCGTCCCCCTGACCCAACTCGCAATCCCACGCCCTGTAGGAGCCCGCCATGCGGGCGACAAAAACCGGACGACTGGCGCACCCCACAATCCAGGCACCAACGGAGCGG
>CAZSKQ010000130.1:0-9167 GCA_964607425.1 uncultured Woeseiaceae bacterium
GCCACCCCGCCACCGGGGGGATCGCCCGCATGGCGGGCTCCTACCAGTCCATTGCCGCCCCGTAGTGCGGGTTCCTACCTGTCGATCTGGACGAGCTTGGTGCGGCCGGACTGGCCGCTCTTCAGCGTGACGCGGCGCTTCGGCACATCGAAGTGCCTGGCCACGAGCTGCACCAGCTCGGCATTCGCCTTGCCTTCCGCCGGCGGCGACTTGAGACGCGCGTGCCAGCTCCCGTCGCTCATCTGCTCGAGCTCGCTCACGCGCGCGTTCGGCTTCACCCTGACCAGGATTTTCGTCATCGTGCATCCGGTTTACGAAGACTTGCCCGCGTTCACCTCGAGCAACGCAAGCAAGCCACGCAGCAGCTGCTCCGGGCTCGGCGGACAGCCGGGAATGTGCAGGTCCACCGGCAGGACCCGCGATACGCCGCCGACCACGGCATAACTGCCTGCGAACATGCCGCCGTCCGCCGCGCAATCGCCCACTGCCACTACCCATTTCGGATCGGGCATCGCCGCGTACGTGCGCTCCAGTGCTTCGCGCATGTTCTTCGTCACCGGCCCGGTTACGAGCAGCACGTCCGCATGCCGCGGCGATGCCGCGAAGTGCAGGCCGAAGCGCTCGAGATCGTAGAACGCGTTGCCGAGCGCGTGCAGTTCCAGCTCGCAGGCATTGCAGGAGCCGCTATCCACGGCCCGCAGCGTGAGGCTGCGGCCCAGCCGCTGCCGGGCCGAGCGCTCGAGCGCGGCACGGAGCTCGGCCAGTGCATCCGGGTCGGGTTCGGGTCCGGCCTCCGTGACCGGACCGTGCAACAGGCTATTGAAGAGCAATCTACGCATGATTCGGGGCGCTCAGAGATCGTGGCCCGAATACGAGCAGTTGAACGATTTGTTGCAGAGCGGGAAATCCGCAACGATGTTGCCTTCGATGGCGGCCTCCAGCAACGGCCACTGGAACCACGATGGATCGCGCGGATGGCAGCGTGCGACACGCCCGTCAGGAGCGAGGGCGAGCCATACCAGGATGTCCCCGCGGAAGCCCTCGACCAGCGCGACGCCTTCGCCACCGGTGCGTGGGAGACTAGCGCGCAGCTTGCCGGCAGTCATTCGCCGCAGCATCTTTTTTACCAGCGACAGGCTCTGTTTCACTTCCAGCATGCGGATGCGCACGCGCGCATCGACGTCTCCCTCCAGCAGGACCGGTACGTCGAACTCCAGCTGGTCGTAAGGCGGATAGGGCGCGAACTTCCGCGCATCGAAGTCCCTCCCCGAGGCTCGCCCGACGTAACCCCCGGCGGCGTACTGGCGCGCGAGCCGGTCGTCGAGCCGGCCGGTGCCGACCGTGCGGTCCTGCAGCGAGGCCGTGTTTTCATACAGCTCGACCAGCGCCGGGAAGCGACTCTCGATCTCTTCGACCAGGGCGAGGATCCGTGCCGGACCGTCGTCATCGAGGTCGACGGCCACCCCGCCCGGCACCACGCAATCGCGCATCAGGCGATGCCCGAAACACGCATGCGACACCCGCAGCACCCGCTCGCGCAGCACGCCGCAATGCGCGTGCATGATGGCGAACGCGGCATCGTTGCAGGTCGCACCGATGTCGCCCAGGTGATTCGCAAGCCGCTCGAGCTCCGCCATCAGGCCGCGCAGCCAATGCGCGCGCGCGGGCGCATCGACGCCGAGCGCCGCTTCCGCGGCGCGCGCGAAGGCGAGCGCATAGGCGACCGTGCTGTCGCCCGAGCAGCGCCCGGCGAGCTGTGCGGCGCGTGCGAGATCGGCACCGGCCATCAGGCTTTCGATGCCCTTGTGCGTATAGCCAAGCCGCGCCTCCAGCCGCACGATGGTCTCGCCGTTCACGGTGAACCGGAAATGGCCGGGCTCGATGATGCCGGCGTGCACCGGGCCGACGGGCACCTGGTGCAGGCTCTCGCCTTCCACCGGCAGGAACGGGTAATCGGACCCGGAGGCGGCAACTTGTGCCCGCTGTCCCAACGGGTACATCACGCCCCAGCGGTCGTGATCGAGCCAGGGGCGCGTGTCGGCCAGGCCCGCCGGTTCATAACCGAACAGGTCGCGTATCGCGCGTTCGAGGCGCAGGGCGGGCGGATGGTGTGGCGTTAGCGAATCGAAGCGGCCGTCCGGGCAGTCGAGGCTGGCGATTACCGCGGAGCCGCGGTCGGCAAGCGCCGCGTGCACGGCGGCTGTGTCCGCCCACAACCCGAGCAGGCTCCAGCGGCCCGCCGCGAGTTGGCCGGCGACGTCGTGCCATGCCGCGACGTCGATGCGCACGCGCGGCCACGGTCCGTGCCCGTCGATGCGCGGGTGCGCGGCGACCAGGTCGGCAAGCGTAGCCACGGCGGGTGTCACGGGCGTCATCCCAGCAACCCCGCAACGTGCTCGAACCACGCGACCAGCGGCGCCGGCAGGTAGATCCCGGCGACCAGCACCAGCACCAGGTGGGCGTACATCGGTGCGAACGATACCTCCGCCGGAGCGGTGCTGCCCTGCGGGTCGCCGAAGGCGAGCGAATTGAGGCGCAGCAGGAGGGCGCCGAAGGCGATCAGGATGCCGCCCACGAGCACCACGGCGAGCAGCGGCTCGCGCGCGAAGGTGGAGGTCACCAGCAGGAACTCACTCATGAAGATACCGAGCGGCGGCAGCCCCGCGATCGCGACTACCCCGATCACCAGCCCCCAGCCGAGCCACGGGTGGGTCGCGGTCAGGCCGCCGATGTCGGCAATTTTCTGCGAGCCCTTCACCTGGGCCACGTAGCCGACGGCAAAGAAGATCGCCGATTTCGCCAGGCTGTGCATCACCATGTGCAGCAGTCCGGCGAAATTCGCGAGCGGGCCGCCCATGCCAAAAGCAAACGCGATGATGCCCATGTGCTCGATCGACGAATAGGCGAACAGGCGCTTCACATCCAGCCGCCGGTACAGCATGAATGCCGCGAATACCAGCGAGCCTGCACCCATTGTAACGAGCAGCGGCCCTGGTGCGATGGCACCGTCGTTGCCGGCCAGGAGCATCTTGAACCGCAACAACGCATACAGCGCGACGTTCAGCAGCAGGCCGGAGAGCACGGCGGAGATCGGTGTCGGGCCTTCCGCGTGCGCATCAGGCAGCCACGCGTGCAGCGGCGCGAGCCCGACCTTGGTGCCGTAGCCGAGCAGCAGGAACACGAACGCGACGTTCAAAAGCGCCGGGTCGAAGGCCGCGACATGCTCCATCAGCACGGTCCAGACCATTGCGTCCGCCCCTTCGCCGACCGACGGCTGTGCCGCCATGTACACGAGGATGGTGCCGAACAGCGCAAGCGCGATGCCAACGCTGCCGAGGATGAAGTATTTCCAGGCCGCCTCGAGCGCCTCGTGCGTGCGGTAGAGGCCGACCATCAGCACGGTCGTCAGCGTGGCGACTTCGATCGCTACCCACATCAGCCCGATGTTGTTCGCGACCAGTGCGAGGTTCATCGCGAACATCAGGAGCTGGTACATCGCGTGGTAGAAACGCAGGTACCTGGGTGTCAGCTTGCCGCTTGCGACCTCGTGCCCGATGTAGCTCGCGCTGAACACGCTGGTCGTGAACCCGACGAAGGTATTCACGACGATAAACACGATGTTGAGCTCATCGATGAGCAGGTAGGTGCCGGGCCCGGGCGTCTCGGTGACGAAGAGCGCCAGCGCGGCAATGAGCGTCAGGAACGACGCCAGCATGTTGAGCCGCGACGTCAGCCGATAGCCCGGCAACAGCGCCAGCAACGCCGCCGAGACGATCGGGAACAACAGCACCAGGGCGACCGGGTCGATCCTCATTGCCTTTCACCCCGGTGCCGTTCCAGCGCTCGCACGTCCACCGTGTCGAAGCGCTCGCGGATACGGAACAGGAAGATCCCGATCACGATGAGCGCAATCAGGATCGAGAACGCGACGCTGATTTCCACCACCAGCGGCATTCCCTGCGCGCCGGCCGCCGCGAGCACCAGCCCGTTCTCCAGCGACATGAAACCGACCACCTGGCTCACCGCGTTGCGCCGGGTCACCATGAGCAGCAGGCCCAGCAGCACGACGGCGAGCGCGAACGCGAGATCCTGGCGTGCCAGCGGGTCGGCGCCGGCGGTGACCTGCAGCATCACCACCATTGCCAGCGCCACGAGCGCGATCCCGGCGAGCATGGTGAGGCCGATACCGACCACCGTTTCGATTTCCCGGTGGATGCCCAGCCGTTCGATGACGCGGTGCAGCACCACCGGGATGACGATGGCCTTGAACACCAGTGCGATCGCCGCCGTGACGTAGAGGTGCGGTGCGTCCTGGATCCAGGCCTGCCAGGCCACCGACGCCGCCAGCGCCAGGGCGTGCAGCGCGAACGTGTTGAGCAGGGCGTACAGGCGGTCCTGGTAAAGCTGCACGAAGCTGATCAGGACCATGCTCGCTGCGAGCATGTGCGCAATATCGAAGGCGAGTGTTTCCACTAGCTCCGGCTCCTGTCGGTTGCGAAGGCGTCGGTCGGCATCAGAGACTCCGCGTCAGGAACAGGAGCAGCGTGCCGAGCAGCCCGAGCATGAGTGCCGCGCCCAGAAAATCAGGCACGCGGAACACCCGCATCTTGGCAACCGCCGTCTCGAATACCGCGAGCAGCAGGCCGGCACCGATGAGCTTCGCGGCATAGCTCGCGAGGCCGGCTGCCATCGCACCGATGCCCGTGCCAGGCGCCGCGAGCCCCCAGGGCACGAACAGACAGGCGAGCAGGGACGCGTACAGCAGCAGCTTGACCGCCGCTGCCAGCTCGATCATCGCCAGGTGGCGGCCCGAGTACTCGAGCACCATCGCTTCGTGCACCATGGTGAGCTCGAGGTGCGTCGCCGGATTGTCGACGGGAATGCGCGCGTTCTCCGCGAGTGCGACCATCAGGAAGGCGACCAGCGCAAGCCCGATGGTGACGCGCAGGCCGGCTTCGGGGGACATCATGAACTCCGCCACGGTTGAGAGCTGAGTCGAGCCGGCGATGAGTGCAAGCGGAAAGACGATCAGCAGCATGGCGGGCTCGGCCAGCGAGGCAATCATCACTTCGCGGCTGGAGCCGATGCCGCCGAAGCTGGTTCCTGCATCGAGACCCGCAAGCGCGAGGAAGAAGCGCGCGCTGCCGAGCAGGGCGACGATCGCGATCAGGTCGGCCGCGCCGCTGAACACGAGGCCGGTGGCAAACGTCGGCACGAGGCTCGCGGCCACCCAGATCGAAGCGAAGACGAGGTAAGGCGCGGCCCGGAACAGCCATGACGTGCTGTCGGCAACGATGGCGTCTTTACGCAGCAAACGCAGCAGGTCGCGATACGGCTGCAGCACGGACGCCCCCCGCCGCCGCTGCAGGCGCGCTCGCATCTTGCGCACGAAGCCGGTAAAAAGCGGCGCGGCGGCAAGTACCAGCGCCATCTGCAGGCCCTGCACCGCGAGCTGGGCTGCGAGATCCGTCACAGCCATATCGCCAGCACCAGCAGCAGGACGACGAGCGCCATGAAGACCAGGCTGAGGTAGCGCCGGATCGTCAGGAACTGGAAGCGGTTCAGCCGCGTCGCGGTGAGGTCGACGGCGGCGGCGACCGGTGCGTACAACCCGTCCCAGGCGAGGTCACGCAGGGACACCTGCAGTTTCGCGGGCCGGCGATCGCCGGGAGGCGGCAGCTCGACGTGCTCGCGCGCGCGAAATACCAGCGTGCCGAACACGCGGCGTATCGGTTGCGCGAAGCCGCCTGCCGTGTACTGGGTGCGCGGGTCCGCGTTCGGGAAACCGCAGTCCCAGGTGGGCGCGCGACGCAGCCCGCGCGAGGCGTAGCGGGCCACGAAGAGCACGGCCGCCGCGGCAGATAGCGCGATGAACACGAACACGAGCAATCCGCTGTAGGAGCTCTGCGCTTCTGCGACCGGCACGATCGTCAGCCAGGGCCGGCCCGCCTGCAGCGGCATGCTCGATCCGAGCAGGGACTCCGTCAGCGGCGCGAGAATGTCGATCACGATCCCGGGCAGGATGCCGGCCAGCACGCACAGCGCGGCAAGCACGCACATGGCCGCGCGCGACAGCCGATCGGTCTCCCCGGCGCTCGCGGCCGCCGCCGAACGCGCCCGTCCGAGGAACACGATGCCGAATGCCTTGACGAAGCAGGCCGCCGCCAGCGCCGCGGCAAGTGCGAGCAGCCCGCCCACCGCGGGCACGGCAAACTTGAGGCCCCACTGCGGCAGCTCCGGGCTTTGCAGGATCGCCTGGAACGTAAGCCATTCCGATGCGAACCCGTTGAGCGGCGGCAGTGCGGAAATCGCCACGCAGCCGATGAGAAACGCAGCGCTGGTCCACGGCATGCGATGGATCAGCCCGCCGAGACGCTCCATATCCTTCTGCCCGGTCGCGGTCAGCACCGCACCGGCGCCGAAGAACAGCAGGCTTTTGAACAGCGAATGATTGAACACATGAAACAGCGCCGCCGTAAGCGCGAGCGCGGCGGCGAGCATCATGCCGTTTGCCTCGAAGGCGAGTGCGAGACCGAGGCCGATAAAAACGATGCCGATGTTTTCGACCGTGTGGTAGGCGAGCAGTCTTTTCAGGTCGTGCTGCATCAGCGCATACAGAACGCCCAGAGCGGCGGTGATGCCGCCGAGGCACAGCACCAGCATGCCCTGCCACCAGCTCGACGCCCCGAGCAGGTCGAAGGCGACGCGGATGAATGCATATACGGCGACCTTGGTCATGATGCCGCTCATGAGCGCGGACACGTGGCTGGGTGCCGCCGGGTGCGCCAGCGGCAGCCACACGTGCAGCGGCACGAGACCCGCCTTTGACCCCGTCCCGAGGAGCACGAGCAGGAGCGCGAGGGCCGCGATGGACGGCGTCGCGACACTCTCGCGCATGGCCCCGAACCCGTACGCGCCATCGAGACCGGCGAGCAGGCCGAAGCCGAGCAGCAGCGCGAGCGTGCCGAAGCTCGCCATGACCAGGTAGACGAAGCCCGCGTGCCGATTGCCCGGTTCGCGATGGTGCGCCATGACCAGCGCCCAGGAGGCAAGCGACATGAACTCCCAGGTGAGCAGGAAAGTGAACGCGTCGTCCGCGAGAACCACGAGGTTCATGGCGGCGAGGAAAGCAGCGTAGAACGGCAGCACGCGGCCGGGCGAGCCCTCGGCGCGGCCGTAGCCCAGGGCGTACAGGCTCGCCACGGCGCCGCCGAGGTTGACGACGACGAGGAAGAATGCGGCGAGTGCATCCAGCCGGAAGTGCGCACCGATCCACGGCAGGCCGACCGGCAGCGTGAGCGCGGCGGGCAGAGCACCGGAGAGCAGGTGTGCGAGTGCCGCCGAAAGCGCGGCGAGGCTGGCCGCGAGAGCGGCGCCGTATACGATGTTGTGCGCTCCGCGCCGCCCGGCCAGGAGCCCGGCCACCAGCGCGACGCCGAGCAGCAGGCCGGCGCAGGTCAGGAGAACCGTCACGGCGCGGCCGTCAGCTTTCGCGCAGCAGGCGGACGCCGCGCCCTGCGCCCTTGCTCTCGGCACCCTCGTCGATGAGCTCGACCCCCAGCGCGTCGAGGCCCGCAATGACCTTCATCAGCGAATCGACGTTACCCCGCACCGTGCCGTCGCTTGCCTCCATACGCTGGATCGTCGGTACCGAAAGCCCCGCGGTTTCGGCGAGCTGCCGCTGGCCGATCCCGAGCAGCGCACGCGCGGCCCGCATTTGGGCAGAAGTGATCATGTCTGCAAAGAGGGCGGTCGGGCGCGATCGATGACTCACATGTGAGTGTGGGCTGCTGGCACAGCTTAAGCGATGTGTGAGCCATTAATCAAGCGAGCTGAAAGTGCAGGAGCGCGCATTGCGCGCGATGCCACATTCGTGGGCCTGGGCATCGTGCGCAATGCGCGCTCCTACAGCGGCGGCGCCATTTCCGGGCGCCGCTTAACGGCCGCTACGTGCCAGCTCCGCGAGCTCCGGCCCCTGCGCATCCCAGCGCACGACGCTGCCCTGCTCGTACCAGTCGCCCAGCACGATGCGCATGGCGGGCTTGCCGTCGAGCAGGAACTCGTGCACCGCGGGCCGGTGGGTGTGCCCATGGAGCAGTGTCGGCACGCCGTGGCGGCGCAGCAGGGCCTCCACCGCCGCCTGGTTGACGTCCGCTATCTCGGCCTCGATGGTGCCGCCGTGCGCCTGGCTGTCGATTCGCGCCTGCTCCGCGATCGCCCGCCGCTCCTCCACGGACTTGCTGAGCATGGCGGCCTGCCAGGCCGGACTGCGCGTGATGCGGCGCACCTCCTGGTACTTGACATCGTCCGTGCAGAGCGCGTCGCCGTGGCTCAGCAGCACTGGCCGTCCGTAGAGGTTCACCTGGGCGGGGTCGTTGAGCAGCCGCACTCCGGCCTCGGCAGCGAAGCTTTCGCCGATCATGAAATCACGGTTACCGTGCATGAAGTACACCGGCACGCCGCGCGCCGTAATGCCGCGCAGCGCTTTTTTCATGCCGGCGTAGTAGGGATCGGGATCGTCGTCGCCGATCCAGTACTCGAACAGGTCGCCGAGGATGTAGAGGGCGTCCGCCGAGGCAGCTTCGGCATCCAGGAACGACAGGAACTGCTCGCCGATTTCGGGCCGGCCGGCTTCCAGGTGCAGATCGGAAATGAAGAGCGTGGTCACGGCTTCGGTTCCTCCGATCCGTTGCGGTTTGGCGGGCGACGACCATAGCAAACGACGGCGGCGCGCTAAAGCGGCGCGCGGCCGGGCGCTCGGGCAAGTACATCAAATTGACGCTTTCTGCGAGCGTCCGTATGATCGTGCCCCCGCCGGCCAAGCCGCAAGCGGGCCGGGCAAGCGGGAGAGGGCGGGGCATGGCGCAGCCTGGTAGCGCATCTGCTTTGGGAGCAGAGGGTCGGCGGTTCGAATCCGTCTGCCCCGACCACCTGACGTACGTTGGACAAGCGAATGCGTCCGTAGCTCAACTGGATAGAGCATCAGGCTTCTACCCTGAGGGTTGCAGGTTCGAGTCCTGCCGGGCGCGCCACGGGATGGGAAGCGGGGCGGAATATCGGATATGATTTGCGGCCGAGGCGGCGGGGAGCTGTATGCCGATCGGCCTTAACTGTGGTGGGCGTAGCTCAGTTGGTAGAGCCCCGGGTTGTGATCCCGGTCGTCGTGG
>CAZSKQ010000131.1:0-8853 GCA_964607425.1 uncultured Woeseiaceae bacterium
AGCGATCGAGAGTGAGTCCTGGTTCATGCGGATGATTCCGCGGTCATCATCGATTTCGATGAGCAGCCGCTGACGCGTGATATCGCATCCCAAAAGCGGCAAGCTGCATTTCAAAGAAGTGGGCGTTCATTTCGATCCGCGCCGAGAACAGCCGTCGGGGCACGCTGCTTTCCGTGGCGTCGCTTGGTACCACCTGTTCTGTCCAGCTCGGATTATTGACCCTGATTTTAACGGGCGGCAGGTCGTTGGAAAGCACGAAGCCGTCGCCGGCAAGCTGTGCGATGAAAGACTTCACGCACAGCGCCGGCAAGGCCTTACAAATAAAGATCGAACCGGGATATGTCTCTACGTACTCACGTTCCGGCGCGGCGCCCATGATGCAGCGAGCGATGCAAAGCTGCCACGGACCGTCCTGCTGGCGCTGATACACGGCGCGGAGTTCGCCCTGCAAGGGCAATCTGTCCCGGCGCGCCACGTTAAGCGCTCGGGCCAGGTCTTCCGTTCGAATACTGCGCCGTCCGAGATTCATGACTGCCCCTTTGGTTTGCTTTTCTCCGCGTCGCAGCGGCGCTGCGCCCTTCTACGGGCCTGATCTGTTCAGCCGGTACGCGCGTACAGAATTGAGCTTCTCGCCGATCGCAAGACTGAATTCGTCAACGCTTCCGATGAATTCTTCGACAAGGTCAAGTTCTTCCTCGGCAAAGGAGGCGTGGTCGTATCGCAAGAGTCCGTTCAACACGCCCATGAGATCGCCAAAGCCGTGCCTCTGATGAGGTTCCAGCAACCTCTCACGCGGTTTTCGACGCATGAGCTTGTCGAGTACCGTTGCCCGCAACGGCAGTGTAACTCTTGCAGTGGTCAGAGCGTCGGCCAAGCGCCCGATGCGAAATAGAACAAACAGAATGAGATAGCTGACGCAATAATATTCCTTGTCCCTGTTTAGCCGGGTTAACAGTGAGTTGACGAACAGTTCCCTATCGGTATCTTGCTCAAGGCCGGTGAAGAACTTCACGAGCGCGTCGCCGTTCTCGGACTGCACAACGACGTTTTGAGGATCGGAGACGATCTCCTGACGCTCCCCGGATCGCGAGTCCGTCCACCCGTCTTGATAGATCTGCTTTATTGGCCGGCCCTTATAGACCGCATGCAGACTTCCCAATTGGCCCGACCGGCGTCCGAACTTCCTGTAGCGGCTGATTTCATCCTTGAGAACGGCGGCAACGTTGCGCTCAACATCGTGTTCCAGTTTGTAGACGGCCTCTTCTTCCAATTTGGCCGGCGGCGCGCGCTTCTGATCTTGCGAGCGGATCTCGACATTTCTGGCCGTCCTTCTTTGTCCGTTCTGGTCAACGAACACGATATCGATCCAGATGGTCTTCCCGGCTTTCCGGAACGGAGGAGTCACATCAAAGTGAGCGCTCAGCTCGGTTGTTTGTTGCGGCGGGACAGGGTAGCTGCCGTGATACGTGCTGCGCGTATCCTTGGTCATTACAATGCCCTGCCAGCGCGGCCTCTTGATGTAAGCATTCAGGACACTGATAGGCCGATCCGTTCTGTTCGTCACATACCAGTAGGTGACGATCTGCATTGATGGTTTGCGGTCACCGGTGCGGCCCATGTGCCACCAGTTGCGCTGCGTATGCGGCAGGACGACCGGCCGGTCAAGCCAGTTGCGGAGCCAGGGAAAGATTGCCTCCAGCTTGCCGAGGATGGAATCGATTGACGCGAGAATGGCGCTGACGATCTTCGCCCAGGCTTTCGCCTCGTTGCCGGGATCGATGTTCTGTTCCTCGGAGTCCATCGCCGTTATCTCGCGCCTCCTTAGCTCGTTTTTTCCGGAAACAGCCCCGGCATGCAGCGCGAGGCCAGCTTTTCCGGAAAGGCGATATGCAGGGGGCCCTTGGGCGTGTCGAATCTGATAACGCCGTGATCGGCCAGAGCTGCCACGACGCCCCTTGCGGTGCCGTCACTTACGCCTAGCACGTCCGCAACCTCGCGGCGCGGCAGGTCTCCATGGTAAAGGATCGCATCGAGCACGGGGCCGGCCTCGGGCGGCAGCGCATCTGTTGCGACCTCTTCATCAGCCCACAACCTGATCCGCGCGCGCAGGCGCGCGCCGATCTTGAAGCGAGCAGGGCAAGCGTCCACGCTCTTGCCGCCGCGCTCGGGGTCGCCCCGCGCACGGTCTACCGCGCGCTTGCGCACTGCGAATAGGCGGCCTAACCTTGATGTGACAAAAACGTAGGCAAAGAAAAGGCCCTTCGCTGTGTTATCTTGCGGGTTACCACACCTTGCAAGCACCACAACGAAAGGCCACGAACAGTGAGATGTAGAAAAGCAGAGTTGCGACGACGAGTCAATGGGGATTTGCGGCTTCGGTTTGAGGCAGAGGGATTGACGTCGTTCGCCGGACTCGAGTTGCTGCGGCAGTATTTTGCGAAGCTGGGGCTGTCGAATCAGATTCGCCGCCACGTCGGGCGTCACCTGCCGAGCAGCGACTACGGCGGCGTGGGGATGGTTCTGCTGGTGCTGACACTGATCATCAGCGGCGGCCGTCGCGTGCGTCACAGCGGTTATCTGGGTTCGGATCCGATGGTATTGCGCAGCTGCGGATTGAAGCGGTTGCCGTCTGCCCGCACGCTCGGCCGCTGGTTGAGCCGATTCGGCGAGGCGTCGCTGGAAGCGTTGGCGCGCCTCAATGAGGCGTTGACGATGGCGGTGATCCGAGCCGCCGACCTTTGCCGTTTGACGCTGGACGTGGACGGTTCGGTAGTGTCGACGGGCTTGAAGGTCGAAGGAGCGAAGCGGGGCTTTAATCCCCATCATCGCAAGGTGCCGAGCTATTACCCGATCACGGCCTATGAGGCGCAGAGCGGGCAGGTGCTGGCGGTGAAGAACCGGCCCGGGAACGTGCACGACGGCAAGGCCTCGGTGAGCTTCATCAAGGAGCTGATCGCGCGACTGCGCGGACAGCTCGGTCACCGCCCGGTGCTGGAAATGCGCATGGATGGGGCGTTTTTCCGGGATGACGTGCTTGAGATTCTGGAGCGAGCCCGGGGCGTAGAGTACGCGATCAAGGTGCCGTTTTATCGCTGGCTGGGCCTGAAGGAGCTCATTGCCAAACGCTGCCGCTGGCGGGCAGTTGCCCCCGGTGTGAGTTGTTTTGAGCGGCGGCTTCCGATTGAGCCCTGGGAGCGGCGCTGCCGGGTGGTGATTTACCGCAAGCAGGTGCACCACCGCACAGCCAAGAACTACCAACTTGATCTGTTCGATCCCGACGACGGCTACTACGAGTACTCCGCCGTCGTCACCAACAAGACGGTCTCGGCCCGCACGCTGTGGCATTTCATGGCGGGGCGCGGCGTCCAGGAGAGGGTGTATGGAGAGATGAAAAGCGGATTCGCGTTCGGTTGCGTGCCGAGTCTGAGCTATGCGGCCAACAGTGCCTGGCAATGGTTTAGCATCCTGGCTTTCAATCTGACGCGCGGGTTTGAGCGAACGACGACGGCGCCGAGACGTTCCGCGAACCGCAAGCGCCGCACGCTTTGGCGCTTCGATTCGATTCACACGTTGCGCTTTCAGTGTTTGCACCGCGCCGGCTTGCTGCTGCACCCCGGCGGCTATCCAACACTGGACCTTGGCACCGCTCCGAGCATCAGACAGCGCTTCCGGGCGATCCATTCAGGGCTTCGAGCGGCATAATTTTTGTCACATCAAGGCTAATCGTCCGCAGCGTCCCGTCCATCCGCCTCTTCGGTTTCTTCCAGTAGCGCCCGTCCTTCCGGCGTACTGAAGAAGCGTTCCTGTTCCATGTCTTCGATGTCATCGAGCGAAACGACGCGCTCGTCAGCCTCAAATCTGAGGGTCAGGCGGACGGTACGCGGCCGGCTGAGATTGTCTGCGAATATCTGCGCCTCGATCTCCAGGGCCCCGCTTTCCCGCGCGCCTGCGTAAAGATCGTCGCTGAGCCTCACCGTGTCCTGCGGCTGGATCTTGCCGAAGCTGCACTCAACGCGCCATGTGTCTGCGACGCGCTCAACGGCAATGTCACTGTTCAGCGACGGCATCCGTGCGAACCCGCCGAATGCGCGCTGCTGTACCGGCGGGGCGGGGTAGTCCGCATCATCCATGAACAGGTACTTGTTGTCCGGGTCTTCTATCGCAAATACGAGCCGCACGTCCTGGCCGCTTACCGTGCCGGTGTTGGTCATCGCAAGTGAAACCGGCTGCACGAATTGCCTGATCTGTGTAAAGGTTGCGAGTTGCCGGTAGTACGATGCGTTTACGGGAACGAGGCTTGCGGATAATGCGCCGCCCGCGTCGTAGTCCGGTATCTCCTTTGCCGGCGGGACATGCAGCAGCGTACTGCGCAGCCTGACCTGATCGCCGAACGATTTCCCTGTGTCCCGATCGAACAGGGCGACCGAGAGCGAAGGTTCCGGGGCGCCGGCGCCCGGCTGACCCGCGCCCATGCGGGCGATTTCCTCGATGCCTGCGATCGCCGTCCCACTGCCGCGGCGAAGATATACGGTCTCCTTCTTCAGCTTCCCGAAATCCTTCTTCAGGAAGACGGGCCGTTCCTGCAGCGGGACATGGGTCACGGCAACCGGCAGGCCGTCGATCTCCATCGCCCGGTAGGAGAATGCGACCGGGCGCTGCGTCTTGCTGTTCACGAATTGCTGCAAGTCGGCGTCATCAAGATGGGCCTGGGCCTTGACCCCGACCACCCTGCTGCGCGCCCCTTTGACCTCCTCGACGCCCACCAGAATGAACGCATCGCCCTGGCGGAAGGCGTTCGCACAAGCCAGAATGTCCTTGAGCAGTTCGCTCTTCTCGTCATTCGTGGCGTTGCTGAACGGATACTGGTCGCGCTTGAAATCAAGCGCCGTCTCCTCCTCCTGCCACAGCAGGGATTCGATCAGTTCCTTTGTGATCTGCATCACGCGAACCCTTTCGTCAAACGGCCTGCGTGATTCTTACCGCGGGCTGCCCGGCCGCTGGATGCACCCAGAGTTCAAGCATATCCAGATGCTCCTCTTGCTTCGCGCTGGCGGTCACCCGTTCCAGTGCCGCGTGGGGATCGACGCCATAGACAAGGTAGATGACGCGCCCGTACCACTGCCGGAAGGTAAGCAACGTGCCGATGTCCTTGCGGATGCCGACCGCAGTCGCGCCTGGGCCCTTGACTTCTATCGCTGCATCGTTATCGCCCGTGCCGGGCACATGGACAAGAAAGTCCGGTTTCCGCGCCCCTTCACCGAGATACGGATGATTGCGCTTGTCCACTTCGCCGTTCAGGGAGTAGGGGCAGTTTTTCGGCCAGCGCGTACGCATCTGGTGGTAAAGCTCATAGCAATAGACGCGCTCCCGGTAAACGGGCTCCGTGCCGTCAACCGGCAGGAAGAAATACCGGTGCGCAACTGCTGCAGCGGCTTCGGCGAGAATGCCGTCCAGCTCATCCATCCTTCTTCTCCTTGCCGTCCTTTCGTTCTCCGAGAAATTCCGGCATCGTTAGGCGCGTGAACTCGGCGCGAGCGTGGCAAGGGCGAGCGCGGCGAACTCGTTGTCTACGCCAACACGATCACGCGCAGCGCGCCGCCGACTACCTGAATTCATTGCAGCCGGGCAAGCAATCAGAGGCCGCCGCTTGGTCAGGATTCCCCCTGCGGAGGCGAGGGACGGCCTCTTTTTCGCTCTTCTTGCCACGAAGGGAGCGTAACCGCGCTCGTCAATGAAGCAATCTACTATCACGGATCGCCGGGCGGACGGCGTCGTCGAGTCTATTTCGGGCCCACGCCGATACGTCTTTGTCTTTGATCTGCGAGAGTTCGGTCAGCACAGTGAAGAGCCTTACAAGTAGTGGAAGGTTCTCTGATTGAACTGCTTCACGGACGATAAACTCACCGGTCTCACGGTCGTTACGAAGCGCTCTCATAAGTGATGACGTAATGGGCTCGATGATGCCTGCCTCGTGACAAACGAGTCTGCCGACGCCCTCGACGTTACGTTCGCGAATAGCGTCGACGGCCCCGATAAGCGGTCTGATCAACGGATACGGGCATTGCCCGACATGTAAGAGGATGTCACGGTCTGCCCTGGCAAGCACTTCAGACTCTCCGGGCCTCACTGCACCCAAGCGCATTCCAGCGAACTGAGAGAGGATTAGCCAACTCGTGTAATGGCTCAGCAGTCTGTGCTCCGCCTCATCAGGATCCGGCTCTATCCTGTGCCGGCTTCCGTCAGGTCCTGTGATCATCATCGCGCCATCATCGAGGAACTCGACCTCAAGCGTAATGCCACCTTCAAGAGGCAGGGCCGCGCGCCCGCCCGGTCTGGCTGTCTCCTCGCGCGGTTCATCCTCGATCAAATATCTGAATACGTCGAGCGGCAGCCCATTACGCATTCTGGCTGCTTCGTAGATCGCCATCGCGCCGATGAGGTCGCCGGCCGGCAGCGATGCACACAGCGAGACCAATGACATGGTTGCCTTTTCTGCATCCATTTTCACGTCAGCCGCGAATTCCCGTGCAAGCGCGGTCGGCAGCGTCGCAAGGACGAGTTCGGGAACCTGCGGCACAATCACTCGTGTCCCGTCCTTCAGTGTGCTGTGTTTCACGTATCCGTCATCAATGAGCGACGCGAATTCCAGCTCTCCCAAGTGCCTGCGTGCCGTGTCACGCCGGCACAGAAAGGCATGGAGTGACGCGATAACAAACTCTTTAGATCGACCAGACTGCAGGTCGGCAAGGATCGCTTCGGCAAGTGTATGAAAACGCCCGATCAGCGTCTCCGAACCCTCGAAGCGCTTCCGGGCGAAAGCGAGGGTATCGAGACCAGCAACACTGGGGATCATGGCTTCCACTGTCTGATCCTTGTACTGCTCATCGCTGATAACTTCGGCGGCGATCATGCGCAGCATCCATGGCACACGATACGCAAGCTCTCGCTGTGCACCTTTCATAAACCCGACTCTGTGGCGGTGCAATGCGTTGGCAGCAACCACAAACTCATCGTCATCAAACAGCGTCAGCGTGATAATCTCGGCCAAACGCCCAAACTGTGTTGCCTGTCGCCCCGTCAAATTCTTCGTCAGCCTATCGACCATGGCTTCATCAACAGCCACCAGTATTCTGAGTCGCTCACCATATGACGCAGATACGAATTCGTCGAGCTCGGCGCGCAATAGGTCGGAATCAGTCCCATCTATCACAAGCGCTAACGCTGCGCCCTTCGCTGCCTGCGATAGCTTGATAAGCCACCCCCGAATGTCATCCTTGTTCATCGACCATCCGAAATGGCTTGTCATGGCATTCGAAAGTGTTTGGAGTATTCCGTGTCCTAACGAGCTTGCATCCACGAACAACGCCGCCATGTCCCCGCGATCCTCGGGCCGCAAGATGACCTCCCGCAGCACATTGCTCTTCCCATAAAGTGGTGGGCCAGTAACGACGATGCACCGCTTCGTCGTGGCAAGCCGGTCAATGATGTACGGCGTCGCCCGCCGGGGTAGCATTAGGTCATCTGGAAAGGGGAAACGGGCGTCGTCCCAAGGCCCGGTCAGATTCGCCAACGTCGACTGCGTAATCGAGTCAATGATGGAGACCCATGTTTCCGAGTCTGGCCCAAGCAGCGTTTCAACGGCAGCGCGCAGGTCGCCTTTTGCCAGTTCGGTGGAAGCGTCCAATAGATCGGCGAAGGCTGCTTCGTTCGCGTTATCCGGCGTCCATGGCTCGCCCGTGAAGGTCGAGAACACCTGGGTTTCATCCCCGTTCGTGACGACGACGAGCGGGGCCCATGGCTCCAGTAACCGGGCATAGGACAGGCCCTGACGCCGGTCGGCATCTGTCAACGCAAGGCCTGGGCGCTTCAGCTCTAGAATAGCTAAGGGACGATCCTTGCGCGTCAGCAAAATGTCGGAGCGCCCCGAAGCCTTGGACGCAGTTTGTCCGTCAACTTCGATTGTCTGGTGGCCGAGCTTTACAGTGAAACGAAGCTGGTGCCGGATTTCGTTCTCATGTATCCATGGGAAAGCATGACGGAGCGCGTGTGATAGCCCGGCTTCTAGTTCCGCTTCACTCATTGTTGCGCCACGCGTCAAGTTGCCTGCTCCCATGAAGCGCCTTCTTTACGCGAGACCATACCACGCGCCACGGCCCGCGCCGTGCTGCTCGATATGTCCCGCTCTGGTCAGTCCTTTCAGGTGATCTTTGATCGTGTTGCGGTTCGCGCCGGTGGCTTTTGCCGCTTCCGCCACAGTGACACGGCCGCGCTCGCGGCACAGCTCCAGAATCTGCACCGAAAGTTCGGGCAAGTCGCCCAGGATCAGCCGCTCGCGCTCGATCTTCTTCTCAAGCCGCGCCTTTTGCTGCTGCAGCGCGCGCAGGAAGAAGATCAGCCACGGCTGCCAGTCGGGATTGTTCCTGCGCAGTGTGCCCTGCGTCTGGCGCAGGTTTAGATAGTAGGCGTCCTTGCTCTGCTCGATCACGCTTTCCAGCGAACTATAGGGCACGTATTCATAGCCCGCGCGCAGCAGGAGCAGCGTTGTCAAAATGCGCGAAAGGCGCCCGTTGCCGTCCTGGAACGGGTGGATGGCCAGAAACACAACAACAAAGATCGCAACGACGATCAGCTTGTGCAGATCGCCGGTTTCGAGATTTTCTCCCGTCCATTCGACGAGTTCTGTCATCAGGCGCGGCGTGTCAAACGGACTTGCCGTTTCAAATACAATACCGATGCTCTCACCGTCCGGCCCGAAGGCCTCGACATGATTATTGTGCGTCTTGTATGCGCCGCGATGGCGCTCGTCCTTTGACGAGTATTGCAGCAGGTCGCGGTGCAGTTGCTTGATATGGT
>CAZSKQ010000132.1:0-8845 GCA_964607425.1 uncultured Woeseiaceae bacterium
GTGGAGGTGTACTGCTCGGCCCACACAATTTCAGGCCAATCGGCGCTTCCGCGGGAACGCCTTATGCTGTGACCAGTTCAGGATCCGCTAGCGCAGGTCCCGTCGGAGCTATTCGCCAACGTGCGCGAGGGTGCTCGCCGGGACGCCAATCTTAACGCAACCCTCAGTCGTGTATTCAAGGGTCGATTCGCCAGGAACAGCGGCCATGCCCTCGGCGTTCGTGCCGTCGCAACCGTAAGCCGTCCCGGAGCATCCAACAGGAGGACTCGCGATCGGGAAAACCGGACTGTCCGGTTCCGGCCGCGCCGTCCCATTTTCGAACACGCGGCGGCAGGGGCAGCGCCCGGATCCCGCGCAATTGCAGCGTTTTAGAACTGGCACGCCCCGTGCAATGCGGGATGCAGCTACGCAACAAGGGAGCCGGTCCGGTCGCATGGATTACGTTCGGGAAGACCTGAAGCGCAAGAAGCAGACCCGGCGGTGGAGCTACTCCGCCGCGGGGGTTACCGCCTTTGCCGCGCTCGCCATTTTTGTCGCGACGCTGGAGCCGGCGTCGCCGTCGGTGGAGCGGGCGGCGCTCTACATCGATACCGTCGAGCGCGGCGAGATGCTCCTGCAGGTCCGCGGCCCTGGGGTGCTCGTGCCGCGCGAGATCCGCTGGGTCGCCGCCGCGAGCGAGGCGCGCGTCGACCGTGTGCTGGCCAAGCCGGGTGCGGTCGTCGAGCCGGACACCGTGCTGGTCGAGATGAGCAATCCGGAGCTCCAGCAGCAAGTGGCGGAGGCCCGCGCGGCCGTGTCCGCCGCGGAGGCCGATTACGCGGCCTTGCGGGTGGAGCTGCAATCCCAGGTGCTGAACCAGCGCGCCGTGCTGGCGGCTGCCAACGCCGAGTACGAAGGCGCGCGCCTCGAATCCGAAGCGCAGGCCGACCTGGCGGCGCAGGGCATTATCCCCGCCATCGACCACCGCCGTGCCCAGCTCGCCGCCGAGCAGTTGCAAGTGCGCCTCGAGGTCGAGCGCGAGCGGGTCGCGATCATCCAGGATTCCGTGGACGCGCAGCTGCGCGCCGCGAGCGTGCGGCTGGACCAGCAGCGCCAGGCGCTCGCGTTGCGCGAGGAGCAGTTCGCCAACCTGCACGTGCGCGCCGGCATCGCCGGCGTGCTGCAGACCCTCGAAGTCGAAGCCGGCCAGCGTGTAACCCCGGGCACCAATATCGCGCGCGTCGCACGTCCCGACGATCTCATGGCCGAGCTCCGCATCGCCGAAACGCAGGCCAAGGACGTGCGCATCGGCCAGACCGTCCAGGTCGACACGCGCAACGGCATCGTCGAAGGGCGCGTGAGCCGCATCGATCCGGCCGTGCAAAACGGCACGGTGCAGGTGGACGTCGAGCTGGTCGGCGAGCTGCCGCCTGGCGCGCGCCCCGACCTGTCCGTCGATGGCACCGTGCTGATCGAACGGCTGGAGAACGTGCTGCACGTCGGCCGGCCGGCTTACGGGCAACCCGGCTCGACGCTGCGCCTGTTCCGGCTGCAGCCGGAGAGCGGCATGGCCGTGCGCGTGCCGGTGACGCTGGGCAAGGTATCGGTGAACCGCGTCGAAATCCTCGATGGGTTGCAGGAAGGCGACCGCGTCGTGCTGTCGGACACCTCGCAGTGGGACGATCACGACCGTATCGCGCTGAATTGAAGATCACAAAAGGGGAAAGCGAATGAACGACAGAAAGCGGCCACTCATCGAGCTGGCGGGGGTGAAGAAGATCTTCTACACCGACGAGGTGGAAACGCACGCGCTCGCCGGCGTACATGCGGAAATTCACGGCGGCGAGTACGTGGCGATCATGGGACCGTCGGGCTGCGGCAAGTCCACTCTCTTGAGCATTCTCGGCCTGCTCGACACGCCGAGCGAAGGTCGCTACACGCTGAACGGCACACCGGTGGAGGACATCAACGCTGGTATGCGGGCGCGCATCCGCAACAAGGAAATCGGCTTCATTTTCCAGGCCTTCAACCTGATCGGCGACCTTACGGTGTTCGAAAACGTCGAGCTGCCGCTCACCTACCGCGACGGCATGCCCCGTGCCGAGCGCAAGAAGCGTGTGATGGCGTCGCTGGAGCGCGTCGGCATGTCGCACCGCGTGAAGCATTACCCGGCGCAGCTCTCCGGTGGCCAGCAGCAGCGCGTCGCGGTGGCGCGTGCGCTGGTCGGCCAGCCGTCGATCCTGCTCGCCGATGAGCCGACGGGAAACCTGGATTCCCGGAACGGTGATGCCGTCATGAAGCTGCTGGACGAGCTGCACGCCGACGGCGCCACCATCTGCATGGTCACGCACGACCCGCGCTTCGCGGAATGCGCGAAGCGGCGCATCGCGATGTTCGACGGGCAGGTGGTCGACGAGGAAACGCTGGAGGAGCTGCGCGCCAGCGAGGACATGAGGGTAGGCACCTGACCCGTAGGAGCGCGCATCGCGCGCGATGCCACCGCTGTCGGCATCGCCATCGCGCGCAATGCGCGCTCCTACAGAGGGGCATGTGGCGAGCTATGCGGCACAACGGGTGATCGCCGTGGCGAATGATTTCGAGGGCTGAGCAATGCAAGCGATCTGGCACGAAATCCGAATCCTGGCACTCGGCCTCGGCGTGACCCTCTACATGTTCACCGCCGTCCAGGCCTACATGCTGACGCCGCTCCCGTATCCGCACGCCGAACGCATCATGCACATCGAGCGTGCGAACCCCCTGCGTGGCTTCGACAGCCTGGAAGTGACGCAACACGACTTCGTCGAATGGCGGGAGGTGCAGGAGAGCTTCGAGGACCTCGCCGCCTTCTATTTCGGCACATTTCACATCGCGCATCGTCTGCGTACTCGGTCGCGCAGCGCACGCGCGAGATCGGCGTGCGCCGCGCGCTCGGCGCTCGACGGCCGGGTGGCGCTGCTGGCATCGCTGGTGCCGGCGCTTCTAGCCATGCGGGTAAACCCAATGGAGGCCCTGCGCCATGAATGAGCACCTGCGCAAATCGGCGGGACTGCTCGAGGATATCCGCTACTCATTGCGCTCCCTTCGGCGTCACCCCGCTTTCTCGCTGGTCGCGGTGGCGACGATCGCCCTCGGCATCGGTGCGAGCGTTGCCGTGTTCAGCGTGTTGAGCGGTGTGGTGCTCGAGCCGCTTGCCTATCCCGACTCCGACCGGCTCGTGAACGTCTACCGGGTCGAGCCGCCGATCCAGCGTGGACCGGTGTCGAAGCCGGATTTCCTGGATATGCGCGAGCGGCTCGACGGCGCGATGCGCGTGGTCGGGCACGAGCTTCTGTCAGTCACCGCCGGCACGGGGCAAGGCGCCACCCGCGTATCCGGCGCGCGCGTCACCGACGGCTTTTTTGCGGTGCTCGGCTTGCCGCCGTTGCGCGGCCGCTGGCTCGACACGGGCGATCAGTCCGGAGATACCAACGGCGTTGTCATCAGCAGCGGCTATTGGCAGCAGCATCTCGGAGCGAGCGAGCGCGCGATCGGTACTGAACTGACGCTGGACGGCAAGCAATGGACCGTGGTCGGTATCGCGCCGCCCGCAATGGATTATCCCGTCGGCACCGATGTGTGGATGCCCATGCGCGTCGCGAACCTTACCGTCGAGCGCGGCTTCGCTTTCATCCGCATCAGCGGCCGCATCGCGGATGACGTGACCCGCGCCGAGGTGCAGGCGCGCCTTGACGCGCTCGCCAGCCGGCTTGCGAGCGAATTTCCCGAAAATCACGCCGACCTGTCGCTCGCGCTGTCGGGCATGCGAGATGCCCTGGTGTCGGACGTGCGCAATACCCTCTGGATGCTCATGGTCGCCGTCGTGCTGGTCGTGGTGGTCGTCTGCGCCAACGTGGGCAACCTGCTGCTGAGCCGCCAGTTGGCGCGCCATCGGGAGCTGGCGACGCGCGCGGCGCTGGGCGCGAGCGCGTCGGGCCTCGCCCGGCAGGCGCTGGTGGAGGCATTGTTGCTCGCGGGCCTTGGTGCGATAGGAGGCGGCATCCTCGCGGCGTTGGCGATCGACGCGCTGCTTGCCTTCAGGCCGCCGGCGATGCCGCGCCTGGACGCGGTCGCGCTCGACGTCCGGGTATTCGCCTTCGCCGCGGCAGCCGCCGTCGGGACGGGGCTCCTCTGCGGCGTGCTGCCGGCGCTGCGGGCACTCCGGGGCGACGTCGCCCGCACGTCCCATGCCGGTGCGGGAGACGAAAGCAGCGGCCGGTTCGGACGATGGCGTCCGCCGATCGTGGTGGGGCAGATCGCGCTCTCCATGGCCCTGCTGGTGTCGGCCGGCCTGCTGTTCACGACCCTGCAACGCCTCGCGCACGTCGACCCCGGTTTCAATACCGACCGCCTACTGACCGCGATGATCGCATTGCCGGCGCCCCGGCCACCCGGTATCGATCGTCAAGCATTCGTCGCCCAGATCAGCCGCAACGCCCCGTTCGTGTCGGCGCTCGAGGAGCGGCTCGAGTCACTGCCGGGAGTGGAGGACGCCGGGTTCATCGATGCCATGCCGCTGTCCGGGAACAGCAACTTCAGCGGCAGCGTGCGCGTACCGGCGGCGACTTCCCATGCGCAGCACGAGCTGACGGTGGAGCACCGCTGGGTGAGTCCCGGCTATTTTGACGCGATCGGCGTTCCGCTCGTCGCGGGGGAAGGCTATCGGAGCGGCGGGTCGGTGGCGTCGCCCCTGGGCGGCCGTATCGTGATCAACGAGAAACTGGCGGAGCTGCTCTGGCCCGGCGAGCCCGCAAAGGCGCTCGACAAGGAAATCGAGCTCGGCATTGTCTTCAACCAGAGCTTCACCATTGGCGGCGTGGTCGGCAATGCGAGACGGGCGCTCGATCGCGATCCCTCGCCCGAAATCTACCTGCCCTATGCGAGCTGGCCCTCGCCGTCGGTCACCACGGCCATCCTGCGCACCAGCGTCGAGCCGCTGACGCTCATCCAGCCGCTTCGTCGCACAGTCGCGGAAGTGGACGCCGGAGTGCCGGTCTTTGACCTGCGCACGATGGATCAGGTTGTCGCCGCGGGCTCCGCCCGCCGCCGCTTCGCGTTGGCATTGCTCCAGGTTTTCGCGGGTGCGACGGCCCTGGTGGCTGCGATCGGCCTGTACGGAGTGATGGCGTATGCGGTCTCCCGGCGGACACGCGAAGTCGGCGTGCGCCTCGCACTGGGTGCGGGCCGGGGCCGCGTGCTTGGAGCCTTCCTGCGCGACGGCATGACGATGGCGCTTGCGGGCGTTGCTGCCGGGGTCGGGATCGCGTTCGTGTTTTCGCGCCTGCTGCAAGATCTGGTCTGGGGCGTGGAGCTCACGGCACCGGCGATCTACCTGGCGACGGCCGGCCTGCTCGTGAGCATCGCGTTGGCGGCCAGCCTGCTGCCGGCGTGGCGCGCTTCGCGCATCGCGCCGGTGGAGGCGCTGCGCCATGAATGAGCTGCGAGCGGAATTGCCTCCGACCGCCGTCTTCCCGGTCGCCCGCAATGGCAAGCTCCCACGGGGGCTACGTTCCCGCGCTTCGGTGTTCGAAGATTTGGCGGACGGTGTCGATGGTGTCGGCGTCCGCGGGACGCTTGTCTTCGCGGTAGCGTTTGACGCGCGCGAAGCGCAAAGCCATCCCGCCCGGGTATTGGCGGCTCGCCTGCAGCTCGTTGAAGGCGATCTCGACGACGAGCTCCGGGCGGACGTGAACGACGTGCCCGTCGCGGCCGGTTTCGAGCTCCAGCAGTCGCTGCGTCTGCCAGGCAAGCATCTTGTCCGTCATCCCCTTGAAGGTCTTGCCGAGCATGACGAAGCGGTTCTCTTCCGGGTCGCGGGCGCCGAGGTGCAGGTTGCTCAGCCAGCCGCGGCGGCGGCCGCTGCCCCATTCCGCGGCGATGACGGCGAGGTCGAGCGTGTGCGCCGGCTTGATCTTGAGCCAGCCGGCGCCCCGGCTGCCGGCTTCGTAGAGGCTCTCGAGGGACTTCGCCATGAGGCCCTCGTGCCCGGCCGCGAGTGCCTCCTCAAGGAAGCGGGCGGCGGCCTGTCCATCGGACGTCACCAGGCGCGGGACCAGCGAGCCGCCCGGCACGATCTCCGACATGATCTCGAAGCGTTCGGCCGCCGGCCGGTCGATCAGGTCCCGGCCACCGGCGTGCAGGCAGTCGAAGTAAAACGCGGAGAGCGGCAGCGAACCGCGCACTCCATCGACGTCGAGCTTGCGCCCGAACCGGCGCATAATGACCTGGAACGGGTGCGGCATGCCGTCATCGCGCAGCGCGATGACTTCGCCGTCGAGGATCAAAGTGCCCACGGGCAGCGCGCGCACGAGCTCTACAATCTCGGGCAGGCGCGCGGAGACCTCGTTCAGTCCGCGTGTGAAGATCCGGACTTCATCCTCCGCCTTGTGCGCCTGGATGCGCGCGCCGTCGAGCTTGTATTCGAACGCCGCTTCGCCGAATGCTGCGAGCGCCGCCGCCGTGCCCTCCGCCGTCTGCGCGAGCATCGGCTGCATCGGCTGCAGGAGCTCGAGGCGGAAGGCCTCGAGCCCCGCGCGGCCTTCGGTCAGGGCCGCTTGCGCGACCGTCGCCGGGTTGCCCGCGAGCATCACGGCGCGCCGCACGTCGCCTGCCGGCAGCTCCGCCGCCTTCGCGATGGCGTCCACCATTACGCCTTCGAGCGCGCCCTGGCGCAGCTCGCCGAGGATGAGCCGCGCGAGGAAGTCCTGCTCGGCCGCCGTGGCGCGCGAGAAGAGTTCCCCGAGCAGCCGCCTGCGCTCGGCGCCCGAACCCCTGCCCGAAACGGCCGCGATTTCCTCGAAGGCGGTATCGACCTCAGCGACCGTGAGTGCCGGCTCCTGCGCCGCGGCCGCGTCCAGCACTTCGCGAACGAGGGCAGGTCCGAGCCCGATGCGCCCCTGCCGCAGCGCGCCGACGAGGTAGCCCGTCCCGGTTTCGACTTCCTCCGGCGCGAGCTGCCGGAGGCAGCCTCGCAGCAAGTCGATCTTCTTCAGCCGGCTGCGCGTTGCCGCCACGGCATCGGAAGTTTCGGCCAGTGTCGCCAACAACATGGTGCCTCGATTCGCGTCAACGCGATGCAACTGCCGCGCCATGAGTTTAGTGGATGGAGGGTCACGCATGGCTTTCCTGCTGCTTGAGATCCGCCAGGCCGCGCGCGGCCTGGCCTGCCGCCCCGGCTACAGCGTCAGCGTCGTGCTCACGCTGGCACTCGGCGTCGCCGCGGTCGCGTCCGTGTTCGCTCTGATCGACGGGGTGCTGCTCCGGCCGCTGCCCTACCCGGAGGCCGAGCAGCTGGTGCTGGTCCGGAACCAGAATCTGCAGGGGGACTGGAACACCTCGGTCGTCGACCTGCGCGCCATCGAAAGCCAGAACACGAGCTTCGAGGCGGTCGCCTCGATGCAGTCGATGGACGTGATCGCGACCGACGGGCCGGAGTCGCAGTGGGTGGACGCGCGTTGGGTCACCGCCGGCTATTTCGACGTGATGGGTATCGCGCCGGCGCGCGGGCGCGGCTTTCAGCCCGGCGAAGACCGGCCCGCGGCCGCGCCGGTCGTCGTGCTCAGCGCGGCCTTCGCCGATCGGCATTTCGGTGCCGGCAACGACCCGATCGGCCGCGCCCTCACGCTGGACGGAGTGGCGTACACGGTCGTCGGCGTCATGCCGCCCGGCGTCGATGAGCTGCCCGGCATGAGCGCGGACGTCTGGCCCGCGATGCGGCTGGACGAACCGGAACGCCGCGGCCCGTTTTTCCTGAACACGGTCGCACGACTCGCGCCCGGCGTGAACCTGGAGCAGGCAACGGCCGACCTGGAGGCGATCAGCCGGCGGCTCTTCCCGCTGTGGCAGGCGGGCTTCCAGAACGAAACGGCACGCCTGACGGCTCGCTCGCTGCACTCGGCCGTCGTTGGTGACTCGGGGAACTTCCTGTGGATCGCCCTCGGCGCGGTGATCGTCGTGATGCTGATCGCCATCGTCAACGTGGCGAATCTGGTGCTGATGCGCGCGACGGAACGGCTTCGCGATCTCGCCGTGCGCGCGGCGCTCGGCGCCAGCCGCAAACGGCTTGCGCGCTTGCTGATCACCGAGAACCTGCTGCTGGCCGCAGCCGGCGGCATCGTCGGTATCGGGCTTGCCGCGCTGCTACTCGAGCTGTACCGCGCACTTGGGCCCGAGCTGCCGCGCCTCGCGGAGGTGGCGATCGATTCCAGGGTGGCGGCGTTCGTCGCCGTCGTCGCGCTGGTGAACGGGCTGCTCCTCGGCGCGATCCCGCTGCTGTTCGCGGGCAAGGGCACGCTCGTGCACCAGGAGCAGGGCGCCTCGGAGCGAAGCGGCCGGCACCTGCTGCGCAACGGCCTCGTCGTCCTCGAGTTCGCCCTCACGCTGCCCTTGCTGATCGCCGCCGGCCTGCTGATCAACAACCTGCTGCAGTTGCAGCACGTCGATCCCGGTTTCAACGAGGACCATTTGCTGACGGCGCGGGTGCGTCTCCTGGAAACGAGCTACCCGGACGAGATGGCGCGGGTGGCCTTCTGGGAGCGCGCGCTGGCGGAGCTCGAAACCCTGCCCGGCGTCATCGCCGCCGGCCTTGCCACCGGCGTGCCGCCCGACACTCCTGGCACCTTCAACAACTTCGATATCGTCGGCCGCCCGGCGGCGCAAGGCGCCGAGCCGATGTCCCCGTGGACGCCCGTGATGCCCGGCTTCTTCGACGCGCTCGGCGTGCGGCTGCTCGAGGGGCGCAGCTTCAATGCGGGTGACACGCCGGAGACGCCCGGCGTGGTGCTCGTGAGCGATACCTGGGCAAAGCGCTACTTCCCGGGCGAGACCGCGG
>CAZSKQ010000133.1:0-8832 GCA_964607425.1 uncultured Woeseiaceae bacterium
AACGCGCGTGCCGGTCGCCCGCATGGCGGGCTCCTACATGAACGCGCCGTGCGCGCCGCGATCGGCGGCAGGAGCGGAGCTGGTGTGTTACAAGGCGCGGGTGATCGTTTCGATGTGGTAAGCCATGGCGTTCAGCACGTCCGCGGCGATGGCGATCTGCGGCTCGACCTTGTCGTAGTCGCGCTGCTCGATCGCTTCGCGCACGCCGGGCAAGGTCTTGACGCCGTAGCCGGTGTAAAAGCCCGGCGCGTAGATGTGGTGCTTGTACCAGGGTCGCCCTTCGAGGCCGTCCTTCCGCGTCAGCACGCGTTCGCTCGTGTACAGCAGGCGGTTGATTTCCGGTGAGCCCTTGGCGCCTTCCGATTTGTCCTTGTACGCGTCGGCGGCCTTCTGCAGCCGGTCCAGCGCGTTTTTCAGCGGCGCGAAGCTGAAATGCGGCACCGGCGGCTGCGGCTCGGGCGGACCGAGCATCTGTTGCGGGTCCAGCGCGAGCGCGTAAGCGCCGTCCTCGATCAGCTGGTTGGTCACCGCGGTCTCGTCCCGCATCTTCGCCGCCAGCTCTTCCAGTTCCCCGATATAGAGCTCGATGTTGTCGGCGAAGCCCGTGAACTCGAAGGGCAGCAGCGGCGCATTGGCAAGCCTTAGTGTCGCCCGGCCGGTCACCTGCGCGAGCGCCACGCCGTATTCGAGCCCCGGATCGCGCCAGGTCGTGTAATGCAGGTAGGTGTCGTACAGCGTGTGATAGCTGCCGCCGTCGCCCTCGCCGCCGAAACCGATGTTTCCGGAGGCAATGCCGAGGTGCTGCAAAAACGGCGTGTAATCGGAGCCGGAGCCGAGCGGGTAGATCCTCAAGTCCTCCCGGTTCGCCTCTTTTCGATCCTTGTCGCTTTGTGCACGCACTTGCAGGGCAGCCCGCAGCCGTGCCTTCACCGTCCGGTCGGTCTGGGGGTCCGTGACGTCCGCGATGACCTGGTTGAAGAAGTGTTCCAGCGTGTGGCTGCCGCCGATACCGATGAAGCCGCGAGCCGTGCTGTCGGTGTTGAGATAGGCAACGGCGTGCTCCTGTAACGCATCGGCATGGTGCTCCGCCCATTCCGTGGAGCCGATCAGGCCCGGCTCCTCGGCGTCCCAGGCGGCGAAGACGATGGTGCGGGCGGGCCGTTCACCTGCTTGTGCCAGGCGGCCGATGGCGCGCGCCTCGGCGAGGGTCGCCACCAGGCCCGCGATCGGGTCGGCCGCGCCGTTGTTCCAGGCGTCGTGATGATTGCCGCGGAGCACCCACTCGTCCGGGTGCACGGCGCCTTCGAGCCTTGCGATGACGTTGTACGCCGTGACCCGACCCCAGTTGAATTGCGCATTGACGCGGACGCGAGCGGGCCCGGGGCCGAGATGATAGGTAATCGGCAGCGCACCGCGCCACGCGGCCGGTGCCACCGGTCCGCCGAGGGCTGCGAGCAACGGCCGTGCATCCTGCCAGGAAATCGGCAGCACCGGGATTGCGGTGAGGGTCGGTGCCTCGTCGAGGCTCAGCCGGTCCGCATCCGGCGTGGCACCGACGCCCGGCGTCAGCACATCGCCCGGGTACGTCGGCATGTCCATGACCGAGCCGCGCTGCACGCCCGTGGCGTGCTTGAACGGCCCTTCGGGATAAGTGTCGCCCACGGCATAGCCGTCGTCGGCCGGGTCCGAGTAGATGAGAGTGCCGATGGCGCCATGCTCCGCCGCGAGCTTCGGCTTGATGCCGCGCCAGGACATGCCGTACTTCGCGATGGCGATCTTGCCTTGCACGTCGATGCCGAAGCGCGTGAGCATCTCGTAGTCTTCGGGCAGGCCGTAGTTGACGAACACCAGCTCGCCCTCGACTTCGCCGTCGGTGGAGAACGCGTTGTAGGGCGGCAGCAGGTGCTCGCGCACGGAAGTGCCGGGGTCTTCCGGCAGCGAGTCTTCGGTGAGCGACGCGCTGAAGCGCGTCGGCGCCACCAGCTCCACCTCCCGCACCCTGGGTGTCGGCAGGAGAATGTCGTATTCCTCGATCGCGACCTCGTAGCCCCATTCCTCGAACAGCGAGGCGATGAAGCGCGCGTTCTCGCGGCCGGCGGCGGAGCCGGCGTGGTGCGGCCTCGCGGATAGGCGTTTGAGCCAGCGGTCGAGGTCGGCGGCGTCGAGATCGGCGTCGAAACGGGCCTCCAGGGCTCGCTGGGCTTCGGTGCCTTCAGGATCGAAGCCGAGAAGGGCGTTGTCGGAGGCCAGGGCGGGTGCGGCCAGGAGTGGGAGGGCCAGGAGCAGGAGTTTCATGGTTTCCCCGTTGGTGCGTTGTTTATTCGACGTGCCGGTCGCCCGCATGGCGGGCTCCTACGGCGGGGGTTCGCGGTTGTTACTGGCTTTGGTGATCAGGTCGCGGAATTCTCGCAGCTTTTGTTTGACGACGGCCGCGTTTTCGCTGCCGATGCGGAGAAGCGCTTTCTGGCCGCTCGAGAGCTGCTCCAGTTCCGGGTTTGCGTATTCGTAGAGGACGTGCGGACGCACGAGCTCGACCGGGCCCTCGACCTCCGGGGTCGCGAGCAGGTGGTCGATCACTTCGACCACGCGGTCGTTGAAGTAGGCATCCGGGTAGCCGAGGTCGGTATAGGCTTTCTGCAGCAGCGGGTAGAAGCGCCGGTAGAGCGTCGCCATCTGCTGCGGCTCGGTGTTCGCGAGCATCTCGACCAGGGCATCGTAACGCTCGTAATTCGACGGATCGATGGTGTAGCGGCCGTCCGCTTCCGCGCTGTCGTTCTGCTGCTCGACCGTGAACTGTCCGGGAACGCTGCCTAGCGGCTTGATGCGATCCGCCAGATTCTCGCGCGGCAGGTTGTCGACGGTGGCAACGAGCCGCTCGATGAGGCGGGTGTCGACAAGCTGCTCTTCGAGGGCCTCGCCGAACAGGTCGGTAAGTGCCATTTCGAAGTACTCGTCGCTTGCGTCGAGCAACGGCAGCGGCTCGAGGTCGCGGGTGGCCGTCGCAGCGGGTGCGGGCTCCGGGAGCGGGTGGACGGGCTCGGCCGGTTCGTCGGTCGCGGCCGGTGTGGGTTCCTGGACGGTCGGCTCCGGAAGCGGCGCATCTTCCCGGCCCTGGTTCCAGTAGAACCACAGGGCGCCCACAACGCCGATCGCCAGCACAACCGGCACGATCCACTGTATGGACTCCCTGCGCATGCTGCCATTCTAGCAAGCTTTGGTATTCTGGGCGTCTCGCGCCGGACGGGACAAAAGATATGAGAATCGCATTGCTGGCCGCCCTCGCCTGCCTGGCGCTGGCTTTCGCCGCTCACCGGGACGCGCACGCCACCGCCGCCCTCGACGAACTCGCGCGCGAATACCTGTTCCTGGAGCTCAGCATGGGGCAGCACGATCCCGATCACGTCGACGCCTATTTCGGCCCGGAAGATATCCGGCAGGCGGCCGTGGATGCCGCGCTGCCGCTGGCGGAAATCGAGGCGCGGGCGAACGATCTTTCGGAGCGCCTGCGAGGACAGCTGGAAAGCGCCGGAAACGAAGAGGAAGCCCCGCGCATCGAAGGCCTGCTCGGGCGATTGCGTGCATTGACGACACGCATTGCCATCAATGAGGGCGAAGAAATTCCTTTCGATGAGGAATCGCGCCGCCTGTTCGGCGCCGCCGCCCCGGATTACGACGCCGGGCATTTCACGGCCATACTCGAGCAGATCGATAAGCTCTTGCCGGGAGAAGGCCCGCTGGCCGCGCGCGTGGGTGCCTTCCGCAACAGGTTCGTGGTGCCGGACGAGCGCCTCGAGGCCGTGTTCGCAGCGGCGATCGCGGAATGCCGCCGACGCACGCTCGAGCATATCGGGCTGCCGGAAAACGAATCCTTCCGGCTCGAATACGTGACCGACAAACCGTGGACGGGCTACAACTGGTACCAGGGCAATGCGCACAGCCTTATCCAGATCAACCGCGGCCTGCCGATCTACGTCAGCCGCGCCGTCGACCTCGGCTGCCACGAAGGCTACCCGGGGCACCATACCTTCAACGCTTTGCTTGAAGAGAACCTCGTAAAGGAAGCGGGCTGGATCGAGTTCAGCCTCTATCCGCTGTTCAGCCCGCAGTCGCTGATCGCGGAAGGCAGCGGCAATTACGGGATCGAGCTCGCGTTCCCGGGCGACCAGCGCGTGGCGTTCGAAAAGCGCGAGCTCTTCCCGCTTGCGGGGCTCGACCCGGCCGAGGCGGAACGGTACTACCGATTGCTCGAGCTGCTCGACGAGCTGAGCTACGCCGGCAACGAAGCGGCGCGGGATTACCTGAACGGCACGATCAGCCGCGAAGAGGCGGTCGAGTGGCTCGTCGATTACACGCTGACATCGCCGGAGCGCGCGCAGCAGCGGGTGGATTTCTTCGACACCTACCGCAGCTACGTCATCAACTACAACCTCGGGCAGGACCTGGTGAGGCAGTACGTGGAGCGCGGTGCGGATAGCGAGGAGGAGCGGTGGGAGCGATTTGAGCGGCTGTTGTCGACGGCCGTGCAGCCGTCGGACCTGGCTGAGTAGTCGTCAAAGTGGATAGCCGCGCCGGCTTGCCTTCGCCGCCAGGCCTGGTTTTCAGGTTCCGGAGAGATTCGCTCCATGTCCCTTCAGGATGACGCCAAGACGGCTGCCTACGCGGTTGCGGCCTTCCACACGCAGCGTTCCATTCTTGACGAGGTTCCTGCCGCAGTGCCAGAAATTCCAGGTCTTCTTCATCGTGGCGCCGGACGGACTGTGCTGCTACTTCCAAGAGCCCATTGACAACGATCAAGGTTGAAGAAGATGCCGAAGAAAGCCACAAGGAAAACCTCGGCGAAACGCGACACCGCAAAGGCGCCGAAGCCGCAACCCGGCAAGGTCGTCCTCCTCTCGGGCGGCAATCCCCAGATCTCCAAGGGATACGGCGATGCGCCGGTGCAGGCCTACATCGCAGCCATGCCGGAGTGGAAGGGCGCCGTCGGACAGCGCCTCGATGAAATTATCGAACGCACCGTCCCCGGTGTCTGCAAGGCGGTCAAATGGAACTCGCCCTTCTACGGCGTCGAGCGCGATAGCTGGTTCCTCAGCTTTCATTGCTTTACGAAGTACATCAAGGTGACGTTCTTCCGCGGCACGTCACTGCGGCCCCGCCCGTCGGGCAAATCGAAGCATAAGAACGTTCGCTACCTCGATATCTACGAGGACCAGCTCGATGAAGCGCAGTTTGCCGACTGGGTCGAGCAGGCCAGTGAGCTGCCGGGTGAACGGATGTGAGCGAGCCGGGTTAACGCGGGGTCGCCCGCATGGCGGGCTCCTACAGGGCATGCTCCGAGGCGCCGAACGTCGGCAGCAGCACGGACCCTGCCTCTATCAGGATCCACGACGAGAGCGCATACGCGGCGGCAATGCGCCACACGTTGCGGCGCCGCAGTTCGGACAAAAAATCACGCATGGGTGCAGGTATATTAGGCTCCCCGGAGCCAGGAGTATTCTAGGATGGAACGCGATGCACTGCTGCAAAAGGCGGCACAGCATGCCCGCCGCTACCTTGACGGGATCGGCGGCCGGCCGGTGGGCGCGACCGTTCCCGATAGCGAGCTCGAGCGCCGGCTTGGCGGTCCGCTGGGGGAAGCGGGCCGGGACGCGGCCGAGGTCCTGGACGACCTGGCCACCGCCGCGCGCGACGGCACCGTCGCAACCCAGGGACCGCGCTATTTCGGCTTCGTCATCGGCAGCAGCCTACCGGTGGCGACCGCGGCCGACTGGCTGGTGTCCGGCTGGGACCAGAATGCCGGCCTGCACGTCGTATCACCGCTGAATGCCACGGTCGAGCAGGTCACGGGCGACTGGGTCCGCGAGATCGTGGGGCTGCCCGGCTCCTGGAGCGTCGGGTACGTCACGGGCGGCTCCATGGCCAACTTCACGGCGCTGGCGGCCGCGCGCCGGCATACGCTGCAGGCGGCGGGCTGGGATGTCGAGGCGGACGGCCTCTACGGCGCGCCGCCGATCCGCTTCCTCGTCAACGACGAATCGCACTATTCCATTTCCACCTCCCTGCGCATGCTGGGCCTCGGCGTCAACAGCATGCGGCGCGTGCGCGCGGACCGGCAGGGCCGGATGCGGCTGGACGATCTCGAAACCGCGTTGCGGGAGGGCAGCGGTCCGTGCGTGGTCTGCGCGCAGGCCGGCAACGTCAACACCGGCGCGTTCGATCCGCTGGCGGCGATCGCGGGCCTGGCGCGGGAGAGCGGCGCATGGCTGCACGTCGACGGCGCTTTCGGCCTGTGGGCCGCCGCCAGCCCGCAGCTTGCGCAGCTCGTCGCAGGAATCGAGCGTGCCGATTCCATCTCCACGGACGCGCACAAGTGGCTCAACGTGCCCTACGACTGCGGCATCGTGCTCTGTGCCCATCCGGAAGCGCACCGCGGTGCCATGACCCTGGCCGCGGCCTACATCCAGGAATCGCCGCAGGAGCGAGACCCGCGCGAGTACGTGCCCGAGGAATCGCGGCGGGCGCGCGCCGTCCCGGTGTACGCGGTGCTGCGCACGCTGGGGCGCTCCGGCCTGCGCGAACTCGTGGAACGCTGCTGCCGCCACGCGCGGCGTTTTGCCGAGGGCTTGCGCGAGGGCGGACATGAAATCCTGAACGACGTCGTATTGAACCAGGTACTCGTGTCGTTCGGCGAGCCGGACACGACGCGCCGGGTCATCGCCGGCATCCAGGACGACGGCACCTGCTGGTGCAGCGGCACCGAGTGGCAGGACCGCGTCGCCATGCGCATCAGCGTGTCATCCTGGGCCACGACGGATGAGGACGTCGAGAAGAGCCTGGAGGCGATGCTGCGGATTGCTCGTACGGTATGACCGGCGGTCCCCTCACGGTTTCGAAATTCCAGGCCGAAGCGCGGGCGCTGTGCGCGGTTGGCCGGCTGTTCGGCGACCGGCAATGGTGTCTCGCTACCGGCGGCAACTTCTCCATGCGGGTGGCCGGGCAGCACCTGCTGATCACGCGTTCCGGCACCGACAAGGCGTTCCTGACCGCCGACGGTCTGATGCTCTGCACTCTCGACGGCGCGCCCGTCGACCGCCGCCTGCGGCCGTCCGCGGAAACGGCGCTGCACGTCGCCCTCTACGCACTGGACGAGCGCGCGGGTGCGGTGCTGCACACCCATTCCGTTATCTCGACCGTCCTGTCCCGCGCGAGCCGGGAAGACCTGGTGATCGAGGGTTACGAGATGCAGAAGGCGATCGAGGGCGTTGCGTCGCATGACGAGCGGCTGGTCCTGCCGGTGCTGGACAACCACCAGGACATCGGCAGGCTCGCGGCGCTGGTGCGGGAGCGTTACGCGCTCGGGCACCTGCGAGCGCACGGCTTCCTCGTGCGCGGACACGGCCTCTACGCCTGGGGCGACGATCTCGACGGCGCGAGGCGCCACCTGGAAGGGCTGGAATTCCTGCTCGCCTGCCTCTGGCAGGAGCGGTTGCAGCACGGCGGCGGCGCATGATTGCCATCAAGGCCGTCGTTGCCGACATCGAAGGCACGACCAGCTCCATCGGCTTCGTGCATAGCGTGCTGTTTCCCTACGCGGCGAAGCGCCTGCCGGACTTCATCCGGGAGCGCGAAGGCGAACCGGAAGTCGCGCAATTGCTGGCCGATGTCCGCGCCGAGGCAGGCGAGCCGGAAGCCGACCGCGAACGGCTGATCCAGCTCCTGCTGAAGTGGATCGCCGAGGACCGCAAGGCGACGCCGCTGAAAGCGCTGCAGGGACTCGTCTGGAAGCAGGGCTACGAGAACGGCGACTTCACCGGCCACGTGTACGCGGATACCGAGCCCGCCTTCCGGCGCTGGCGCGCACGGGGCGCGGCGATCTACATTTATTCCAGCGGTTCGGTGCAGGCCCAGGAGCTCCTGTTCGGCCACAGCGACGCGGGCGACCTCAGGCCGCTCATCGACGGGTATTTCGACACCGCGATCGGCCACAAGCGCGATCCGGATTCCTACCGCGCAATCGCCCGCCGCATCGGGCAGCCGCCGAACGCGATCCTGTTCCTGTCGGACGTGGAGGAAGAGCTGGATGCGGCGGCTGCGGCCGGCATGCGGACGCTCAAGCTGGTGCGCGACGAGCCGGTGGGGACCGGGAATCACCCGGTCGCGCGCGATTTCACGGAGGTAACGATCTGATTGCAGCAGCCCGCCTTGCGGCGAGGCCGCACCCCGCGCAGCGTGGGATCGCCCGCGATGCGGGCTTCTGCAGCCCCTGTTTTCGCTTCCCGGTGGATTCAGTAGAATCAACCGGACCATGAGCCAGCTTACCGTTTACGCCGCATCCGATCCCGCTGCCCCGCTCGTCCGGACGACCGATTTCGAGCGCATCGCGGCGGAGCTCGGGGCGGCAGGCGTGCGCTTCGAGCGCTGGCGCGCGGATCGCGAGTTCGCGGACGACGCGGATAACGACACGATCATCGAGGCTTACCGCGAGGAGATCGACCGGCTCGTGGCAGAGCGCGGTTACCAGACTTGGGACGTCGTGAGCATGCACCCGGAACACCCGGAGAAGGATGCATTTCGCCGCAAGTTCCTGGAGGAACACACCCACAGCGAGGACGAGGTGCGGTTCTTCGTCCGCGGGCAGGGCCTGTTCGTCATCCACAAGGACGGCAAGGTGTACTCGATGTTGTGCGAGCAGGATGACCTCATCTCGGTGCCGGCCAACACGCGGCACTGGTTCGACATGGGTCCGCGGCCGCGGTTTACGGCCATCCGGCTGTTCAACAACCCGGAAGGGTGGGTGGCGCAGTTCACCGGCGACGCGATCGCGAACCGGTTTCC
>CAZSKQ010000134.1:0-8477 GCA_964607425.1 uncultured Woeseiaceae bacterium
CCCGCGGGTAGCGGAAGTGTAACGCAACCGCCTCATTCGGCGTGGATTCCCGGGCTAAGGAGGTAAGCCGGGGCACGTTTCGGCACGTTCCATGGACATTATCGACTGGCGGATGCGATCACCGCATTCGAAGCTCAGGGCATCGCTCAATTGCCATTAAGTAACTTTTACGTTACCTTGCGTGCTCGAGATCCTCGAATATCTCACCGCTGACGGGCGGTCGCCGTTCGCCGACTGGCTGGACGGACTGGACGCGGCCACGGCAGCACGAATTATCGCCGTGCTGCATCGGATGGAAGCGGGAAACCTGGGAGACGTGGCTCCGGTTGGAGCTGGTGTTTCGGAAAGGCGGATCGACTTCGGGCCGGGATATCGAGTGTACTTCGGCAGCATCGGGCCGCGTCGCTACATAAGATCGATAGTCCTGCTGTGCGGCGGAACCAAGGATGAACAACGCCGAGACATTCCCAAGGCCCGCCGGCGGTGGAAAGCCTATCGGCAGCGCACGGGCAAATGATGGCACTGACTCGAAACTTCAAGGAAACCGTACGCGCACGCGCGCAACGCGATCCGGCCTTTCGCCGCGCGCTCCTGAAGGAAGCGCTCGAGCATCTCATGGCCGGCGACGTCGACACCGGACGCGGGATCCTGGGCACTTACGTCAACGCAACGATCGGCTATCCGGCATTGGCGGCACGGACAGGGAAGAGTCCCAAAAGCCTGCTCCGCATGCTCGGGCCCTCCGGCAACCCGAGAGCGGATAACCTTTTTGAGATCATCAAATTTTTGCAGGAGTACGAGAAGGTCCGGTTGGAGATCAGGCTCAGGACCGGATAGCGAATGCTCGCCGTCACACGCCCCTCAGCACGATCGCGTGCGTGGCCGGTGTGGTGGAGATCCCCATGTGCTCCCCGCTCCGTTTGGGCAAAGGATAGCTTGTATCCGGGTAGCCGCCTCATTGCCATCGCTTGGCGAATCGGCGCGATAACTCGTCGCACGTAGGCAATCGGAGTCGACGATCTTGTGCTTTAGTTCGGCCGGATGTGCGAGGAAGCGTCGTGACGGAAAGCCTGCGATCTGACAGCAAGCCGCCGTTTGATGAGTGGCGGCGCGACACATCGCCCGAGCGGCTGAGCCGGGCACTGTTCGACGGCGCGCTGATTCACTTACGCGACCTCGAGCCGATCGAGCGCCTGGCACGGCGCGCGCGAACGCTCGTGGAGGAGATCTTCGAGACCGCCGATCCCGCGCGCGCCGAAGCCCACATGACGCCGGCGGACTTCCGGCAGGCGGCGGTCCGCGCGCGCAAGGCCATCGAAAAGGATGCAGAGGTCGACCATTGCTGGCGGGAGAGCCTCGCGGCAATCGGCTACAGGCCGGAGAACTGCTGGCTCGATCGCATCAAGCTGCGCGTCGTGCCGGCGAGAAAGGAGACGCACGGCCGTGTCATCCGGCCGTTGCCGCCGCATCGGGACACCTGGGGTTCCGGCATCATGGCCCAGGTCAACTGGTGGCTGCCGCTCTATCCGTTGGCTGCCGGCCGCACGATGCTGCTGTGGCCGCGCCTTTTCCGTGAGCCGATTCAGAACGACAGCGGCGAGTGGGATTACGACGCGCTCATGCTTGGAGACCGGGAGGACTATCCGTTATTGCCGGTCGCCACGAAGACACCCGCCGAGCCTGGGTTGCCGGTGCTGATCGAGCCGGGTTCCCTGATTGCGTTCTCGGCCGCGCATGTTCACGGGAGCACGGCCGCAGGTTCGGATCTCTGCCGCTTCAGCATCGACACCCGCAGCGCGTGGGCAGGCGACGTACGCGCCGGCCGCGGCGCGCCTGACGTCGATGGCAACGTGCGACGCATCCGCTGGGAATGGTTCAGCCGGCCGACAGCACCGATACCGCCGTCGCGGCGAGACCGCAGGCCACCGTCACTGGGCTGATGTTCGATCGTGGTCGACGCGGCGCGGCTCTTGGGTGCCGAGCCGTCCGATCCTCGTTCAAAGCGACCGGGCGACCTCCACCAGGTTCGGCGGGCGACGTTTCACGGCCTCAGGGGGCGGTCCTCCAGTTCCGTTCGGCTTCTGCCGCCGGCTTGTCGAGCCTCACGCGTTCACCCTCGACGGAGGACACCCAGGCAAGCGGAATGTAGTGATGCTCTCCGCCGGCATCTTCGTCGGTCCTCGTCAGCTTGATCTGGTCCGTGCCTTCCATGTGGTCGACCGTGCCGACGTGCTTGCCGTCCGATCCGACGACCTCGACGTGCTCCTTGATCTGCGATGCATTGACCATTGCTTGTCCTCCATTCATGCAAAATTGCCGCGAATCGCCCGCGACCGTCTCTGCAAGTGTGCAATGACCGTGCCATAGGACCGGGAACCGTCAGCGCGGCAGCGCGATCGCCGGGCTGGCTGGCGTATCATGGCGGCGACCCACTGGGACCATGAAATGAGTGATCCTGACAACACCCTGCCGGACGTCCGCGACGGACTCACCCGCAAGGAGCGAGTCGTCCTGCACGTGCTCCGACAAACGCAGGCGGAGCGCAACGACCGCAACGTCCCGACGGCCATGCTGTGGGGACGCGTTTCCGAACACTTCTATATCAGCCCCGAAGAGCTCTCGGCGATGCTTGCACGTTTCGGCGCTCAACAGCCGCTCGGCGGGAAGAGTTCCCGCGGATGATCTCGATCCGCCGACCGCGCGAGCACCCGTAACCAACCCACGGATTCTTCTATGCCCCTGACCCGCCGCGACGCCCTCGCCCGACTCGCCGGCCTCATCGCGATAAGTGCCGTTCCTCCACGAACGCTGGCCGCCTCCGCCTGCCTGGCGCGGGACTTCGCCTACCGCGGCGACGGCACCAGCAGCCGGACGGCCAAGTGCGGAAACTCGGGCCGGAGGTATGCGGTTACAAGGGTTGTAACAGGCCGACCGCCCAGTGGAACGGGTGTTCGGATCATTGGCTGGCCCTAATGCGGCTATTGCTCTGAGGAGGCAGCGGGTCTATTCTATATTCTAGAATCTAGAATAGAGAATGGACGTGATACTCAAGCCGCAAGACGTGCTGGTCATGCTGAAGCTGGTCGCTCTGGGAGGACAGCAGTGGTCCTATGCCTGGCTGGCGGTGCAGCTCGGCATGAGCCCCTCGCAGCTCCACTCCGCCGTGAAGCGAGCACTGGCTGCCCAGCTCGCTTTTCGCAGAGAAGGCACGGTTGTACCTCATAGCCACAATCTGGAGGAGCTGCTGATCCATGGCGTCAAATACGTTTTCGTCCCCGAACGCGGTGAGCTGACAAGGGGAATGCCGACATTGCACGCTGCGCCTCCCTTGCTCCGACATTTTCATCCATCCGCTGAGCCGCCGCCTGTCTGGCCCGATCCCGAGGGCGACACAAGAGGCGTTGCCTTTAGTCCGCTCTACAAATTGGCGCCGAAAGCAGCGAAAGCCGACTCCAGGTTGTACGAGCTCCTGGTTATCCTCGATGCACTCCGCGGCGGACGTGCACGTGAGCGCAAAATCGCGATCGACGAACTCAGGAAGCGCCTGGAGGCTCATGCAGCGGCAACAGAATCCTAATCTCGAGATCCTGGAAGCCGCGGTTGCCCAACTCGGCCCACTTGCCGACCAGATGGCCTTTCTCGGGGGGTGCGCCACAGCACTGCTCCTGACGGATGCCGCCGCGCCCCCAATCCGGGCGACTCGTGATGTTGACGTCATCACGGAGGTCGCCTCAATCGGTGAGTACTACCGCCTCGCGAATCGATTGCGTGAGCAGGGTTTCCGCGAGGACCAGAGTCCCGATGCACCAGTGTGCCGGTGGATTGCAGGAGCCATCGTCCTCGACGTAATGCCAACGAGGGCAGACATCCTCGGCTTTGGCAATGATTGGTATCCGCCAGCACTCGATACCGCAACCGAGGCAGCGCTTCCGTCAGGTCGTCGCATCTACATGGTCACGGCTCCTTACTTTCTTGCGACGAAGCTCGCAGCCTTCGACGGCCGCGGCGCCGGTGACTATGTCATGAGTCACGACATGGAAGATGTCGTTGCCGTTCTGGATGGACGACCTGAGGTCGTCGATGAGATCAAGGAATCCGAAGAACTATTACGCGGACACCTCGAGGCGCGGTTCGCTGCGCTGCTGCGGGATCCGGAGTTTGTCGCAGCATTGCCAGGGCACCTGCCTGGCGACGCTGCAAGCCAGTTGCGTCTGCCACTGATTCTGCGGCGAATCGAGGATATCAGCGAGTAATGCCAGGACTACCGCAGCAACCGCACCAGCAGCCACACCGGCCAGGTGCTGAACCCGTACGACGAGAGCGGCACCGGTGAGGACGCGCAGGTGCTGGCGTGGGCGCATGCGTTCGAGCGGGATGGACGGCGGTTCGAAGCGGCCACGTCCGGCATAGTCCGCTAGTCGCCGACAGAGCCCGTAATTCAGTGAATGACCGCTCTACGCTAACGCTCGCTCGGTCGCTTCCACGAGATTCTTCAGAAAGCTGATCACCTTTCTCAGGTCCTCCTTTTTCACCGGGTGGGCATCAGGGGTGCCAGGTAAGAGAGTGCGCGACCTATGCACGATGTCGCCGCGCAATTTCAAATAACTGTCAAGCTGCTCTTTGGCTGCCTTAACGTCGACGTTGTTCCAATTCCAGCTTTGTTCCAGGTCGACGTCCGCATAGTCACGGAACAATTGAATTGTCCGACCCGAGGCCGGGTTGTTCAGCCGACTGATCTCCTCTGTCAATTTGCACTGCACGAGATCGGCGATCGACTGATCGGTAAGGCCACTCAGGCGCTTGGCACAGGCTTCCTCAACGCGATCTTCCACGTACGTTTCCCACGCCGTCATCGCCATGATCAGGCCTGCCCGCTTCAGGACTTCGAGCTCCGGTGGAGGCGGGTGGTCATTGAGGGAATCGAAATGTCGCAGCAGGTTCTCCGCGTCCTGGATCGAGTTCTTGAAGTTATCTCCGGCGTCGGACATTACCGCTCCCCGCGACTGTAGTCACGAACCGGCTTCGGGTGCGCTGCAGGCACCCTATTTCTGCTTGCGTATAAACGCACCCAATTGGCTCGCGGCGTGCCTGACGGCTTCCGCCGGTACTGTCTCCGGCTCGTACTCAATCCACTTGTAGAGACCTTTCGCTGACAGCACCCAGACGCTGGACCCCTTGGCGGCTTCGGTCTGCTCAACGAACCAACCCGGGTAGACGACCAGGGGCCGAACTTCCAGTCGGCGTCCGGTTATCTCCTTCAAAAGCCGTTCGAGCTGCGAGCCCTGTGCCTTTGCCTGGACGATCGGCCCGGAATCGGCAGGGCCTCCGTTGATCGATACGGCTTCACCGTCGTAGACAATCTTGCACTGGCCTTTCGCCGGTTTGCTCCTGGTTTTCGTTTCGATCGTGTAGATGCCGCGGGTCGAGATGATGACGTGGTCGATGTTCCCGCCGTCACCCGGAATGTCGTGATAGACGCGGTAACCGAACACCCGCAGCCTGTCCAGGTATTCGCCGACGGCGCGTTCGCCTTCGTAACCTGTTTTCAGGTATTTGAGTTTGCGGATCAGAGGATACGAGCGCACACCGCCATACAGGGTAAGCAAGCCCGCAAAGACGGTAAGATAAACCGGGTTGGGTTCTACGCCGTTGAGCAACCAGACCCATTGGAAGCCGGCAACCAGCCACAGCAACACTATCATCGTCCCGAGTGGAAACAGCCTGTCGAAGAGCAGGTCTATCTGTTCTTCACGGATCGATTGCCCGGGTTGCCGTAGTGGATTTGCCTTTATCGGCGATTTGCGACTTGCAGCCATATCGGACATCTCTTGCGACGCCGTAGAAATACGATCATATGGACCCGGGAGCTGCCCGGCTGAGCGTGGGGTCACAACTTCACATCTCCGGGCCATCCAGGCCTGGCGATTCAGCTTTACATCAGGTGCTCCAGCCGCTGCAGCGCACCAGCGGCAATCGACCGGCGAAGCTCATCCGGAAAGTCATCCGGCACACCGGCGCAGGCAGTGTCGATCGCCGCGGGCAGGTCACTCGCAAGCTGATCGAATATTGCCTGGACCTCAGTGGCCGGCATGCCGGCCTGGGCGGCACTTTCGACGAAGTGCCGGGGCATGATCTCGTGAAGGCGATAGTGACGGCTCTTGCCGACCGACATGGCCAACTTTATTTCGTTGCGGCGAACCTGGCCCGTATCGAAAAGCGGCTGCACCGACATCACGTCATAGATCGGCGTCAGCCTGAATCCGCCAGCGGGATACAAGTGAACACTGAAGTTCTTGGCATGACCGTCTGTTGCGGCAAGAAGCCAGAATACGACCTGCGCCTTCAGAAACAGGCGCTGATCGGTATCCGGCTGGTCGCTCCCTTTCAGGAACTCCAGGATATCCGCAATACCAGGACCACCCTGGTTTTGATATCGGCGTGTGGGCGGAACAGAAAACGCCTGGCAGCAATCTTCCTGCGGGACGCGCAACAAGCGTCCGTCTCTCGTCCAGTGTCGATCGAAGCGCTCGACGACCAGCGTACGCTGAGTGCCGAAATCGATGATCCGGGTTTGCGCAACCGGCATGCCGAGCTCGCAGAGGATGCGCATGCAAAAATGTTCATTCTCGACGCTTTGCGACAGGTCGAAGTTTCCGCGCCTGCCGATCTGCGGCTTGAATATGTGCGTGGTGGCAGTTGCACCATGCGGCACGTGCCAACCATCCTGCAGGTAAAGGAACGCGGCCTTGTCCTGCGCGCCCGCGATGGAAATACGGAACTCGCGATCATCGTCCATGCCGAGTGGCGCAGTCGCGAGATTCGCAAGTCTTTCTGCGATTTCGTCCCGGGTGATCGGTACGGCTGTGATCTCTCCTGCCGCACCCGGGTCCTCTCCGGCAGGCAGGAACTGCAGTGCACCGGCGCAATCGCGCCCGATAGCCGCCAGCAGGCTGTAGGGATCGATGCCGCCCGCATGGTGGCGCGCGGCTAGTGCGCGGCGGATGCCGTCGCTATCGGGCAGGAGATTGTCGAAGACGGCGATCACCGGATCTCCGACATAGCGGTCCTCGCGCAGCGGCAGTGACAGCGATACCGGAAAGTTGTGCTCCCAGGTGAGCCATGCCGGGTCATACCGGAAGTCGATCGCGCCGGACGTCTCACGCCTCAACTGGCCGACCTTGCGGCCGTTGAGCAGGACATCGAGCGGGGCGTGGGCGGACTTCCTGGCCATCAGAACAGGTCCTCGAGGTCCTTCGGCGAGACCCTGCCCCGCTCGTCGATGACAATCTCGAGCCCGAGGGCCGACAGCACATCCATCAGCGTGCTGAGCCGCGTCGCGGGTTCGCCGGCCTCGAGCTTTGATATGGTCGCCTGCCGCAGCCCGATCCTGGCGCCGAGCTCGGCTTGCGTGAGGTTTGCATTGCGGCGGGCGCGGCGCAGGATCGCGCCGATTTGCCGCGCTGTGCGCGCACGTTGGCTCATCGAAAGATTTATACGCAAATGCGTATAAAATGTCAATATACGCGAACGCGTATAATTCTTGCTTATGGGCGTGTTTCAGCGAGGTTCCGGCCGCAGCGCGCGCACCTCGATGGTGCCGCCAACGCGCAGCGTCGGAATGCCCCCGGCAATCTCCAGCGCTTCTTCCCTGCTGTCGGCCTCGATCACGTGAAAGCCGCCGACCTGCTCCTTGGTCTCGGCGAACGGGCCGTCGACGACACTGGGCTTGCCGCCGTTCCGCCGCAAGGTCGCCGCGTTGGCGACCGATTCCAACCGCGCGGAAACGACGTGTCGGCCGGATTTGTCGAGCCGCTGGATCCAGGCGCCGTAGTCGCCCATCACGCGGTCGCGTTCCTCCTGCTCGAGGCTTTCCCAGTGGTTCTCGTCAATGCAGCATAAAAGCATGTATCGCATGAATCAGGTCTCCGTCGTGCGTCCCGGCGGCCCCTTCGGACGCGCTCAGCGCACGAATGCCCCCTCCGCCATCACGGTATCGACCTCCGCCAGGTGCCGGCGTTTCACCGCCTCGTCGAGAAAACTCGCCGTGAAGCTGTTGCGCGCCAGCGCCCCGACCTCCTCGGCCGTCAGGTCCAGTTCCGCGGCGGCACGGCGGAAATTCTCCCCGACGTAGCCGCCGAAGTACGCCGGATCATCGGAGTTGACCGTGACGCACAGCCCGGCTTGCAGCAGCCGCCGCAGGTTGTGCTGCTCCAGGCTCCCGAAAACCCTGAGCTTGACGTTGGACAGCGGGCAGACGGTCAGCGGCACCTGCTCGCGCGCGAGCCGCTCGGCCAGTGCGGGATCCTCGAGACAGCGCACCCCGTGATCGATTTGCCGCACCTGCAGTTCGTCCAGCGCCTCGCGGACGTACTCCGGCGGCCCTTCCTCGCCGGCGTGCGCCACCGCGAGAAAGCCCGCGGCGCGGGCGCGCGCGAACACGTCCGCGAACTTCGCCGGCGGATGGCCGACTTCCGAAG
>CAZSKQ010000135.1:0-8398 GCA_964607425.1 uncultured Woeseiaceae bacterium
CCATCACCTTCGTCAGCGCCGCCGTCAGCGTCGTCTTCCCGTGGTCAACGTGGCCAATCGTGCCAACGTTTACGTGCGGCTTCGTGCGTTCAAATTTTCCTTTCGACATTGCCTTATCTCTCGTGGCGTTTCCTGGTGATCTTCAAGCCTTGGCCGGGCTCCCGCCCGGTGTCTGGAGCCCACACCCGGATTTGAACCGGGGACCTCTTCCTTACCAAGGAAGTGCTCTACCCCTGAGCTATGTGGGCCGCGATCCGGGCCAGCGTTCCTGGCCTGCTGCACCCGCCGCTATTGGAGCGGGTGATGGGAATCGAACCCACATCATCAGCTTGGAAGGCTGAGGTTCTACCATTGAACTACACCCGCGCTTCAAGCCGCTCCCGGTTACCTCCCGGGGTCGTGACCAGCACAACGCGCGCCGCAACGGACGCGCAGTGAATCGGACAGTCCCGGCGCTCAAACTGTCTGATTGCAAAAAACCGAATCAGTGCCTTCCCTTGGAAGTCGAACAGGATAGGGCAAAGAACCTGCTGCACTCGCCTCCACCTGCCACCGTGGTGCTGGTGGAGGGGGTAGGATTCGAACCTACGTAGGCTAAGCCAGCAGATTTACAGTCTGCCCTCGTTGACCGCTTGAGTACCCCTCCGCGGACACAAGCCGGCTATTGTCTAATCCCGATACCGGACTGTCAACACGGATTCAGCCGTAAATCCTCACCCGGCGCGGCTGCCGCGGCTGCCGCGGCTCCGCGGCGCGACCGTGGCGTCGCGCCCCCGGCGCTCCGCCCCGTGGCGCCGGCCGAGACGGGATTTCCGCCGAAATGCAGGGGCGCGCATTGCGCGCGATTCCACCCGCAGGCAAACGTGGCACCCCGCGGCCCTCGGTCGGCAGGCTTCACCTCACATCGACCAGTGCCAGGGCTCGTAAATGAAGCCCCAGGGGTTGTCCTTCGGGTAAGTCATGGAGAACCCGAAACCCGCGGCATTCGCCGTGAGCCAGCGGAACGCGTCCGAGTGCTCGAATTCCTCGGTCAGCGGCCGGCTCCCCGGCGTCGCGATATCCACGGCGAGGCCGGTGTGGTGCTGGCTGAAACCGGGAGCCGCGTTGACGCGCAGGATTTCCGCGATGGCCTGCCCCCTGGCCAGCTTCTTGCGGATGAGCTCGCCCTGGTAATCGAAGCTCCGGAATCCCGACACCAGCAGCAGTCGAATGCCGTCGGCCTCCGCCGCCGCGGCCATCCGGCGCCAATTCACCGCCGCTTCCGGCGCGAGGCGCTGTATCCGGCCCACCAGGTTCGGCCCCACGTCGACCAGGTGGCGTGCCTCCGGGTAGTGCGGCAGGCCGCGGTCCGCCGCGTAGTCGGCCGGGATGCCGAGTTCCCGGTGCAGCGACTGGTAGGTCTCCGTCAGCATGCGCGGGAGATTGGCACACGACTCACGGCTTCGGCAAGCGCGCGGTTTACAATCCGGGGGACCATGTCCCGAGACGAAATTTACGCTGCCGGCGGGACCGCCACCGGCCCGTTCCAATTCGACGCCGCGGTGGCCCGCGTGTTCCCCGATATGTTGCGCCGCTCGATTCCGGGTTACGGCGAAACGATCCGGGCGATCGGCGCGCTGGCGGCGCGCGCGGTGCGCCCCGGCACCTGTACGTTCGATCTTGGCTGCTCGCTGGGCGCGGCGGCGCTTGCGATGCAGCGAAGCATAACGGTGCCGGGCTGCCGGGTCGTCGCTGTCGACAATGCGCCCGCCATGCTGGAGCGCTGCCGCGAGCTGGTCGCGGCGGAGGCAGCGCCGGGCGGCCCGGCGATCGAGGTGATCGAGGCTGACGTGCGGGATGTCGCGATCGCGGAAGCTTCCATGGTGGTGATGAACTACACCCTGCAGTTCCTGCCGCTCGCGGAGCGCGCCGGCCTGCTCGGGCGGATTGCGGGCGGCCTGCTGCCGGGGGGCGTGTTCGTGCTCTCGGAGAAGGTGGTGGACGCGGATCCGGCGGTGGAAGAGCGCCTGGTCGAGCTGCACCACGATTTCAAGCGCCACCACGCCTACAGCGAGCTCGAGATCAGCCGCAAGCGGGCGGCAATCGAGAACGTCCTGGTTCCGGAGACGGTGGAGGCGCACCGCGAGCGGCTGGCGGCCGCCGGGTTCCGGCACAGCGGCGTGTGGCTGCGATACTTCAACTTCGTCTCGATCGTTGCCTTGCGCTAGCCGTGCTGGACTACGAGGCACTGGAGGGCGACCTCGTGGCGGCAGGCCTCGGGTCGTGGCGCGAGGTCGAAGGCCTGGTGCGCGCGAAGACCGCCGACAGCGCTCATGGCAAATGGCCGGAATGGCGGTCGATATTGCAGGGCCTGCCGGGCGGTGAGCGGACCGCGGCGCGGCTGGAAGGCCCGGCGGTCGCGGCCGGGGCGGAACTCGCCGGGGAGGACAAGGAGCGCGCGCGGCAGCTGCTGCTGCGCCTCGCGCCGTGGCGCAAGGGACCGTTCAGGGTCGGCGGCATTGCGATCGACAGCGAGTGGCGTTCGGACTTCAAGTGGAACCGGCTCATCGACGTCATATCGCCGCTCAACGACCGCACCGTGCTCGACGTGGGCTGCGGCAACGGCTATTACGCGCTGCGGATGCGACTTGCGGGCGCGCGGCTGGTCGTCGGTGTCGATCCCACCCTCCTCCATTGCGTGCAGTTTTGCGCCGTGTCCCACTGGCTTCGGCCGGAGCCGGTGCACCTGCTGCCGCTGCGCCTGGAAGAGCTGCCGCCGCAAAGACGCGGGTTCGACACGGTCTTTTCCATGGGAGTGCTCTATCACCAGCGCTCACCCGAAGCACACCTGCGCCGGCTGCGCGAGGCGCTACGCCCGGGCGGCGAACTGGTGCTGGAAGCCCTGGTCCTGCCGGGCGACGAGCCGGCGGCACTCGCCCTCGATGGCCGCTACGCCCGCATGCGCAACGTCTGGCTGCTGCCGACGCTGCCCATGCTGGAGCGCTGGGTACGTGACGCGGGCTTCACCCGTGTCCGCACCGCCGACGTGTCCACCACCACCACCGCCGAACAACGCCGCACCCCCTGGATGCCCTTCGAATCCCTGGCGGAAGCCCTCCTCCCCACAGACCCCGCCCGCACCATCGAAGGCTGGCCCGCCCCCCGCCGCGCCCTCCTGATTGGGGTCGGACCAACGTAAGTAGCTGATCACATTAAAATTAAGGCCCTAAATGAGGCGGCTTCTTCCCTTAATTGCCCCATTTTGCGGCTGAAAACACCGCCTTCTCTCGGCGTGGCTTGCGTTTTCACGCCCGAAATAGGCGATTAAGGGCCGCAGGCAGCCTTATTTTCGTATTTTCCTACGTACACTCAAGGACTTGCGTTGGTCCGACCCCCGGCGAGCTTGACTCGGGGGGCGGGGGGTCTTAGATTTCGGTTGGGACAGAAATGAGTGAAGGATATGAAGCTGACGCCGGCGGTCGAGCGCTACGTGCTGCATTGGGGGGAGATGGGGACCCGGTGGGGGACCAACCGGACGGTGGCCCAGATCCAGGCGCTTCTCTACTTGTCGCCGCGGCCTCTGCGGGCCGACGAGATCGTGGAACTCCTGTCAGTGGCCCGCTCGAACGTCAGCACCAGTATCCGCGAGCTGCAGAGCTACGGCCTCGTGAAGATGACGCACGTTCTCGGCGACCGGCGGGACTATTTCGAATCCCTGCATGACGTCTGGGAGCTGTTTCGGGTCATCATCGCGCAGCGCAAGCAGCGCGAGCTGAACCCCACGCTCTCGATGCTGCGCAAATGCGCCGAGGACGTGTCCCGGCAGGATGACGAGACCGACGAGGTCACCAAGGAGCGCATCCGGAACATGCTGCACTTCGTCGAGACGACGAGCGAATGGTACGAGAAGATCCAGGCCGTTCCGACATCGACGCTGCAGAAGCTCATGAAGCTGGGCGCCGGCATCACCCGCTTCGTCAACTAGTGGCTGAGTTTGCATCCTCCGGCGGCGGCGCACCGGTGGCCGCGCAGGCATCGTAAGACGTCAGGGCAGCGCGCGCCGGCTGTCGAATGAGCCACACGGCGCCCCCTTCGGTCCCGGTCTCGATCACCGTGCCCGGCGGACGACGGAAATAGCCGCCCGGCGCATATTGGCCGTCCAGCGCCTCGCCCTGCAGGCAGACGCTCACGCGAAAGTCGCCGGAGAGGAGGAAGCCCTCCGTCGGCACCGACGAGGCGTGCCATTGCCCGCGCGCTCCCGGCGCGAACGACACCAGCGCCGTCATGGCACCGCTGCCGGGATCCGACCGCAGCACCTTGTGCTGCACCGCATCGTCGCCAGCCTCGGGCACCGGCTGCCACGGCACGACTTCGCGGCTGGTGAACAGCGGCGTGCGAATCACTGCCTGGCGGTCGGCGTCGTCGAGGAAATAGAGGAGCCGCGCCCCGCGATCCGTACTCATCGGCAGCCTGGTCGAGCCTGGCGGAAGGTAGGCATAGTTGCCCGGCTGCAGTGAAAACTCGCCCAGCCGGATCTCGCCTTCCAGCACGTAGATCTCGACCGACTTGCCGGGCGCGCCGCCCGCGTTCCAGCTCCAGTCCGGCGGCAGCGCGAGCAGCAGGCTCGCCCGCCCGTGCTGGCCATCCACGAGCAGCGGCTGCGCGCGGGTGCCCGGCAGGGCCGCGGTGAACACCGGTTCCAGCTCATCGGCCTGGACGAAAGCCGGATAGGGCAGGCGGGCGGCCGGCGACGATGCGCAAGCAGCGAGCACGGCGCCCATGCCCAGCAGGCCCAGGGCGGAAAGGCCGCGGCGGCGACCGCAAGACGGACCACGCCTCATGACCGCGGGGGCAGCCGACGGATGGAGCTGGCGCGCCCCCGGCGCGCCGCGGGCGCACAGGCGTAGCAGTTTGGGTCGGTCGAGCGGCATTAATGCATCCCCAGCCGTAACTGCTCGGAATGCTACACCATCTTGTATAGCATGACGCCTCGGAACCACGGTAGAAAGGTGCAGACGGTGAGCAAAACCTACCCGACTACTTCCCGCAACAAGGTCCGCCAACTGGCGCGCAAGGCGAGCTACGATCGCGAGACGATTGCCACGATATTGCGGTCCGGCCTGGTCGCGCAGGTCGGGTTCGTGCAGGACGGCCTGCCCGTCGTCGTACCCATGATCTACGGCCTGGAGGACGACACCGTTTACCTGCACGGCGCGCGCAAGGCACGCGTCATACGACTGCTGGAAGAAAGCCCGACGGCCTGCCTCAACGTGACCCTGGTCGATGCGATCGTGCTGGCGCGCTCGTCCTTCAACTCCTCGATGAACTACCGCTCGGTAACGGTCTTCGGAACACCGCGCCTGCTGGAAAACACCGAAGAAAAGCTGCACGCCATGCGTATCATCAGCGAGCACACGATGCCGGGACGCTGGCGCGAGCTGCGCGATCCGCTGGCACGCGAAGTGAAGATGACGGGAGTGATTGCGATGACGATAGACACGGCGTCCGCCAAGATCGCCACCGGCGTGCCGGACGACGAGCCGGAGGATTACGAAATCCCGGTATGGGCCGGCATCCTGCCGCTGGCATCGACGTTCGGCGTACTGCAGGCCGACGACCGCGTCCAGGAGAACGTCCAACCCTCCGAAGCGCTGCTCGCGCTGCAGAACCGGACGCTTTAGATGACGACGGCGACGAACCGACAGGTCCGGCTCGCCTCGCGGCCCTCCGGCTGGGTGACCGAAACGAATTTCGAGCTGACGCAGGCACCGGTACCGGAGGTGCCGGACGGCCACCTGCTGCTGCGCAATGTCTATCTCTCGCTCGACCCCTACATGCGCGGCCGCATGAACGACACGAAATCCTACGTGCCGCCGTTCCAGCTAGGCGAGGTTCTGCAGGGAGGCGTCATCGCAGAGGTCGTGGAAAGCCGCAATCCCGCCTTCGCCGCCGGCGACTGGATCAACGGCATGCTCGGCTGGGAGGAGTATTCGCTGTCCAACGGCCAGGGCATCTACAAGCTGCCGGCGGTCGACGCACCGCGGTCATACCACCTCGGGATCCTCGGCATGCCCGGCATGACCGCCTGGGTCGGCTTGTTCGAGATCGGCAAGGTTCGCAAGGGAGAGACAGTGTTCGTGTCGGCGGGTTCGGGTGCGGTGGGCAGCATCGCCGGGCAGCTCGCAAAACTGCACGGTTGCCGGGTCGCCGGCTGCGCGGGGTCCGACGAAAAAGTGGCCTTGATGAAAAGCGAGTTCGGCTTCGATGCGGGCTTCAACTATCGCAGCAGCGTGTCGCTCCCGAAAAGCATCGCCGAAGTCTGCCCGAAGGGCATCGACGTGAACTTCGAAAACGTGGGCGGCGATATCTTCGAGGCCGCCCTCTGGAACATGCGCCCGTACGGGCGTATCGCCTTGTGCGGCATGGTGGCGAACTACAACGACGAACGCGCCGAGCCCGGTCCGCGCGGCATGATGAGCGTAATCGGGAAGCGGCTGACCATCCGCGGATTCATCGTCACGGACCACCCGGACGCCTGCAAGGAGTACGTGGCGAAAGCGGCGCAGTGGCTTGCCGGGGGCAAGCTGAATTACCGGGAGAACGTGGTCGAGGGGCTTGCGAACGCGCCGGCGGCGTTCATTGACATGCTGAAGGGGAACAAGGTCGGGAAGCAGGTGGTGCAGGTGGCCGGCGAGGGGTAACGATGCCCCCGCGCGGCCCGCGCCTCACGAACGATTGTTGACTGCTTGCCGGTCGCCCGCATGGCGGGCTCTAACCGGGGGTGGAGAGTGGCGGGCTCGGGGCGGAGCCCGCCACGGTGCCGGGTCCTACTCGTAGCGGTACTGGATCTCGACGCCCCAGACGCGGCCCTTGTTGAGCGGTGAGAAGGTCGCGTTGTCCCCGACCAGGTCAGGGAAGAAAGGAGCAAGGACGAACGCCGGGCCGCCCGGGAAGATCGCCGGCAACTGGGTGTCGCCTCCGATGGTGACCTCGTCCTTCAGGTTCTTGCCGAATGCCGACAGGGTGAGCTGGTCGTCCATGAACGTCAGGCTCACGTTCACGTTGAACATGTCTGCCCCGCGCAGCTTGCCCGCGTTGCTGTCGGTATAGAAAGAATCGTCGCGATGATAGCCGCTGCCCTGGACGGTCAGCGTGCCGATCGGCAGTTCCGCCTGGTACGTGAGCTGGGCGCCGTACGACCACGGCGCGAGACGGGGGATCTTGAGGTTCTTGTCCGTCTCGTCAATGACGAGATCGCCCGACAGGTCGGCGAAAACCTCATCGTAGCTGCCGTCGACGTAGCCGAGGCTCGTCTGCAGGAACAGCGAGTCGGTAAGCGCGGCGCTGAGCTCCATGTCGAAACCGGTGATCGTGGCATCGGCCGTGTTGCGAATGAGCTGGATGACGGCCAGGCCATCCGGATCTGCCGGCAAATTCACCTCGCGTTGCATATCGGTGATCGTGTTGTAGTAGGCGGCCGCGTTGAGCCGAATGCGGCCTTCCGCGAAATCCTTTTTGAGACCCACTTCGATCGAAGTCAGCTCTTCCTGGTCGAATGACTCGTTGGGCACGCGCGGGTCCGTGTGCCGCATGTTATAGCCGCCGCTGCGGAAACCCTTGGTCCAGAAGCCGTACATCTGCGTCGTCTCGTCAGGGAACAGCTGCAGCCCTATCTTCGGCGTGAAAGCGTTCCAGGTACGGGACTCGACCAGGTCGAAGCCCGAACAGCCTACACCGAGGTCGCACTGGTCGAAGGGAATTGAGGAGATCTCAGCATCCTTCTTCTCCCGGTCGTAGCGCGCACCGAGGTTCAGGGTGATCTCGTCCGTCAGCTCGACATCGACCTGAGTGAAGATACCGACCGAGCTCATGTCCTGGAAACCGCCGCCGGTCGTATCGGGATCCGGGGCGATCGGGACCAGGCGCCGCTCGAAATACGAGAGGTCCTGGTCCAGGTAGAAGATGCCGGACGTCAGGTAAACATTGTCGAACCTGCCGGAATAACGCAGCTCGTTGGACCATTGGCGGTGGTCGGTGGTCGACATGGCGTGGAAGAAAAAGGGCGGCAACCCGGGGACATCGGGCACCGCGGACGAATCGATATCGCCGAGCGTTTTGTTGCTGTACTCCCGCCAGCCCAGGATGTTCACGATCTCGCCGTCGCCGAACCCGACGTCGATCGACGTTTCAAGGACGGCCATGTCCCACTCGGCGTCGTAGAAGCCCGGCTCGTCGATTTCGAAATCGAAGCTGTCCTTGCTGAACAGCCCGGAATTCTGCGATGCCGGCCCGTCACCGTCGGACTCGCCGTGGTAGTAGCGCAGGATGGTGTCCCAGTTGCCTCCGGGGGCGATTTCATAGGCCGCGTGGATGAGCTTCGTGTCGGCCGCGCCGTGATCTTCGCCGGTGGCCAGGTTTT
>CAZSKQ010000136.1:0-1899 GCA_964607425.1 uncultured Woeseiaceae bacterium
TAGGAGCCCGCCATGCGGGCGACTAGACCGGGCTAAAGGCGCGTCAGGGTTTCAGCACGGCGTTGGCAATCGGCATAAGCCCTGGACCAATGCCCAGGCGGTCCTTTTCTTCCTGCACCATTGCCGCGATTTCCTCGAGCAATGCCTGCGCGTCGTAGACGATGCCGTCCTTGATCGTGTAACGGATGCCGCCGACGCGTTCGACCTTGCCCGTCTCGTCGTTCAGCCGCAGCACGCCGGTGCCGCGCAGGACGTACAGGTTCGCGAGCGGGTTCTCCGCGACCACCACCAGGTCCGCCTTCTTGCCTACCTGGATCGAGCCGACGTCGCCGTCTATGCCGAGCTGGCGCGCGCCTTGCAGCGTCGCGGAGTGGATGACCTCCAGCGGCGAAAAGCCGGCTTCCCGCAGCAGCGCGAGCTCGGTGATGTAACTGAAGCCGTACAGGTTGTAGATGTAGCCCGAGTCGGAGCCGGTGGTAACGCGCCCGCCCCGGTTCTTGTACTCGTTCACGAAACGCATCCACAGGCGGAAGTTCTCCTTCCAGTCGATCTCCTCCTCGATCGTCCAGTCGAACCAGTAGGAGCCGTGGGAATCCCGGTTCGCCCGGAACCAGTCCCACAGGCTCGGCAGCGTGTAGACCTCGTGCCAGGGCGCGCGGCTCGTGCGCATGAAGTCGCGGCTGGCCACGTAGGACGTGAATGTCGGCGACAACGCGAAGTCGCGCTCGAGCAGCGTCTCCATCACCTCGTTCCAGCGCTTCGAGCCGGGCTCCGCCGCCTGGGCCCACAGGCGCCCGGCCTCAGCGAAGCGATGCTGCTCGTCGTTGTAGTTGTAATCGGCCGGGTAATGCTGGATGCGCCGGTCGGTGAACATCGCCTCGGGCAAACCGTACCAGTGCTCCATCGATCTCAGGCCGTGGGCGGAGGTCGTGAGGACGTTCGCCTGGGTGACGGAAAGCTGCGCGTGGTGCATCGTCGAGTTGAGCCCCAGTTTCGAGGCCTCGTCCAGCGCCGCCCACAGGATCGCCTCGGGCGCGGCGATGAACTTGACGCCGGCCGCGCCGGCGCGCTCGATTGCCCGGATGCGCGCGCGCGCCTCGTCGGGCGTGTTGACAGGGCCTGCTTCCTCCGAGTTGAAGAACGGGTAAATGTGAATGCGCGGACCGGTAATCTCGTTCGCATCGAGCAGCTCCTTGATGGCCATCTCCTCGGCCATCGTGCCGTCATAGCCGACGGTGCGCCCGGACGTCACGCCATGCGCGAGCCACAGCTTCAGCACGTACCCCGACGGCACCTCCTGGCCCGAGCCCATGTGGTGGATGTGCAGGTGCGTATCGATGAAGCCCGGCAGCACGTACATGCCGGTAAGATCGATCTCGTGGCCGCCCTCGAGCGGCGGACGATCGTCGGGATCGATAGCGAGCCGCGGCGCACCCACGCTGTAGATTCCCGCAATGCGATCGTCCTCGATCACGATGTCCATCGGCCCGCGCGCCGGCGCGCCGGTGCCGTCGACCAGGTTCACGCCGCGCAGGATCAGCCGTTGCCAGGGTCCCTCGCCCTCGTCGCGGCGCGGAATGGGATCGGGACCGGCTTGCGCGAAGGCGGCGGTGGATAGCCATGCCGCGGCGGCAACGCCTAGCAGGGTAACGAGTCCGGTGCGGCGATGGTGGCGGCGAGGCATGACGTTCCCCTGTTATTGGTTTTGGATCGTGCGGGGTTTATAGCATAGACGGGTTGCGTGTTAGACTGGCTGTAAAAGAGGCGCTCTTGCTTCTGTTTTCGCTCGCGCCGGCAGCAATCGCCGAATCGCCCGCATGGCGGGCTCCTACAGGGCAGCAAACGACCGGTCGCCCGCAGGGCGGGCTCCTACAAGGTAGCAATGGCCGGTCGCCCGCA
>CAZSKQ010000136.1:1999-8370 GCA_964607425.1 uncultured Woeseiaceae bacterium
GACCGGTCGCCCGCAGGGCGGGCTCCTACAAGGTAGCAATGGCCGGTCGCCCGCATGGCGGGCTCCTACAGGGCAGGTCCTCAACGCTTCAGCAGGTTTTGCTATGCGGGAACAATGCGTGAAGGCGGATTATCCGCCGATCGAGAGCTACGGGGTCGTGGGCAATCTCGACACCGTCGCCCTGATCGGCCACAACGGCTCCGTCGACTTCTACTGCTACCCGGATTTCGATTCGCCGTCCGTGTTCGCACGGCTGCTCGACAAGGACAAGGGCGGTTACTTCCAGATCCGTCCGGAATCGAACAACTGGACCGAGAGCCAGATGTATTTGCCGGACACGAACGTCCTCGTCACCCGTTTCCTGTCGAAAAAAGGCATCCTCGAGCTCATCGACTTCATGCCGCTTACCTGGACTTCGAGCCGGCGCCAGCTCGTGCGCATCGTCAAGTCGGTCCACGGCGACTGCAATGTCGTCATGCAGTGCTTCCCGGCTTTCGATTATGCCCGCGCGGAGACACGCGCCGTGCAGGACCGTGACAGGTACTCGGTGCGGTTTGAATGCAGCGAGTCAACCGTCTCCCCGTCGCGGCTTTACAGCGAGCTGGAAATGAGCATCGAGGACGACGGTGCCTCCTGCCGCTTCAAGCTGCAGGAGAAGGAGCAGGTCACGTTTACTTATCATTGCGACGACGTGGCCGAGGTGCCGCTCGCGCTGGAGGCGGCGGACGACGTCCTGCAGGAAACGTCGCAGTTCTGGCGGGAATGGATTGCCAAAACGGAATACAAGGGATTCGCGCAGAATCTCGTCAAGCGATCCGCACTTGCGCTCAAGTTGCTGATCTCGCGGCGCCACGGTTCGATGGTGGCATCGCCTACCTTCAGCCTGCCAGAAGCGATCGGCGGAGCGCGAAACTGGGACTACCGTTACTGCTGGATCCGCGACTCGGCGTTTACCGTGCACGCGCTCCTGAAGCTCGGCTTTCGCGACGAAGCGTCACGTTACATCCACTGGATTTCGGACCGTTACGAGCACAGCGCTGCCGACGGTTCCCTGAACGTTTTGTACCGGTTGGACGGCGGCGACGACCTCGAGGAACAGGTGCTGGAGCACCTCGAAGGCTACAAGGGCAGCCGGCCGGTGCGGATCGGCAATGCCGCGAACACGCAATTGCAACTGGATATCTACGGTGAGCTGATCGACAGCATCTATCTTGCGCACAAGTACAGCTCGCCCATGTCCTACAGCGGCTGGCAGCAGCTAAAACAGACTATCGAATACGTGTGCCGCAACTGGGAGCGCCCGGACGAGGGGATCTGGGAGATGCGGGGCGGCGTCAAGCATTTCCTGCACTCGAGGCTCATGTGCTGGGTCGCACTGGACCGCGCGCTGAAGCTTTCCGAGCTCGGGTCCTTCCCGGCACCTGTGGAGCAGTGGCGCAGCGTCCGCGACCGGATTTTCCAGTCCATCCACCAGGAATTCTGGAACGAGAAGCTGCAGACGTTCGTCCAGTTTCGCGGCGCCGATAATGTCGACGCGTCGGTGCTCCTGATGCCGATGGTCAAGTTCATATCGCCCATCGACCCGCGCTGGCTCTCGACGTTGGAAGCAGTCGAGCAGCAGCTCGTGGTCGATGCGTTCGTACACCGCTACGACGATGAAGCGATCGACTTCGAAGGGCTCGACGGCTCGGAGGAAGGAAGCTTCACGATGTGCTCGTTCTGGTATTGCGAGTGCCTCGCACGCTCCTGCCAGGTGGATAAGGCGCGCCTCCTGTTCGAGAAGATGACGGGCTATTCCAACCACGTGGGGCTGTACGCCGAGGAGCTCGGCTTCGACGCCAAACACCTCGGGAATTTCCCGCAGGCATTCACGCACCTGGCGCTTATTTCGGCGGCAGCGGCGATCGATCGGGCGATGGCGGAGCGCCAGCCGTTTTAGCGACGCTTAGCGCACGTAGCTCGCGCCGTTGATGTCGAAGGTCCCCCCGGTGGCGTGATCCACCTTGCCCGAGAGCAGGAATACGATCAGGTTGGCTACCTGCTCCGGCGGTGCCGCGTCGCCCATCGGGATTTCGGTGAGCGCGGATTCGTAGCCGGCGTGGCCCGGCTCGTAGATGACCGACGCCATGTCGGTCTTGACCCAGCCGGGCGCCACGATGAATGCGAGGATGCCCGCTTTCGCGTAGCCGCGCGCGATGGACCGGGTCAATGCCACGACCGCGCCCTTGCTCGCGGCGTAATGCAGGCCGTCGATGGTGTCGCCGCGAAAGGCCGCGCGGCTGGCGACATTGACGATGTGCCCGCCGTCCGATTGCGCGAATCGGCACACGGCCTCGCGGCAGAGGTCGGCCACAGCCTGCGTGTTGACGGCCAGCACGTCCGCCCAGTCGCGGTACCAGGTTTCGTCGTCGTCCTCGAGGCGGCTCGCGGGTGCGATGCCGGCATTGTTGACGAGCGCGTCGATGCGGCCGGCCCGGGCCAGCGCGGCGCGCCAGAGGGTGGCACCGGCTCGGGGTAACGTGAGATCGCTTTGCAGCGCGCTCACGCGCGCAGTGCCGTATACGTTTTTGAGCTCGTCGAGCGCGCCGGGACCTTGACGATAGCTGCCGATCACGGTTGCGCCTTCGTCGAGAGCAGCTTTTGCCGTGGCGGCCCCGATACCTCGGGAAGCGCCGGTGATGAGGACTGTGCGGCCTTCGAGTAGGGGCATGGCCTGCTCCTGCTATTGGTCGGCCAATTGTAGCCGGCACTCGCGGAAGCCGCCGAGCCCTTGTTTCGCTCCGCCGCCCCCTCAGGCCGCCAGCAACCGCGCCTCGCGGAGCAACTGGTTCGCGTAGCCCCATTCGTTGTCGTACCAGCTCATGATCTTGACCAGGTCCCCGTCGACCACCCGGGTGAGGTCGAGGTCGACGATGGAGGCGCGCGGATCGCCGACGATGTCCGAGGACACCAGCGGGTCGCGCGACACGCCGAGAACGCCGGCATAGCGCTCGCTGTCCGCTTCTTCCGTGAAGATGCCGTTCACTTCGTCTACCGACGTGTCCCGCGCCGTGATGAAGGTGATATCCGCGATCGAGCCCACCGGTATGGGGGCCCGTATCGCGACGCCGTCGAACAAGCCTTCGTACTCCGGCAGCGCCAGGGACGTCGCTTTCGCCGCGCCCGTGCTGGCCGGCACGAGGTTGGCGCCGGCCGCCCGGCCACGGCGAAACTGCCGGCTGGGCCCGTCGATGAGCGCCTGGCTGGAGGTGTACGCGTGCACGGTCGTCATGATCGCTTTCGTAAGGCCAATGCGCCTGCCGACGATCTCGACGACCGGGGTAATGCAGTTGGTCGTGCAGCTTGCGCAGGAGATGATGTTGCTCTCACCGCTGCGGGTGTTCACGCGATGCACCACGGTCTCGACCTCGCCCCCTTTCGAAGGCGCGGATAGCAGCACGAACTTCGCGCCCGCGCGGGCGTGCTTCTCGAGATCCTCGAGCCGGGTCAGCGCACCGGTGCACTCGAACACCACGTCCACGCCGAGTTCCCGCCAGGGCAGTTCCGCCGGATCGCGGCTGTGCAGCGTGCGGATCTTCCGCTCGCCAACCACGAGATCGCCGCCGTCGACCGCCACCGGCTTCGAGTAGCGACCGTACACGGTGTCGAACCTCAGCAGGTAGGCCAGGTTCCCGGCCTCGACCAGGTCGTTGACGGCAACGAGCTCGAAAGCCGGCTCGTCCTCGATTAGCTTCAGGATTGCACGGCCTATTCTTCCCAGGCCATTGATGGCGACGCGTAGAGTCATGGTGTAGTGTGCCTCCGTCCCGGTGAGTCATGTACGGAAGGAGCGGATCGGGCGATCCACCCCTCTTGGAGTGTAGTCGAGGGAAAATTGCCAGAACGACCCCGTATCGATCCGGACCTGACCACGCCCGCGCCGTTTCATCTGCAGGCCACGGTGCGCGTGCTGCAGCGGCGGCCTGCCAATCGCGTAGACGTGTGGGACAACGGCCGTTATCTGCGCGTATTTCCCGTGAAGAACGGCCATGTGCTCGCCGCGGTAACGAACCGCGGCAGCGTGGCGAGGCCACGTTTGCTTCTTACCTGTCTCGCCGCCTCGTCTCCCGCATTGCTGCGAGGACGGAGTGCGCCTTCCCGGGAGATCGCTGACAAGCTCCGCGCGATTCTCGGCCTCGACGTCGACCCGTCGCCCCTGCAACGGGCGGCCCGGTCGGAGCCCGGATTACGGAAGGTGGCGAGCTCCCTGCGCGGCATGCGGCCGCCGCGCTTCGGCGGGCTGTTTGAAACGTTCCTGAACGTAATTCCCTTCCAGCAGCTCAGCCTCGACGCCGGCACCGCGATCATCGGCCGGCTGGTGGAGCGTTTCGGAGAATCGCTGGAGTATCGCGGGCGTCTTTTCCATGCGCCGCCGGAGGGCTGCGCGATCGCCGACGCGCGTCCCGCCGCGTTGCGCGCCTGCGGCCTGAGCGGGCGCAAGGTCGACACCCTGCGCCAGATCGGGCGGGCGATCGCCTCGGGCCGCCTCGATGCCGCGGAAATCGCCGGCCTGTCAACGGAGGACGCGCTGCGCCGCCTCGTGCAGTTGCCGGGAATCGGTCCGTGGAGCGCCGCGCTCGTGCTGCTCCGTGGTTTCGGCCGCCTCGACGTGTTTCCGCCCGGGGACGTCGGGGCAAAACGCGGGCTCGCGGCGCTGCTGCAGTTCGAGGAAGGGACCTTCGAGGAACGAGTCCGGCGGTTCGGAGAGTTGCGGGGCTATCTTTACTTTCTCGGGCTGGGCGGGAGCTTGTTGCGGATGGGGCTGATCGACGCCTCGGGCGGGGGTGCGGCCGCCTTGGGTGATTGACGGAGGGGGCTCCCCGTCGAGAAAAACTGCATGAAAGCCTGATATTTACAATCGTTTGGTGTTCCATGGCTGGATATAATGACAGCTGTCATGTTCAAGAGGGGAGCACCGCGATGAACGCCAGCGCCCGTGCCTGCACCAACCGCCACGCCTCCATCGACGAGCTCGACCGTGCCATCGTCAACCTCGCCGCCCGCATCAATGCCGCCACGCACGACTTCCTCGTGCTCATCCGCCGCTTCGACGAGCGCTCCGGCTGGCTCAAGTGGGGCTGCGAGAGCTGCGCGGACTGGCTGCATTACCGTTGCGACATCTCGCGAAGCGCGGCGCGGGAAAAGGTCCGGGTGGCGCACGCAATCAAGACCCTGCCCGGGATTGCGATGGCCTTTGCCAAGGGGCGGCTCTCCTATTCCAAGGTGCGGGCGCTGACCCGGGTGGCGACGCCGGAGAACGAGGAGGAGTTGCTTGCGTTTGCTTTAAAGACCACGGCGGCGCGGGTCGAGGAGCGCTGCCGGGAGCTGCGCTGCGGCACGGTGGCCTCGACCGACGATGCCGCGCGGGCGCACGCGCTGCGGGGCGTGTGGGTGCGGCGGGACGAGGCGCGCGGGATGCTGGTGCTCACCGTGGAGCTGCCGCTGGAAACCGGGGAGCTGGTGGACAAGGCGCTGGACAAGGCCATGGAAACGGAAGCGATGGAAGGTCCCGAGTTCCGGGAGGAAAGCTGGACGGCGCAGCGGGCCGACGCCCTGGTGGCGGTGGCGAAGGACTATCTCTCCGGGGGGAGCAAAGACGCTGCCGGCACGCCGGATCACTACCAGGTGACGGTGCACGTGGACGAGGCGGCCCTCCGCGGAAGCGCGGGCGCTCGCTCAGGGTTGCCGATCGAGACCGTGCGCCGGATCGCCTGTGACAGTGATTTGGTCGTGCTGGTCGAGAAAGACGGCAATCCCTTAAGCGTCGGGCGCAAGACCCGGGTCGTGCCGAAGGCGCTCCGGCGAGCCTTGTGGGCGCGGGACAGGGGCTGCCGCTTTCCCGGGTGCGGGCGCCGGCGCTACCTCGAGGCGCATCACTGCGTGCATTGGGCGGCAGGCGGCGAGACGAGCCTTGCGAACACGCTGCTGCTCTGCACAAAACATCACGCGCTGCACCACGAGGGTAAGTTCACGATCGACAAGGATTACCGCGGCCGCTGGTTCTTCCGGACTGCCGACGGGCGGGCGGTGCCGGCTTGCGGCTACCGGCCGGAGGACATCACGGACGATGACGTGGAGACGACTGACGAGTACTTCGCGCGCCGCGCTTCCGCGGAAGCATGGACGGTGCAGGAACTCTCGGGAATTTACAAGCGCACGTCAACCGATCGCGTTCGGGCTGCACCGCCCCCGGAAGAATTGGTGGTGATGGGTGGACTTGAACCACCGACCTACGGGTTATGAGTCCGTCGCTCTAACCAGCTGAGCTACATCACCATTTTGTCGGGGGGCGGCCGCGAGGGGGCGCTAGTGTCCGACAGGCTCCTCTTGCT
>CAZSKQ010000137.1:0-8276 GCA_964607425.1 uncultured Woeseiaceae bacterium
AGCACGATCTCGCCCGTGTCCGACCCGCGCATGCCGAGCTTGTCGAGCTTCTGCGCGGTGGAGTAGCCGGGCATGCCGGGCTCGAGGAGGAACGCGCTGAGGCGCGGCTCGTCACTCTCGCCCCCGGTGTTCGCGTACACCACGATCACATCCGCCTGCGGGGCGTTGGTGATCCACATCTTGCTGCCGTTCAGGATCCAGTCGTCCCCGCGGCGCTCCGCGTGGGTCGACATGCTCATGACGTCCGAACCGGCTCCGGTCTCGCTCATGGCAAGCGCGCCCACGTGCGCGCCGGAAATCAGCTTCGGCAGGTAGCGCCGCTTCTGCTCGTCCGTGCCCCAGCGGCGGATCTGGTTGACGCAGAGATTGGAGTGCGCGCCGTAGGACAGGCCGACGGAGGCCGAGGCCCGGCTGATTTCCTCCATCGCAACGACGTGCGCAAGATAGCTGAGCCCGGTGCCGCCGAGTTCCTCCTCGACGGTAATGCCGAGCAGGCCGAGCTCGCCGAGCTCCGGCCACAGGTCCCGCGGGAACTGGTTACTGCGGTCGATTTCCGCGGCGCGCGGTGCAATGCGATCCTCGGCAAACGCCTGCACCGTTTCCCGCAGCATGTCGATGTCATCGCCGAGGGCAAAATCGAAGTCGATCGTCAAAGGCAGGTTCCTTGATGGCGGCAATTGTGCATTGTCGGCGCGGCCGTCGCCCGGCTGAATACCATACGGAAGGTATGGCCGCGGTACGGGTGCTTCAGTGCCTTGCAGGGGCCCGGATGCTACCGAAACAAGGGAAAAGTCAGTCCCGGCCGAGCTCGTCGATCAAGAGGGAGAATAGCTCGTATTGCGAGCTTATGTTCAGTTTGCCGAACAGGTTCCGCTTGTGCACCATCACCGTGCCCGGTGCGATGTCGAGTTCCCGTGCAATGGACTTCGACGAGTGTCCGCGCAGCAGGAGCTGGCTCACCTGCCGCTCGCGCTCGGTCAGCACCGATTCGCCGAAGCGCTCGAAACAGCGCGTGAGCTCCCGGTGCACGGCATCGCCGTCAGCATTACCGCCGGTGCGCGACTGCCACAGCTCCCAGATGCGCTGCATGGCCGATTGCACGGTCGGTTCGATCAGCTCGAGGCGCTGCAGCTCCGCCTTTGTGAACATGCGATCGCGGCGGCCGACCACCAGCACCAGCGTGGTCCCGGGCGCAACATCGGCAAGGAAATCCATCTCATCCAAAAGGTGCGTGCGCTCGCAATATTGCCGGTAGTATTCACTGGAACGGAAGCGGTCCGGCAGCTCGTCGCGAAACCGGCAGAGACTCGCCTTGCGTTCGCGCAGCGCAAGCTGGTAGAGCGGGTCCAGCAGGTAGGGGCCGGCGAGGTAACGATCGAGATAGTGCTTTTCGCCTGCCGGATCCAGGGTGTGATGCAGCACGTCCGGGCGCGCGTCCTTATGGAAGGCCATGATGCACGTACCCTCGTGCTGCACGGCGCGGCCGACGAGATCGGCCAGGGCCGCGCACAGCGCGTTATCGGTATCGGATGAAATCAGGCCCGCGATGGCGACGTGCCATTCCGGGCGGTTGAAAACGTTCTGCACGAGCTCATTCCCGGGCGTTTGAGGTATTGTAACCGACGAAGCCGCCCGGTAGGCGCATTCCGGCAGGGATATCTATGAATTTCAAAGGGAAAACCGTAGTCATCACCGGCGCCGCCCGCGGGCTTGGCCAGGAATCCGCGCGGCAGTTCGCGCGCCGCGGCGCCAATGTCGCGGTCAACGACCTCCGCGATTGCGCCGCAACACTCGCCATCGTGGAAGGCGAGGGCGCGGCCGGCCTCGCCACCAGGACCGACGTCACGAGTGCGGCCAGCACGACCGCGATGGCGCGCGCGGTGATCGAGCGCTTCGGCCGGATCGACGTTCTCGTCAACAATGCCGCGCTCTACGGCAGCCTGCATTTCGTGCCGTTCGAGAAACTGGACGAAGACGAGTGGGACCGGACCATGGCCGTGAACGTCAAGGGTATCTGGCAATGCTGCAAGGCGGTCGCCCCGGCAATGAAGGAGCAGAGATCCGGCTCGATCGTCAATGTCAGTTCGCTCGCGGCGACCTACGGCATGCCGAACGGCCTGCACTACACGGCCTCGAAGGCCGCCGTCATCGGGGCTACCCGCGGGCTTGCCCGGGAGCTCGGGCGCTACCAGGTGCGCGTAAATGCCATCGCGCCGAACATCGTGAGCACGGATGCCACCAGCGAAGTATTCAGCGACAAGCTCGAAAGGGCGCTGGAGGTCACAATGTCCCAGCAGGCGATCCGGCGGCGGCTCGAGCCCGGGGATATCGTCGGCGCCGTGCTGTTTCTCGCGAGCGACCTGAGCGTCCTTACGACCGGCCAGACCCTCATGGTCGACGGCGGGACGGTGATGCTGTGATTCCGTTAGAATACGGGCATTTTCCAACGCAGGTTTTCCGTCCATGAAGCTCGTCACCGCCATCGTCAAACCTTTCCGGCTGGACGACGTCCGCAATGCCCTGAACGAAGTCGGAGTCCAGGGCATGACCGTCAGCGAGGTAAAGGGCTTCGGCCGCCAGCGGGGTCACACCGAGCTGTACCGGGGCGCCGAGTACGTCGTGGATTTCCTGCCGAAGGCCAAGGTGGAAGTGGCGGTTGCCGACGAGCGCGTGGAAGAAGTCATCGAGGCCATCATCAACAGCGCGAAAACCGGCAAGGTCGGCGATGGCAAGATCTTCGTGACGGCCCTGGAACAGGTGCTGCGCATCCGCACCGGCGAAACAGGCGACAGCGCCCTGTAGGAGCCCGCCATGCGGGCGACCGGCACCGAATCTGCGAAATCCCTCGCCCTGCCGGTCGCCCGCATGGCGGGCTCCTACAAATCCAGGATTCGTCGGTAGAGCGCGAGGTCGGTGTCCGAGAAGCAGCAGAAGGTCACTTCCCGCACGCCGGGCGCCGCCGCCGCCGCGTCGCGCACCGTCTCCACCGCGATCGGCGCCGCCAGCTCCCGCGGGAAGCCGTACACGCCGGTGCTGATCCCGGGAAACGCCAGCGTCGCAACACCGAGGGAGCGCGCGACGCGCAGGCTGTTGCGGTAACAGGCGGCGAGTTGCTCCGGTTCGCCGCGATCGCCGTCCCGCCAGACCGGTCCCACGGTATGGATCACGTAGCTCGCCGGGAGCCGATAGCCGTGGGTCCACCTGGCCTCGCCCGTTGCGCAACCTCCAAGGCGCCGGCACGCCTCCAGCAGTTCCGGGCCCGCCGCGGCGTGGATCGCGCCGTCAACGCCGCCGCCGCCAAGGAGCGAGGAATTGGCCGCGTTGACGATCGCATCGACCTCGAGGGTGGTGATATCGCCTTTGATGGCTTTCAGCTCCATCGTTGCTGCTCCGTCCGTTACTGCCGGAAACCGCCCGATTCGCGGCTGGCGGCAAGCCCGATTCTACGGAAAATGAAGCCACGGATTCAGGGAGGAAATGCCATGCGATACCTGCCGTTCATCGTGCTCGGGCTTTTGTGCCTGCCGGCGCCGTCCCCGGCCGCCGATCGGGAGGAGGACGAATGCAAGGCCGTCAAGGAGCAGATCCGCAAGCTGCAGTCCAGGATGCGCCGCGGCTACAGCGCCAAAGAGGGCGTAAAGCTGAACGCGAAGCTGCTGGAACTGCGCGAGAAGCGCGCAAAAGCCTGCCGCTAGCCCCCTCCCGCGCGCGGCGGTGCGGCCCCACGCCAACGGCAATCGCCGAGGGTGCGCGCCGTGGCATCGCGCGCGGTGCGCGCTCCTACAGGGGGGGGTCGAAGTTTTTGGGGAGGTCCTGCCAGCAGTCGCGGTAGTCGGCTTGCAGCGCGCCGCATTCGAGCGCGTAACGCGTCGGCTCCAGCGGGTAGCGCGACTCGAACATGAAAGCCATCGTGTTCTGGGTCTTCCAGGGCGTGAGCTCTGCGTTACTCGCCCGCTCGAAGGTCGCGGTATCGGGCCCGTGCGGGATCATGCTGTTGTGCAGGCTGGCGCCGCCCGGTTCAAAGCCGCCGCCGCTCTTCGCATCGTAGTCGCCGTGGATCAGGCCCATGAACTCCGACATTACATTGCGGTGATACCACGGCGGGCGGAAAGTATCTTCCATTACCAGCCAGCGCGGCGGAAAGATCACGAAGTCGACGTTGGCGATACCGCGGGTATCCGATTGCGAGGTCAGCACGGTAAAGATGGACGGGTCCGGGTGATCGTAGCTGATCGACCCGATCGTGTTGAACCGCGCAAGCTCGTAGCGGTAGGGCGCGAGGTTACCGTGCCAGGCAACGACGTCCAGCGGTGAATGGCCGATGGTCGCGACAAACAGGCGGCCGGCAAATTTCGCGACCAGTTCAAATTGTCCTTCCCGGTCCTCGAACGCGGCGGCCGGCGCCTCGAAGTCGCGACGATTGGCCAGCCCATCGCTGCCAATCGGCCCGCGCTCCGGCAGCTCGAACTTGCGGCCGTAATTCTCACACACGTAACCGCGGGCCGCGGCTTCCTCCAGCACTACGCGGAACTTCATACCGCGCGGAACCATCGCGATATATCCCGGCGCGACGGCCAGCGTGCCGCATTCCGTGTGCACGCGTATGGCACCTTGCTGCGGGACGATCAACAGCTCGCCGTCCGCGTCGTAGAAGAAGCGATCCTCCATGGAACGATTGCAGCAGTACACGTGCACGCCGATGCCGAACTGGGCCCGCAGGTCGCCGTTCGCCGCCATCGTGACCAGCCCGTCGAGGAAGTCGACGGGCTGCTTCGGCAGCGGCAGGGGATCCCAGCGCAGCGGGTTCGGTGCCAGCACGGCACCTTCGCGGAGCGGCGCGGACCGGAGGCGGCCCGTGTCCATTGCTACAAAATCGCCCTGCACCACGGACGGGCGGATCCGGTAGAACCAGCTGCGATAGTTCTCTCCGGCAGGCGCGGTAAAAGCCGTGCCGCTGAATTTCTCGACATAGAGGCCGTAGGGTGCGCGCTGCGGCGAGTTTCGCCCCACCGGCAAGGCGCCCGGCAACGCCTCGGTCGCGAATTCGTTCCCGAACCCGCTCAAGGTCCCGGGGGATATGCCGTCCCTTGTCATCTGCTTTTGCCCGCATGACTTGCTGGTCGATGGCACGAATATACTCGCACCATCGCGATCCGGCATCCCGATGCGGGGGCTGGAACCGTCCCACGAACGATGCGCCGTCGGCGCGTACCGTCCGTGGGACGGGATTTCTCAGGCGGCGAACTGCTCTTCTTCGGTGCTGCCCTGCATGGCGGTGGTCGACGATTTGCCGGCCATGATGGTGTTCTGCACCGCGTCGAAGTAGCCGGCGCCCACGAACGCCTGGTGGCGGGCAGCGCGGAAGCCGTGCTGCTCGTCCTCGAACTCCTGCTGCTGCAGCCGCGAGTACGCGTACATGCCCTCTTCGCCGTAGGCGCGGCTCAGGCGGAACATGCTCGAGTTCAGGGCGTGCCAGCCGGCCAGCGTAATGAACTGGAACTTGTAGCCCATGGCGTTCAGTTCCTCGCGGAAGCGCTTCATCGTCGCGTCGTCGAGGTTGGCCTTCCAGTTGAACGATGGCGAGCAGTTATACGCCAGCAGCTGGTCCGGGTAGCGCTCGTGGATGGCTTCCGCGAACGTCCGTGCATGCTCGAGGTCCGGCTTCGACGTCTCGCACCAGATCATGTCCGCGTACGGCGCATAAGCCAGGCCGCGCGCGATCGCCTGGTCAAGCCCCGCGCGGGTGCGGAAAAAGCCCTCCGACGTACGCTCGCCGGTGATGAACTCCTTGTCGCGCTCGTCGGCGTCCGAGGTGATGAGGTTGGCCGCGTCCGCGTCGGTACGCGCGATGAGCACCGTCGGCACTCCGAGCACGTCCGCGGCCAGGCGGGCGGCGGACAGCTTGCAGACGGCTTCGCTGGTCGGCACCAGCACCTTGCCGCCCATGTGACCGCATTTCTTCGCCGAGGAAAGCTGGTCCTCGTAGTGCACGCCGGCCGCGCCGGCACGGATCATGTGCTTCATAAGCTCGAAGGCGTTGAGATTACCGCCGAAGCCGGCTTCGGCATCGGCAACGATCGGCGCGAGCCAGTCGATGCTGTCGTCTTCGTTCAGGGCATGAATCTGGTCAGTGCGCAGGAGAGCGTTGTTGATCCGCTCCACCATCTTCGGCACCGAATCGGCGGGATAGAGGCTCTGGTCGGGATACATCTCGCCCGCGGAGTTGCCGTCGCCCGCCACCTGCCAGCCGGAGCAATAAATGGCTTTGAGGCCGGCCTGAACCTCCTGGATCGCCTGGTTGCCGGTCAGCGCACCCAGCGCGCAGAGCGGCTCGTCCCGGTTGACCAGTTGCCACAGCTTCTCGCTTCCCAGGCGTGCCAGCGTGTGCTCGATTTGCACCGAGCCGCGCAGGCGCACCACGTCGGCCGCGCTGTAATCGCGCTTGATGCCCTGCCAGCGCGGATTCTCGGCCCAATCCTTTTCCAGCTCCCTGCTCTGTTCCGTTCTGTCCATCTGGTTTTTCTCCTGGGGGGTAGATTCCGATACTGCGCACTGGCTTAAGGGCATCTTAGCGAATCATGAGTTATAATTTCACAATGAAAATTTCACAATGTTAATTTCACAGCGTGACAATGGGGTGACACGATGGCGAGCGGGCACGCCCTCCTCCGCAAGGCTCACTTCCTCGGCAGCAAGCTCAGGAAGCTCAGGAAACGCAACCAGCTGACGCTCGAGGATCTGTCGGTCCGGTGCATCCAGATCGATCGGGAGGCCGGCCCGTCGGTGTCGTACCTGTCGATGATAGAGAACGGCAAGCGCGTGCCGTCGGAGCGGCTGCTGAAGGTCATCGCCGACATCTTCCAGAAGGACGTGCGCTGGTTCTTCGACGAAGCCATGGACGAGGAGAAGGTCGAGCCCGCCATCCCCGGCGCGGCGATCGAGAGCATGCCGCTCGAGCCGCAGTTCCTGTTCTCGCAGCCGTTGTTGCAAACGGCTATTCCGGAGCTTTTAGCGCAGACCGGCACGACCGGCCGCCAGTTCGCGCATCTCCTGATCCGGGCGCACCAGGAAGCTCAGCAGAACCGGTTTCCGGATCTCGAGCGCGCGGCGGAAGCGGTCGGCCGCAAGCGCTTCCCGCTCACGGTAGACGACCTCGCCGCGATCGCGAAAAAGCTGGGCCTGCGCATCCGCTGGTTCGACCATCGGCCATTCCGCGACCAGGGCGAGGACGAGCACGCGCTGGATACGCTGATCCGCTCCTTCTACGAGGCGCCGAACACGGTCTACCTCAACCGCCAGCTCGAGCGCTTCCCGGGCAGCACCAAGTACGATCTTGCGAACCACATCGCGCACAAGGTGCTGCACGGTGGCGACGGCGGGCGCACGCCGCAGCTCGCGGGGGGCGGCGCGGTGAGCCGCCGGCACGAGACCGAATCCCCCGAGATGGACGCCAAGGACATCCTGTACGCCTGGCGCGACTTCGAATGCAGCTACTTCGCGGCGGCACTGCTCGGTCCGAAGGCGCCGTTCCGGCAGTTTCTCGCGCGCCATGCCTATGCGATCGACGTTGGCGGGCGGGTCGACCTGTCAACGACGCTGATCATGCGGCGCATGTCGAACGTGTCCCCGTACCAGTACTGGCATTATTTCGACGCCTACCCGCCCGGCAACCTGCGGGCGGTCTACCGTGGCAACGGCATTCCGCTGCCCTGGGGGAACATGCGCATGGTGCTGGATCCCTGCCGGCATTGGGCGGTGTTCCGGATGCTGAACACGCGCTCGACGAAGGCTTCGGCACAGGTGTCCGTGCTGCGCAACGGCGACGACGCGCGGCTTTATAGCTGCGAAACGATCCGCAGCCGCGATCCCGCGGGCAACCCCCACGTGCTGTGCGCGGGCATCGATCTCGCGCCCGCGCTCAACTCGCAGGGCTTCGACGCCCGCGACATCATCGAGCAGATCGAGAGCAGCTGTCACCGCGGCGGCGGCTCCGCGCCCATCCCCCGCGAGGCGCGGCGCAAGCTCGAGACCGTGTCCAGGATCCTGAACATCGGCTGGATCAGCGAGGGCGCGGCGCAGGAGGCAAAGATCATCTGCCCGCGCAGTTCCGGCTGCCCGCGGGAAAAGCACTGCCTCGGCAAAGCCGCCTCGCGCCACCCCCCGCAAATCGAACGCATCCGCGAAAAACTGGCCACGACCGCCTTGTAGGAGCGCGCATCGCGCGCGATACCACGCCGGTCGGGACCGTTTAAAGCGCGCCGATTTCGTCCATGTAG
>CAZSKQ010000138.1:0-8265 GCA_964607425.1 uncultured Woeseiaceae bacterium
ACATCATGACGATCAGTCCGGCTGCGATCAGCAGGTTCGTCGTACCGACTTCGAAATTCGCGAGGAACGCGGGCATGCCCGGCACGAAGCGCCCCAGCAGGACGCCGGCGGCCATCGCGAGAAAAATCCAAAGCGTGAGGTAGCGGTCGAGCCACCCCAGTCGGCGGTCCGGCTCAGTCATGTCGATCCATTCAGTCGTTTAGATGATCAGGCAGGTTCTTGATGAAATCCCGAATCTCGTCGCGTACCCGACGGTACTGCTCCAGGGCTGCCTCTTCGCTGGCGGCACCGGCGGCGAGCGCCGGCGGGTCCTGGAAACTCCGGTGCAGCTTCGGCACGGGTTTCGGGAAGATCGGACAAGCTTCCGCGGCGGCGTCGCAGACGGTGATCACCAGGTCGAAGTCGACATCCACCAATTCATCGACGTGCTTGGAGCGCTGCCGGGAAATGTCCACGCCGGCTTCGCGCATCACCTGCACGGCGCGCGGATCGAGTCCGTGCGGCTTCACCCCCGCGGACCACGGTTCGATCAGATCGCCGTGCAGGTGCCGCGCCCAGCCTTCGGCCATCTGGCTGCGGCAGGCATTGCCGGTACACAGAAACAGAACGCGCGTACTCATGAAGCCTTCGCTTTCGATCTGCCGAGCCGGCGGCAGACCTCCGGATGCCCGCCGCAGCATTTCTGCCTCAGGAAATCGACCAGGTCGCCCATGGCGACGAAATCGGCCGAGTAGATGATCCAGCGGCCGTCACGGCGCGATCGAACCAGCGATGCGCGTGCCAGATGAGCGATGTGGAAAGTCAGGTTGGAGGGGCGGATGTCCACCTTTTCCGCGATGGCGCTCGCCGGCAGGCCGTCCGGACCGGCTTCGACGAGAGCGCGGAAGATCCCCAGGCGGGTATCGTGCCCCAAGGCGGCAAAGGCGTTGACTGCGGTATCTTGTATCATGTTTCGAATATTATCAAAATATTAAATCATGGAAAAACCCGCGTCAGGCATAATTGCCGCGGTTATCGATTGACATCGGATCTGACGAGGTAGGTCCTGAATGGCAGACTCCTGCTGCGAAAAACCGGTCGACGTGGCGGCGTTGCACGGGCGTCAGCGTCGCATCCTGCTCATTGTGCTGGCGATCAACGCGGCGACCTTCCTGATGATGATTGTTGCGGCATCGCTCAGCGGCTCGTCATCGCTCTTATCCGGTGCATTGGACAACTTTGGCGACGCGCTGACCTATTTCCTAAGCTTGTTGGTGATTGGGGCGAGCAGCGCGGCGAAAGCACGCGTTGCCCTGTTCAAGGGCCTGCTGATCTTCGGCGCCGCAATCGCGGTGGCGGTGCAGATCGGCTGGCGGATAGCCCATCCGGGTACACCGGTGTTCGAGACAATGGGTATCGCTGCCCTCGTCAACCTGGGCGCCAACGTCTTTTGCCTCTGGCTGCTGACCCCGCATCGGATGGGTGACGTGAACATGTCGTCGGCATGGGAGTGCTCGCGCAACGACGTGTGGGAAGGATTCGCCGTCCTGGCTGCCGCTCTCGCCGTCTGGGCATTCGACTCCGGCTGGCCTGATCTGTTGATCGCAGTCGGGCTGTTGGTGATGTTTCTTCGCTCCTCCATCCGCGTGCTGCTTCGCGCCTGGCGCGAACTGAAGCTGGCTCCACAGACCGGATAATCCGTTGAAATCCTTGTCCTGCCCCGCAGGGCGCCGTGACGCTTTGAACTGGTTCGCGGTTTCCGTCATACTGCGCCGCCCATGCGCCACCTGATTGCCATCATCGCTGTGCTTTCGGTCATCTTCGCCTCCGTGGCGTGGGCGGCCGATCGGCACGAGGAAGCCCTGACCGGCCAGCATGTCAGCGCCGATCAGAGCAATGACGAATCCCCGTCGGAGATTCCCGAATCCTGCGATCATTGCTGTCACGGCAGCAGCCACTATGTCGCGTTGCGCGATGGTGACGTAATGAATTTTCCGGTTCGTCGCGACTCAGTGCAGCCGGCCATTTTTCTGCAACCTTCCACCTGGCCGTCAGACCCCCCCAAGCCACCGCCCAGTAGCTGATTCCTCATTGTCTCCCGGCGCGCCCGGGCGGATTGCCCGTGCGCGTCTCGTTCCAGACAGAACGGAATCAGATCATGTCATTGCTCAATACGAAGGCGCTTGGTCGCGCCTTTCTCGCCATTATCGTGATGGCGTCGCCCGCTATTGTTTCGGCGGCTGACACATCGGTAATCAAGGCAACGCCGGCAATGCAGGCGTTCGTCTCGGAAGCGCTGCACACGCATCCTGCCATGCAGGCCGCGCGTGCGGAGCTCGACCGCTTTCGCGCGGAAGCAGACGCTGCCGGGCAACCGCTCTATAACCCGGAGCTCGGCATCGAGTACGAGGAAACCGACCTCCGGGAACGCACGATCGGCCTGCAGCAGACGTTCGACTGGTCGGACAAGCGCGAAGCACGCGCGTCCGCTGCAGGATCGGCGTCGGTTGCGGCGGAAGCGCGTTACGCGGCGGTTCGAGAAGCGTTCATTGCCGGGTTGATGAATGCTCTCGCGGACAACGAAGTCGCGGCCGAACAGGCAGAGCTTGCCGAGCGCAGCGTCGAGTTGATGCGGCGTTTCGCGCAGTTGGGCGAACAGCGGCAGAATGCCGGCGATCTTGCGCTCGTGGACTATAACCTCACCGTGCTCGCGCGCACCGAAGCGGAGATGCAGCTCGCCCGCGCCCGCTCGCGTGCAGCCGGTGCTGAACAACGACTACGTGCGCTGACGGTCGGGATGACCCACGCCTGGCCGGTGCTGCCACAGCAGTTGCCGGACCTGCGCTTCAATACGGCTATCGACGAGTTGCTCGCGAGCTCCCCCGCCGTTCTCGCCGCACACGCCGATGCGCAATCGGCTGCCGCGATCGTTACCCTGCGCCAGCGCCAGCGTAAGCCCGATCCCACCTTCGGCCTGCGTGCCGGAAAAGAGGGCGAGGAAGACCTGATCGGCCTGTCCTTTTCAATTCCGCTGTTCGTTCGAAACGGCTTCGACGCGGAAGTGGCGGCTGCGGTCGCGGACGAACGCGCGGCCTCGCTGGATGCGGCCGCCCTCGAGCGCGACGTGCGCGCGCGCCTGATCACAGCCGGCCGCCGCTACCAGAACATTCGCAGCGCCTGGCAAAGCTGGGAATCGGTCGGGGCGGCCAGCCTCGACCGGCAGATCGACGTGCTGGGACGCCTTTGGCAAGCCGGCGAGCTGGGGACCACGGATTACCTGGTCCAGCTCAAGCAGGCGCTCGACACTCACACGAGCGCCCTCGACCTGAAGCACGAATTGTGGACTGCCTGGTTCGACTGGCTGGAAGCCTCCGCCCGCGCATCCGATTGGGCGGGCCTCGCCACGAGCCTGTCTGCCCCACCGCAAACCCGTTGAGGAATCGAACATGAAGATTACAAGCCTGTTGATGGCCGTACTCCTGGCAGCGACTGTGGACGCCACCCTGGCCCAGGAAGAACCCGGGCACGGTGAAGAGGAACATGCCGAGGAAGCCGAAACCGGGCTCCAGCTCGACCCGGCGGCGCGCGAGAAGGCGGGCATCGTGGTCGCACCGGCGGCGGTCCGCCCCTTGCGCGAAACCATCCAGGTGCCCGGTGAGGTGACCGCGAATGCCTATCGTTCCGCCAAGATCACGCCGCGCATCAGCGCGCAGATCGTGGCGCGCAAAGTCACCCTCGGTGACGTCGTCAAGGAAGGTCAGCCGCTCGTGACGATGTCCAGCGTCGAGGTGGCCGAAGCGCAAGGTGCCTTGCTGGTCGCCGAGCAGGAATGGCAGCGCGTGCAGGAGCTGGGCCGGGAAGTCGTTTCGGAGGGCCGTTACGTGCAGGCGCAAGTGGCACACCAGCAGGCACATGCGCGCCTGCTGGCCTACGGCATGAGCGAGGCGGAAATCGACACGCTCAAGAAGAATGCCGATGCAACGCGCGCAACGGGACGATTCGACCTGGTGGCGCCGCAAGCGGGCCGGGTGATCTTCGATGACTTCGTCGTCGGCGATTTTATCGAACCCGGCCGCGTCCTCTTCGAGTTGAGCGACGAATCCGAGCTCTGGGTGGAGGCGAGCCTGGCTCCCGGCGACGCCGCGCACATCCAGCAGGACGCGGAGGTGGACATCCTTCACGATGGCATGCGCTTGCCGGGCAAAGTCCTGCAGGTCCATCACCGCCTGGACGAAGCGACGCGCCGGCAGTCGGTGCGGATCACCGTCGATAACAGCGACGACCTCCTGCATCCCGGGGAGTTCGTCGAGGTCAGCCTGCCCGTGGGCAGTGGCAAGCCGACACTCGCCGTGCCGTCGGCTGCCGTCGTGCTCGTCGACGGTGGACCGACGGTATTTCGTCTCCACGAGGGCACCTTTGAGCCGGTGCGGCTCGAGACGGGCGAGCCGACCGGCGACTGGGTTCCCGTGTTGGCGGGCGTGGAAGAAGGGGACGTGATTGCGGTCGAGGGCGTGTTCCACCTGAAGTCGCTGCTGCTGAAGTCGGAGCTTGGCTCCGGCCACGCACACTGAGGCTCCGTCATGCTGGAAAGAATCGTCGAGCTCTCGTTGCGTTACAAGTTCCTGGTGCTGATCGGCTTCGTGGTCGTCGCCTTTCTCGGCTGGCGCGCCGTGACTTCCGTGCCGCTGGATGCCTATCCCGATGTCACACCCGTGCAGGTGAACATCTACACGGAGTCACCGGGCCTCGCCGCCGAAGACGTGGAGCAGCTGTTGACCTTCCCGATCGAATCCGCGATGGCCGGCCTGCCGGCGGTGCAGCAGATCCGGTCGGTCAGCCTGTTCGGTTTGTCCTACGTCTCTGTTTATTTCGAAGACGACATGGACATCTACTTCGCCCGCCGCCTCGTCATGGAACGCTTGCAGGAAGTCCGCGACCGCATTCCGGAAGGCTACGGCTCCCCCGAAATGGGGCCGAACTCCTCCGGACTCGGGCAGGTGTTCTGGTACACGGTCGAGCGCGCGGACGAGAAGCTCAAGGGCGAAATCACTGACATGGACCTGCGGACGCTGCAGGACTGGACGGTGCGCCTCATCCTGCGCACGGCGCCCGGCGTCGACGACGTGACTTCCTGGGGCGGTCAGGAGCGCCAGTACCAAGCGGTCATCGATCCGCTGAAGCTGATCAAGTACGAGCTGACGTTCAGCGACGTCATCGCCGCGATCGAGGCGAACAACGCGCAGGTCGGCGGACAGTACACCAACCTCGGGAAGGAGCAATACCTGATCCGCGGCCTCGGGCTGGTTCAGGACGAGCGGGATATCGGCCAGATCGTGCTGAAGGCGAGCGACGGGAATCCGGTGTACCTGCGCGACGTTGCCACTATTCAACAGGCGCCGGCGCTACGCTTCGGGGCGGTTACCCGGGACGGCAAGGAAGTCGTGCTCGGCATGGCGCTCTCGCGCATCGGTACCAACGCCCAGGAAGTGGTCGAAAACGTGAAGGAGAAGATGGAGACCGTCATCGAGGCGCTCCCTGACGGCGTGGTCATCAACCCCATTTATTCGCGCACCACACTGGTCGACAAGGCGGTAAACACGGCAACCAGTGCGCTGCTGGAAGGCGCAATCCTCGTGGCCATTGTGCTGTTTCTCTTTCTCGGAGAAGTGCGCTCCGCATTGGTGGTCATTGCATCCCTGCCCCTTGCGATGCTGATTGCGTTCATCTTTATGGACCAGTTCGGCCTCTCCGCAAACCTGATGTCGCTTGCCGGCCTTGCGATCGGGATGGGGATGATGGTGGACGGTGCGGTCGTGCTGACGGAAAACGCCTTCCGCATCATGGCGGAACGGCGTGAGAAAGGAGAGACCGTCAATCGCACTTCCGCCGTTCTGGCGGCGGCGCGTGAGGTGATCAATCCGATCGCTTTCGCCATTCTGATCATCATCGTCGTGTTCCTGCCGCTGTTCAGCCTGCAAGGACTGGAGGGCAAGCTGTTCAAGCCGATGGCATTCAACATCAGCTTCGCTATGGCCGGTTCACTGGTCCTGACGCTCACCTTGATTCCCGTGCTGGCCGCCTTGGTGCTGAAGCCGAAGGAAGAGCGCGACACTCGCCTCATGCAGTGGATCAAGCGCGGTTACCAGCCGCTGCTCGGCTGGGCGCTGGGCAATCGGCGCAAGGTGGTCGGCGCCGCCGGCGGACTGCTGGTGGTCTCGCTCGCGCTGTTCCCGTTCATGGGCAAGGAGTTCATGCCGCAGTTGCAGGAAGGCGACATCATGTGGCGCGTGACGTCCATTCCGTCGATATCGCTGGAGCAATCCATCGAAATCTCCAAGACGATCGAGGAGGTGCTCGGCGAGTTCCCGGAAGTCGAAACCATCCTGGCGATGGTGGGCCGCGCCGAGAAAGGCGAAACGGCGGACGTGAACTACATGGAGATTTACACCAAGCTCAAACCGGAAGACGAATGGACGACCGGCCGCGACATTACCGACCTGCGGGACGCGATGCGCGAAACACTGGAGGAGGCGGTACCCACGACGGTGATCGCGTATACACAGCCGATTCAGATGCGCGTCGAGGAACTCATTTCCGGGGTGCGCGCAACGCTCGCGGCAAAGGTCTATGGCGAAGAACTTCAGACACTCGATCGGCTGAGCCAGCAAATCAAGGAGGTGCTGGAGTCGGTCCCCGGCGTTGCAGACCTGTCCCTGGAAGCGAACGTCGGGAAGCCACAGATTCGCATACGGGTGGACAGGGACGCGCTGGCGCGCTTCGGCCTCAATGCAAACGACGTCCTGACCATCGTGCGCAACGGGATCGGCAACGAGCCGATCTCGACCTTGATCGACGGGGTGCGGCGCTTCGATATCACGGCACGGTTCGGGAAATCGGCCAAGGAGTCGCTGGCGGCCATTCGGGACTTGCCGCTGCGCACGCCTGACGGCGCGGTGATTCCATTGGAAAGGGTCGCAAACATCACGGTCGATGAAGGTTACTCGTTCGTTCGCCGCGAGCAGCTGCAGCGCTACAGCGTGATCCAGATGGACGTGCGCGGACGCGACGTGGACGGATTCGTGCAGGACGCGAACGCCGCCATCGCCGCCGGGATCGAGCTGCCGGCCGGCTACTGGATCGAGTGGGGCGGCGCGTTCGAGAACCAGCAACGCGCATTGGCGAGGCTCGCCGTAATCGTGCCGGTCACGATTTTCTTCATTTTCGTGCTTCTGTACACCGCGTTCAACTCAATACGATACGCGGCGCTGATCATCGCGAATGTGCCGTTTGCAACCATCGGCGGGATTCTGGGATTGTTCCTTACGGGGCAATACCTGTCCGTGCCGTCAGCAATCGGGTTCATCACCGTATTCGGTGTCGCGATGCTGAACGGCATCGTGCTGGTGAGCTTCATCAATGAGCTGCGTGATCGGGGCGCGCCGCTGCATGAGGCGGTCCGGCGTGGCACCATGCTGCGCCTGCGGCCGGTGCTGATGACCGCCAGCGTGGCGATTCTCGGTCTCGTGCCGATGCTGATTTCTTCCGGGGTGGGTGCCGAGGTCCAGCGGCCGCTCGCAACCGTCGTCGTCGGCGGCTTGCTCACCTCGACATTCCTGACCTTGGTGCTGCTGCCGATCATCTACGAGTGGATGGAAGAACGACGGCAGCGACGCACCGCACACCAGGAGAAGTAGCATCATGAAAGAGATCAAAGCCTTCATTCACCGCAACCGCGCGGCCGATGTGCTTCGTGAGCTGAAAGCGGCCGGCTTCAAGCGGTTTTCGTTCAACGATGTCCAGGGAACCCTGAAGGCCCTCGATCCCCAGAATCGCGATTTCTCCGTGGAGTTTGGCGAGGAGGTCACTTCCGAAGTGAAAATCGAATTCGTTTGCGAGGATGATCGGGTACCTGCAGCGATCGAGTTGCTGCGGGAAAGCGGCCGAACGAACGAGCCGGTATCCGGGTGGGTATTCGTGACGTCGCTGGATGACATACATGTCATTCCGGGCAGCGATGACGCGCCAGGCAAAAAGCACGTGCCGTGAGCGGATTCTGGCAGGTGCTGTTGTTGGCGCTGCTGCCCGGCGCCGGCAATTTCGCCGGCGGCCTGCTGGCCGAGTACACGCATCCGTCTCCGCGGCACCTGAACTGGGCGCTGCACGGCGCGTCCGGCGTCGTGATCGGTATTGTCGCGATCGAGCTCGTGCCGCAAGCCCTGGGTACGCTGGCTGGCTGGTGGATTGCCGCCGCCTTCGCCGGCGGTGGCTGTGCCTACGTTCTGTTGG
>CAZSKQ010000139.1:0-8086 GCA_964607425.1 uncultured Woeseiaceae bacterium
CGCTGCTGATGGTGCCGCTGCTCGCCTGAGGGTGTTATGGCGCGCGGTGCGCGCTCCTGCAGGGTTCGGCGCCTGCCGTCGGGGGGTCGCGCGCATGGCGCGCTCCTACATGGTTAGTATGCGGCGGGTGCCGGTTGTGCCGGTGCCGAGCATCGCGGGGGGCTCGATGAAATTGCCTTGCAGGAAATCGATGCCGTTGTCGCGCAGCCAGTCGAAATCCGCCTGCTGCTCGACCTGCTCGGCGATCACGCGGAATTCCAGCGTCCGGGCGAGCTTGATCATCGCGGCGACCATCTCCTGGTTCACCTGGTCCGTCGTCAGGTTGCGGGTGTAGATGCCGTCGATCTTCAGGTAGTCGACCGGCAATGCCTTCAGGCTGGAGAAGGCGCCGAGACCGTTGCCGAAGTCGTCGAGCGCGAACTCGCAGCCGATGCCGTGCAGCACCTCGATGAACCGCTGTGCCTGCTGCAGGTTGGTGGAGATCGTCGATTCCGTAACCTCGAAGCAGATGCTGGCCGGCGCCACGCCGCTGCGATCGAGCGCGTCGACCACGAACGAGAGAAAGCCCTCGTCCCCCAGCGTCTGGCCCGAAATGTTGATCGCGCAGCTCCGCCTGCCCGCGAGCTTGATCTCCCCCGAATTGATCGCCGAGAGCGTTGCATTCACAACCCAGCGGTCGATCTGCGGCATCATCTGGTAGCGCTCGGCGGGCCGCAGGAACTCCGCGGAGTTGTCCGCACGGCCGTGCTCGTCCGGCATGCGAAGCAGGACTTCCATCGCCGGTCCCGATTCGCCCGCGGCCCCGGTGGCGATGATCGGCTGCATGGCGAGCTCGAAGCGGTTCTCGTGCAGCGCCGACTGGATCTGGCGCAGCCACTTGATGTCGCCGCGTTCGCGCGCAATCGCCTCGTCGCGCGCGGAGTACACGTGCACCTGGCCGCGGCCGCGCTGCTTCGCGACATAACAGGCGGAATCCGCCGCGCTCATGAGGTCGGCGAGCGAGGCCGCGGCATGGCCGATCTCCACGACCCCGATCGAGATGCCGATGTTGAAGATCTTGTCCTTCCACACGAACCGGTAGTCGGCAACCGCGTTGCATATATCGGCGGCGATCTGGCGCGCCTTGTCGATCGGGCAGCCGATCAGGAGCGTGCCGAATTCGTCGCCGCCCAGCCGGCCGACGAAATCCGAGTCCCGAACCTGGTCCTTGATCAGCCCCGCCACCTCGCGCAGCATGTTGTCACCCGCCAGGTGGCCGCAGCTGTCGTTCACGGCCTTGAAGCGGTCGAGATCCATATAGAAGAGAATGTGCGCGACGTCCTCGGCGCGCGCGGAATCCATGGCTTCCTCCACGCGCCGCTCGAACTCCCGGCGGTTCACGAGGCCGGTGAGCGCGTCGTGCGTCGCCTGGTAGCTCATCTGGCGCGTCAGGCCGCGGATCTCGCTGACATCGTGCAGCACCACCACCGAGCCCGAGATGCTGTTACCCGGTCCCCGGATCGGCGAGGCGGTGACTTCCACGGAGTGCTCCTGCTCGCCGTCCCGGCTGACCAGCAGCGCGCGCCGCCCCATGTTCACCCGGCGCCGCATGGACAGGCAACGCTCGACGGGATCGCCCAGCGGGCGCCGGTCCGTCTCGTCGATCAGCGAGAACAGCTCGCCGACGCGGTGGCCCGTTGCGTTATCGCGCTCCGCGCCGGTCATGACCTCGGCCGCCCGGTTCATGTAATCGATGCGGCCGTCGTTATCGGTGGTAATCACGCCTTCCGCGATCGACTCCAGCGTGTACTGTGCCTGCCGCTTGCTGCGGCTCAAGGAAATCTCAAGGCCCTTCCGGTAACTGACATCGCGCGCGATGGTCAGGATGGCCGGGCTCCCGCGATACTCGATGGAGGAACTTTGTGCCTCGACCCAGAGGCCCTGTTCCTGCCCGTTGATGAGCTGTATCTCCAGCCGCTCGGGAACGTTCTCGCCGCCCAGGCGCTTCGTGACCGTCTTGCGGAAGAGCGCGCGATAAGCGGGCTTGACGAGATCCGCGATTTCGCGGCCTTCGAGCTGCTCCGGCGTGAGCCCCATGAGCGCCGCGGCGCTGTCGTTCGCAAGCAGGATGCGCTCGTCGTGCACCAGCACGATTTCGGGCAGCGTACGGGCGAAATCGGCGAACAGGCGGTCGCGGCCATGGATCGCCTCTTCCCGTTCGCCGAGGGCATCGAACAGGCGGTTGATCGTCTTCGCGAGCGCGCCGATATCGGCGTTACCCGGCGAGCGGGAAACCGACAGCCGCCGGCCGACCGACGCATCGCCCGCCACGCTGACGAGCTCGAGATTCAGCTCGCCCAGGCGGCGCATGAGGCGCCGCTTCCCGAGCCACAGGAAGAGCACGCCGGCTGCTGCCAGCAGGAGCAGCGCCGCCAGGATCAGCGCGATGGTAACGAGCGACATGCGTACAGCGGCGACGAGACAATCTTCATCTCGCGAACGCCCGGCCCTCCATCGTCAACTGATTCGAATGTGCGCACGTTTCGATGGTCCCTCTCCGGCTGCATACGGAATGCGCAAATGATGCCGGGAAACGATCATTTGTTATTATTGCCGCTCCGGATCAGCTCTCCGTCACTGGAGATCCGAGGTGCCTCGGAGCGGTACGCATGCGCACGTGCATTAGCATAGCCCAGCAGCAGCAACGGACTGCCACGATTCACCATAATTCGCTACTCGATCGCTTTCCCGCAGTTCGCCGCCGGGGCGTCGCGCGGGAGCAGGCGGTCGAACCGTTTGTATTCAGGACGTAAGGAAAACCTGCGCTAAAAATGGACACCATCGAGTTTGCCCGCCAGCAAATGGTCGCACAACAGATCCGGGGCTGGGACGTTTTCGACACCCGCATCCTGGAAGCGATGAGCGAGGTCCCGCGGGAGCGCTTCGTGCCCCCGGCATTCGCCTCCCTTGCCTTCGCGGAAACGCAGATCCCCCTCGGTCATGACCAGTACATGATGACGCCGTCGGTCGAAGGTCGCTTGCTGCAGGCGTTGAAGCTGCTGCCGGAGGACGACGTGCTCGAAATCGGGACCGGTTCGGGTTTCCTCGCTGCCTGCCTGGCGCGCCTGGCGCACTCGGTCACGACGATCGATATCTTCAGCGACTTCACGAGCGCCGCGGCCGGGCGGCTGGCGGACCTCGGCGTGCAGAACGTGACGGTCAGGACGATGGATGCCGCGAGCGAGCTGCCGGAGGGCCCATTCGACGCGATTGCAGTGACGGCATCGCTGCCGCTGTTCGACCCGCGCTTCCTGGAGCCCCTGAGCCCCGGCGGGCGCCTGTTCGCCATCGTCGGCAATCCACCCGTCATGGAGGCACAAATCATCGTGCGGGGCCCCGATGGCCGGCCCCAGGTCACCGCGCTCTTCGAAACCAACGTGCCGCCCCTGCTGAACGCGCCCGTGCCCCCGGCTTTCCGGTTCTGAGCAGGTGACGCGAACGCAACCGGATACCGGCGCAAGGGCATCTCTGTTACGGTGGCGGACCGCCCGCGTCCGGTAGCAACGCCGTGGTCGGGGCACGCCTTCGGCGATCGTCCGGCAGCGGCGCGGCCGCCGGCGAACTTTGGCCGCTGCCGCGCGTCGGAGAAACGTCGCCCGTGCCTGCGCGGCCGCCTTGACTGATTTAGTGATCTAATTAACTATAACACCCTGCACACCGCTTCCCCGGGGGACATCCAACAACATGAAGCCGAATCTCGCCAGTAGCCTCGCCATCGCCCTCGCTGTCCTGATCGCGCCGGCCGTGGGCCATAGCGCCTCGCTGCTCGAGGTGTACCAGCAGGCCCTGCAGAGCGATCCCCTTATCCACGAAGCGGAGGCCCGGCGCCTGGCCGCGCAGGAGGCCGAGCCCCAGGCACGCGGGTTCCTCCTGCCCCAGATCAGGGGCAGCGCCTCCTGGACGACCGCTTCGCAGGATGGCTCGCAGCTCCAGTTCGTCGAAACCACCCAAAGCCTGCAGACATTTGGCTTTGAATCGGAACGGGACACGTTGCAATGGAGCCTGAACCTGACCCAGACGCTGTTCAGCTGGGACCAGTTCGTCAACATGCGGATCGCGGACAAGATCGTCGCCCGTTCAGAGGTCGTCTACGAGGCGGCGCAGCAGGACCTGATGATCCGGGTCGTCCAGCGTTATTTCGGCGTACTGGCGGCTGAAGACCGGCTGGCCTCGATCGAGGCCGACCGCGAAGCGATCTCGCGCCAGCTCGAGCAGGCCAGGCAGCGCTTCCAGGTCGGGCTGATCGCGATCACCGACGTCCAGGAATCGCAGGCGGCCTACGACCAGGCCGTGGCGGCCGAGATCGCGGCCAAGCGCGAACTCGCCACCGCGCGGGAATTCCTGCGCGAGATTACCGGCGCACACGTGCCGGAGCTCGCCGCCCCGGAGGAGGCATTCCCGCTGACCCCGCCCACGCCCGCCAACGTGGAAGCCTGGGTCGACCAGGCCATGGAACAGAACCTGAACCTGCTTGCCAGCCGCTTTGACGAGCGCATCGCGCGCGATGAGATTTCGTTCCGGCGCAGCGGCCATTATCCGACGGTCGAGCTGGTTGCCGGGCGCACCCACGACGACGCCACCGGCGAATCACGCGTCGCCGGCGGTCCGTTTACGCCTACCGACAGCCTGGTCGACGGCGATTTCATCGGCGTCCAGCTGAATATCCCGCTCTTTTCCGGCGGGCGCACGTCGTCGCTGGTGCGCGAAGCAGTCTACCTGCACCGTGCGTCCATGGAACGGCTGCAGCTCGTGGCGCGGGAAACCGAGCGCGCGACCCGCGATGCCTACCTCGGGGTGCTGTCGGAAATCAGCCGCGTGCAGGCACTCGAGCAGGCCGTGAAGTCCAGCCGCACGGCCCTGGAAGCGACCCAGGCCGGGTTCGACGTCGGCACCCGCACCATCGTGGACGTGCTCAATTCCCAGCGCGCGCTTTACCAGGCGATCACGAACTACTACCAGAGCCGTTACGACTACGTCACCAACGTGCTGCAGCTCAAGCAGGCCGCCGGCACCCTGAAGGTACAGGACCTCGAGCAGATCGATCGCTGGCTGACCCAGCGCGACGAGGAGGAGGACGCCCTGGGACCGGACCAGGAGGGTGCCGCGAACGGGCAGGACGCGGAGGAAAACGGCAGCCGCTCCTAGTGTCCTGTCCGGCTACCCGACAGGACACTAGCGGCCGCGCTTCTCGATCAAAGGCTCCACCAGCTCCAGCAGCCGGTCCAGTGCACCGCGGTTGGCGAGCACCAGCTCGCGGCCGGCCTCGCCCAGCCGCTTCGCTTCGCCAGGATTTCCGAGCAGCCGCGTCACGGCCCGTGCCAGCTCGGACTCGTCCCGGACCGGCGTGAGCGCACCCACGCGGTTGAACAGGTTCGCGATTTCCTGCGTATTGAAGAGGTGCGGGCCGGCGACGACCGGTAACCCGAGGGCCGCCGGCTCGAGCAGGTTGTGACCGCCGATGGGCACCAGCGTGCCGCCGACGAACGCCACGTCGGAGGCCGAATAGAAAAGCGGCACCTCCCCCATCGTATCGCCCAGGAACACGCTCGCCGACGGCGGCACGGCCGCGGCGGCCGTGCGTGATGCGTACTCCACCTCCAGCCGCTCCAGCAATTGCCGCACCGCGTCGAAGCGCTCCGGGTGGCGCGGCACCAGCAGCAGCAGGGCATCGGGAAACGCGGCACGCACCTGCCGGTGCGCCTCCAGCACGAGCTCCTCCTCGCGGTGATGGGTGCTGGCCGCGATCCAGGCGCGCCGCGCGCCGAACGTTTCGCGGCGGAAGATTTGTCCCCGCTCCGGCAGCCCGGGATCGATCTCGATGTCGAACTTGATGTTGCCGGTCACCCGCGTCCGCTCCGGGCGCGCCCCGAGGGAGCGGAACCGCTGGGCGTCGGCTTCGCTTTGCGCGGCAATGACGATGCCGTGCGACAGGGTTTCGCGGAACAGGGGCAGCAGCTTGCGATAACCCTTGACCGACTTGGGCGAAATCCTGGCGCTGACCAGCACCAGCGGCACGCCGCGCGCGCCGCAGGCGTGATAGAGGTTCGGCCAGATCTCCGTCTCCATGATCAACGCCGCCTCGGGCCGGGTGGCATCGAAGAAGTTGCGCACGGCCGCCGGCGTTTCGAACGGGATGTAGCAATGGTGGACGGCGTCGCCGAACAGCGCCGCCGCGCGCGCGGCGCCCGTCGGCGTGACCGTGGTTACCAGCCGCTGCCGCCCGGGGAAACGGCGGCCCAGCGCCCGCACGAGCGGCGCGGCCGCCTGGACTTCGCCAACCGACACCGCGTGGATCCAGATGCTGCCGCCCGCGAGCTCCGGAAAACCGAACCCGAAGCGCTGGCCGACGCGGTCCCAGTACGTGCGGTTCACAAGCCCGCGGAAGATCCAGTACAGCGCGTATACGGGCAGCAGGACGTACGTCAGGATTGCGTACAGGATGCGGATCAACGGAGATCCGTTAGCCGGGTGCGGGCGGCGCTCATCGCGCCAGCTTGTCGATGATCCGGCTGGAGGAATGGCCCTCGCGGTAGGCGAGAACCCGCACCTCGCCGCCGTTGGCCAGCACCGCCTCGCCGCCGGCAATGTCGGCGGGGCGGTAGTCGCCGCCCTTGACGAGAATGTCGGGCAGGACCCGGCCGATCAGTCCCGCCGGCGTGTCCTCGGAGAAGGGCACCACCCAATCGACGGCCGCGAGCCCCGCGAGCACGGCCATGCGGTCGGCCAGCGCGTTGATCGGCCGCTCTGCGCCTTTCAGCCGGCGCACCGAGTCGTCGTCGTTGACCGCGACCACCAACCGGTCGCCCAGCCTCTTCGCCTCTTCCAGGTAGGCGACGTGCCCGGCGTGCAGGATGTCGAAGCAGCCGTTCGTCATCACGACCGTTTCGCCCCGCTCCCGGGCTTCCCCGACATCCGCCAGCAGCTCCGCTTCCGTGACCAGCCCGCCGCCGCCCTGGCCGCTCCGGTGCAACGCGACCTGCAGCTCCCAGGGAGTGACGGTCGCGACGCCGATCTTGCGCACTACGAGCCCGGCCGCGAGATTCGCGAGCGCGGCGGCCGCCGACAGGGCGGCGCCGCTCGCCAGCGCGGCGGCCAGCGTCGCGATCACGGTATCGCCGGCGCCGGTGACGTCAAACACTTCGCGCGCGTTCGCGGACAGGAACACCGGCTCGTCGCCGGCGGCAACCAGCAGCATGCCTTTTTCACTGCGCGTGACGACCAGTGCGTCCAGCTCGAGACGGGCAAGCATGTCGCGGGCGCGCTCGACCATGTCGGCATCGGAACGGCAGGCGCCGGCCACGGCCTCGAACTCCGCCTGGTTCGGCGTAAGCAGCGAGGCGCCACGGTAGCGGTCGAAGTCGCGGCCCTTGGGGTCGACCAGCACCTGCACGCCGGCATCGCGGCAGGCGGCGATGAGGACGGCGGCATCGGCCAGCGCGCCCTTGCCGTAATCCGACAGCACCACGGCATTGCAGCCCTCCAGGTCGGAGGCGAGCAAGTCGCACAGCGACAGCTCGGCGCCGGCGGCGGCCGCTTCCTCGCGGTCGAGGCGTATGAGCTGCTGGCCGCGGCTCTGCACCCGGGTTTTGGTGATCGTTGGGCGATCGGCGGTCTGCAGGAAATGGCAGTCGATCCGGTGCCGCTGCAGGATCGCCCTCAGAAGGTCTGCCTCGGCATCCCGGCCGACGATGCCGAGCAGGCAGGTTTGGGCGCCCAGCGCCGCGAGGTTGACCGCCACGTTGCCGGCGCCGCCGGCGCGATCGTCGTTGCTGCGCACGTGCACGACCGGAACCGGCGCCTCGGGCGATATCCGGCTGGTCCCGCCGAACAGGTAGCGGTCCAGCATCACGTCGCCGGCAACCAGCACGCGCGCGGCCGAAAAATCGGGGATTGTAAGGCTCACGGCGGGATACTACCCGTCCCTCCACGGCCGCGAAAGCGCCCTGCCTTCTGCCCTCCTCGGTCGTCTCTGTAGGAGCGCGCCATGCGCGCGATACCTACCGTGCGTGTCGCCCGCATGGCGGGCTCCTACAGCGCTCGCGGCGGC
>CAZSKQ010000140.1:0-7935 GCA_964607425.1 uncultured Woeseiaceae bacterium
ATTGCGGCGTGGCGGGGGGGCGGGATTATCGGTCGTGGTGAATAGCAATGCCGAGCGCGGCTTCCACGGCGCGGCGGCGGAGGGGGCCGCTGTGGTTGAAGAGGGCCATGCCGGTGCGGCGCAGGAGCGAGACGGGCGTGGACCTGGCGGCGAACAGGCGGTTCAGGGCGTCGACAAAATTCAGCATGACGGCGTTCGCGCCCTTGCGGGAGCGCTCGTAGCGGCGCAATACGGGCAGGTCGCCCGGGTACTCACCGCCGGCAATGGCGGCCTGGATGGTGTCGGCGAGGGCCAAGGCATCGGCGATCCCGAGGTTGGCACCCTGCCCGGCCAGCGGGTGGATGTTATGTGCGGCATCGCCAACCAGCGCCATCCCCGGGCGCACGTAGCGGGTGGCGTGCTGCACGCGCAGGGGGAACGAGCCGCGCGGACCGGCCGGCGTCAAGGCGCCGAGCACGTGATCGCTCTTGGCGCTCAGCAGCTCGCCGAGCGCGTCGTCGGGCAACGCCAGCGCGGCTTCCGCCTCCGCCGGGGTGGCCGACCACACGGTGGAGACGCGGCCGTCGGCGAGCGGCAGCAGCGCGAGCGGACCCTCGGGCAGGAAACGCTGCCAGGCGACCTGTGCGTGCGGCCGTTCGGGCCGCAGGTGGGTCACGAACGCGGACTGGCCGTACTGCCTGGCAAAGCTGCCGATCCGCGACTGCGCGCGCACGAGTGACCCGGCGCCGTCGGCGCCAACCAGTATTTCCGGCCGCGCGGTCGTGCCGTCTTCGAACGTCACCTCGAAGCGATCGTCGACGGCGCTGAGCGAGCGGATCGGCGTTGCGAACGACAGCTCGACCGTCGAGGCATCCAGCACCGCGAGCAAGGCGTCCCGCAACAGCGCGTTCTCGACGATGAACCCGAGTTCGGCAACGGCGAATTCGGCGGCGTCGAAGCGCAGCGTGCCGCGGCCGTCGACACTTGCGCCCGCGTCCCACACGCGCATGCCGTGAAACGGAGAGGCGCGTACGGCAAGCACGCGCTCCCAGGCGCCAAGCGCTTCGAAGCAGCGCACGGAACCGGCGGCAATCGCGGAGACCCGCAGCGAGACGTCGGCGCCGGTGTCGAACCGCGGCCGCGGATGAGCATCCACGACGCGGATGTTCAGCCGCTCGCGCTGCTCGCTTCGCGCCAAAAGCGCCGCGACGGTCAGTCCGGTCACGCCGCCGCCGGCGACCAGCACGTCGAAGGTTCGCTTCATTGCATACCCCGGGCCAGCGGCACCCCGCGCGCCAGGCGCGGCAGCCGGCCCGCCAGGCCCATGGTATGCCGGGCGAACGTGCCGCGCACGCCGGGCACGAGATCGAACGCCAGCATGCCGAGATTGCGCGCGAGGCGAAGAGAAGGCCGGCGGCTGCCGAAGAGACGCACCAGCCCGTGGGTGAACCAGACGACCTTGCGGTGATCGCTCGCGCGCCAGTCGGCGTATTGCCGCAGCACCTCGCCGCTGCCGATCCGGTCCAGGTCGGGCCACGCCGAGCGCGCATCCGCTATGACGTCGCACAGCGCGGCCACGTCCCGCATGCCGAGATTGAAGCCCTGCGCCGCGACCGGGTGCAGGCCGTGAGCGGCATTGCCGACGAGCACGGCGCGGGGTGCAGTCAGGCGCGCGGCCCGGGTCAGCGTCAGCGGATACGCGGCGCGCCCGCCGATCTTCGCAAATCGCCCGAGCCGATAGCCGAACGTCGCCTGCAGGCGTGCGAGCACTTCGCCGTCCGGGAGCGCGTGAACCCGGGCGGCTTCGACCGTCGGCAGTACCCACACGAAAGCCGCGCGCCGGTCTTTGGTCGGCAGCAATGCCAGCGCGCCGTTATCCGTAAAGCGCTCGAACGCGCGATTGGCGGGAGCAACGTCCGGCAGCACATTGCCGATGATCGCCGTCTGCCCGTAATCGACCCGCGACGCATCGATCCCGAGCATCGCGCGTACCGCCGAGTTCGCGCCATCGGCGACGACGAGCAGGCGGCAAGAGAGCTTGCGCCCGCCGCCCTCCTCCGCGACCTCGACCACGACGCCCGTGGGCGACGCGTCGACCCCGGTCACGCGAGCAGGGCAGATCCACTCGAGTCCGTTGACGGCCGCCAGGTGCTCGCGCAACACCTCTCCCAGCACCCGGTTGATGACGACGTGGCCGAGCGCGTCGACCCCCTGCTCGGCGGCATCGATATGCGCGAAGCCGAAGCGGCCGCGATCGGAAACGTGAATGCTGGTGATGGGAGTCGACGCCGCTTCGACTTGTCCCCAGAGCCCCAGCGCCTCGAACATGCGGCGGCTACTCCGCGACAGTGCGGTAGAGCGGTCGTCGAAGCTCGGCTGTTCGGCCTCACCGCGGGCCACCGCCTCCACGACCGCGACTTTCAACCCGAGCGGTGCGAGCGCGATGGCGAGCGCACTGCCGATCATGCCGCCACCGGCAATGACTATGTCGCACTCCTTTACAGCCGCGCCCACTTACGTTCCCGCCACCAGGCGCTCAATCTCGTCCGGATCGCTCGCGAGCCCCCTGGTCAGCACGTCCGGGCCGTCGCGTGTCACGACGACGTCGTCCTCGATACGGACGCCGATATTGCGCCAGCGCGCCGGCACTTTCGACCTGGCCGATACGTAAATGCCGGGCTCCACCGTGGTCACCATGCCGGCTTCGAGCAGGCGCCACTCGTCGCCCACCTTGTAATCGCCGACGTCGTGCACATCCATCCCGAGCCAGTGGCCGGTCCGGTGCATGAAGAACTCGCGGTAGGCACCGCTCTTCACGAGCTTTGGCACGCTGCCCTCCAGGAGGCCGAGCTTTCGCAATCCCTTCGTGATCGTTCGTACAGCGGCGTCATGCGGCTCGTTCCAGTGATTACCCTCGCGCGTCTTGTCGATGGCGGCCGCCTGCGCATCCAGGACGATCTCGTAGAGCGCGCGCTGCTCCGGCGAGAAGCGGCCGCTTACGGGGACTGTCCGGGTCACGTCCGAGGCGTAGTAATCGTATTCGCACCCGGCATCGATCAGCAGGAGCTCGCCGTCTTTCAGTTCCGCGTTGTTCTCGACGTAATGCAGGATGCAGGCATTGGCACCGCCGCCGACGATCGGGCTGTAGGACACGGTCGCGTCGTGCCTGCGAAACTCGTGCAGGTACTCGGCTTCGATCTCGTATTCGAACAGGCCCGGCCGAACACAGCCTATTGCACGGCGGTGCGCCGCAACCGCGACTTTCGCCGCGCGCCGCATGGCGGAAATCTCCGCCCGGCTCTTGTACAGGCGCATGTCATGCAACAGGTGATCGAGGGCAACGAACTCCTGCGGCGCGTGAACGCCCGCGGCGCCCCGGGAGCGCAGCGATCTTATCCACCCGGTCAGCCGGCGGTCGAAATCCGGGTACATGCCCATTGTGTAGTAGACGCGGCTGCGCGACTCGAGCAGCCCCGGCAGGATGTCGTCGATATCGTCTATGGGGAAAGCGTCGTCCGCGCCGTAGTCCGAGATTGCGCCGTCCTGGCCCGCACGCAAGCCGTCCCACTGCTCCCGCGCGCGGTCACGCTCGCGGCAGAACAGGACGTACTCGCCGTTCTGGCGCCCGGGCGCCAGCACGGCCACGGCGTCCGGTTCCGGGAAGCCCGTGAGGTAATAGAAGTCGCTGTCCTGCCGATAGCGGTAGGCGACATCGCGGCTGCGCAGCTTGACGGGCGCGCTCGGCAGCACCGCGATACCGTTATCGCCGACCATTCGCATCAGCTGCCGGCGGCGCTTGAGGAATTCCGTGGATCTCATGCAGGCACTCTCAGTGGATGCTCTCATCCGCCGCGGGGCCGGACCGGAACCCGGCCAGCTCTTCGTAGGTAAGCTGCGCCGCGACCCGCAGGTATTCGACGAGCTCCGTCCAGGCCTCTTCCCGCGCCTCGGCGCTCTCGTCGCTGTCGGCGGTCGCGCGCGTGATCTGGAGCGTGTCCTTTATGATTTCGCTGAGGGGCTCCGTGGCGAGCTTTGCCTTCAGCGCGGCGGGATGCGGCCCCGACACGAGTCCATGCAGGAAGCCTTCGCACCAGTGCGCGAGAGCCTCGGCCCGCGCCTCGCCCGAGGCGGTGTCCTCCGGCAGCAGCGGCTCGAACTCCGATTGCCTCTCGGCGAGCTGCCGCCAGGTCTCGGCGGATACCGCCTCCAGCAACTTCCTGCACTCGCCGCAGGCCGCGTTATGCGGGTCCGTATCCTCCAGCACCCGCGCCGGCCACTCGCCGGCCGCTCCTCGCCCCTGCACCGCGAGGCGGCTGCAGAGCAAACCATGTGCCTGTGCGGCGCACCACGAGGCGCCGCAGCGCCGGAGCGCGTCATCCAGTTCGTCGTGTGCGACAGCTTGCTGCATGCGGTTCGCCGTTACCGGTGGTTTACACCCCGCAATGATCCCATGTAACGCGCGGGTGCGTCACGCCCGGCACGGGCCGCGCCCGGGAGCGCCAAGGGCAATTGATTCTCCGCCGTCCCGGCTCTATATTCGGCCCCATGGCCGACAACGCGCACAGTACGTTTGAGCACGAGCTCAAGCGGCTCGAGAAAAGGGTGGATGCGCTCGTCCTCGTGTGTGACCAGCTGCAGGATGAGAACCGTTCCCTCAAACAGCGGCAGGATGCTCTCACAGCGGAGCGTGCGACGCTGTTACAGAAGAATGAGCAGGTGCGGGCCCGCGTCGAAGCGATGATCGGGCGCCTCAAGGCAATGGAACAAGGGGGCTGACACCGCCGCGCGATCCGCCGGATTCGTCCGGCGGGATAGCTTGCGGCGCTGTTCAAGAGGGAGTTTCCGGATGAGCGACATATATGCCCACATCAGCGTCAAGATACTCGAGAAGGAGTACCAGGTATCCTGCCCGGCCGCCGAACGCATGGACCTGCTCGATTCGGCCGAGATCCTGAACACCCGTATGCGCGAGATCCGGGACAGCGGCAAGGTGGTGGGACTGGACCGTATCGCGGTCATGGCGGCCCTGAACATGGCCAACGAGCTGCTGCACGCGAAAGCCCGCGACCGTGAGCTCGAGGGCACCATCGGCAACCGGCTGAAGGTCCTGTCCGACCGCGTGGAATCGGTCCTGCACTCGAACAAGCAGCTCGATCTTGGCGGCTGAACCTTTCGATCTTACGGGCGGTCAAACCAGGGACGGATTCACGAATAAAATTGGCGCCTCCTGCAGTGTTCGACAGCTGACCTGGAAGCCTTTCGACCCTAAATATTTACCTCGGGGTCGCGCACTGTCGGCAGCATATGCGCAAGACCACTTCGGTGGAGAGCCTGTTGCTGTCACGGCTGACCCCACCTGTTGCTCTGGTTCGAGAGCGACGGTCGGCATCGGCACCCGCGGGAGGCGCCATCTCTCCAACCTCCACGAATCCGGCCGCCATGGATGAGGCAACACTCGCTGCCCGTGCCGCGGTGCAGCAGCGCAAGAAAGCGATCCGGCGCGAAGCGCGTAAAGCACGGCAATCGCTCACCGACCAGGAGCGTCACGATGCCTCCACTCGCATCGCCGCCACCGTCGTTCACTCTCACTTCTTCCGCCGCAGCCGCCGCATCGCCTGCTACATCCCGATGCCCGAGGAGGTCGACACCTGGCCGATCATCGAGCGCGCGTGGCGCATGAAGAAGAGAATATTTGCGCCGGTGCTCGCCCCGGACCGGCTGTTGAGGTTCCGTGAAGTGCGCGAGGACACGACGCTCGTCACGACAGGGTTCGGGCTCCAGGAGCCTGTTGAGGGTGACGAAGTCACCGCACGCCAGCTCGACCTCGTCATCACACCGCTGGTCGCATTCGACAGCGATGCGAATCGCATCGGCATGGCCGGCGGCTATTACGATCGTACGTTTTCGTTTCTGCGCGAACGCACCTCGCTCCTGCACCCGAAGCTCGTGGGTGTCGCCTTCGCTTGCCAAGAGGCCGAAAAAATCCCTTTAAATCCGTGGGATATCGGCATGTATCGCGTGATCACCGAACGCTCCTGACGCGCATCGACAAACGCCGTACGCACGGCGTGCAAACAATCTTCCCGGCTCCTCCTTGCGACATGCGAACGCTCGATGCATCGCTCGTCGAACGTCGCCTCGAGTGTGAGACAAGTCTCGTTCAGACTCGAACGTGTCATCGAGTGCGAGCTCTCGTTAAGCGACGATCGACATACGCATTGGTGATCATCACCCGAGTATTTTTTGCGGCAACTGGGGATCATGAAAAATGTTAACGGGATCACTTGACTAGCTGGATTTTTGCTTTTTGTTGTATATACTCAACGCCGGGTACCCGACACGGAGAAAATTATGGCTACCAAAAAGAAGTCTCGTAAAAAAGCTTCGAAGCGGAAGACGACCGCGAAGAAGCGGAAGGTAACGAAGAAAAAAGCGGCGCCAAAAAAGCGGCGCGCGGCGAAGAAGAAATCAGCTAAGAAGAAGACAAAAAAGAAGGCTAAGAAAAAAGCCAAAAAGAAAGCGAAGCGCAAGACCAAGAAGAAGGCTAAAAAGAAAGCCAAAAAGAAGGCCAAGAAAAAAGCTAAAAAGAAGGCCAAGAAAAAAGCCAAGAAGAAGGCCAAGCGCAAAGCTAAAAAGAAGGTCAGCAAGAAGAAGACCAAGAAGAAGGCAGCCAAGCGACGGCCGACGAAGAGGAAGTCGAAGAAGAAGTCTTCCAAGAAGGCTTCCAGCCGGCGCGCCGCCTGACCGGCGCTGCCACGGGAAGGAGGGTCGCGCCCCCACCGGCTTAGTGGATACCCGGCCTGGTGAGGAAAGGACCTGGTCTTCTTCGACAAAGCAATGTGCCCGCCACCTGGCGGGCACATTTCGTTTGGGGGGATGTGTGGTCGTGCCGGACCGCGTGGCGCTCGACCCTTCGTTCCGATAAGCTCCTATGCCCCGAAGACCGGAAGACGGGAGGGTGCCGCGAGTGCGGCGCAACGAGACAATGGATCAGTCCGCCAAGAAAACACAAGCCGCCAGAGCCTCGCTGGAGTACATCGAGGATGGCTTCATCCTGGGCGTCGGCACCGGCTCGACGGTGAATATCCTGATCGACCTGCTGCCATCGATCCGCCAGCGCCTCCGGGCGGTGGTATCGAGCTCGGAGGAGACGACGGCGCGCCTCGAGAAGCACGGTTTCGAAGTGTCGTCACTGAATTCGGTCGGTGACCTCGACCTCTATATCGACGGTGCCGACGAGGCGACCAAGCACTTGCACCTGATCAAGGGCGGCGGCGGCGCGCTGACCCGCGAGAAGGTGCTGGCGGCGGCCTCACGCAAGTTCGTCTGCATCGTGGACGACAGCAAGCTGGTGGGGATGCTCGGCAAGTTCCCGCTGCCGATAGAGGTGCTGCCGATGGCACAGTCGTACGTGGCCCGGCAGATCATCAAGCTCCGCGGCCAGCCGATCTGGCGCGAGCATTTCGTCACCGACAACGGCAATCACATACTCGACGTACACAACCTGACAATCAGCAACCCGCTGGAGATGGAGACGCGGCTGAACCAGTTGGCAGGCGTCGTGACCGTCGGAATCTTTTCCCATCGCCCGGCGGACGTGCTGCTGGTCGGCGAGAATAACGGGGTCAGGACAATGGTGCGGTAGGTACCTCGACCTTCACCGCAAAAGACAAGGCCGTCGGTTGACGGCCTTTTTTTGTTGGCTGGGGGACCAGGATTCGAACCTGGGTTGACGGAGTCAGAGTCCGTAGTCCTACCGCTAGACGATCCCCCACTAGAATCGAGAAGCCCGGATTGTACTGTAGGAGCGCGCATCGCGTGCGATGCCCAGGTCGCCGATCCGCGCCATCGCCCCTACCAACGCCCCCTGCTGGCATCGCGCGCAATGCGCGCTCCTGCAGTGCCGGCCTAGCGCTTGGAGAACTGCGTCGCGCGACGGGCTTTCCGCAGGCCGAC
>CAZSKQ010000141.1:0-7914 GCA_964607425.1 uncultured Woeseiaceae bacterium
CGCCGGGTCATCTCGCGCGCCTTGCGCGCGGCTTCGCGGGCGCGCGCCGCCTCGATGATCTTCGCGACGATTGCTTTTGCTTCCTGCGGATTCTCCAGCAGGAACTCTTCGAGCCGCTCGGCCATCGCCGATTCGACGATGCCCTTGATCTCCGAGGAAACCAGCTTGTCCTTGGTCTGGGACGAGAACTTCGGGTCCGGCACCTTCACCGACAGCACGGCCGTCAGGCCCTCCCGCGCATCGTCGCCGCTGGGCACGATCTTCTCGCGGCGGCCGGACATTTCGCGTTCGATGTAGCTGTGCATCGTGCGCGTGAGTGCGCTGCGGAAACCGGCAAGGTGGGTGCCGCCGTCGCGCTGCGGTATGTTATTCGTGTAGCAGAACATATTTTCCTGGTAGCCGTCATTCCACTGGAGGGCGGCTTCGACCACGACACGGTCGCGCTCGACCTGGAAATGGAACACAGCCGGGTGGATCGGCGTCTTGTTCTTGTTCAGGTGCTCCACGAAAGCGCGTATGCCGCCCTCGTACTCGAACACGTCGCGCTTGTCCTCGCGCTCGTCAACGAGCTCGATGCGCACGCCCGAGTTGAGGAACGACAGCTCTCGCAAGCGCCGCGCCAGGATGTCGTAGTGGAAATTAATGTTCGTGAAGGTCCTGGCGGACGGCTTGAAACGAATCGTGGTGCCGGTCTTGTCGGTCTCGCCCACGACCGTGAGCGGCTGCAGCGGCTCGCCGTGCCGGTATTCCTGCTGGTGGATCCTGCCGTAGCGGTGAATCGTCAGCACCAGCTGCTCGGAAAGCGCGTTCACCACGGACACGCCCACGCCGTGCAGGCCGCCCGAGACCTTGTAGGAATTGTCGTCGAACTTGCCGCCCGCGTGCAGCACCGTCATGATCACTTCGGCCGCCGAGCGACCTTCTTCCTTGTGCAACTCGACGGGAATGCCACGGCCGTCGTCGGCGACGGTCACCGATTCGTCGGCATGGACAGTAACGGTAATGACCTTGCAGAAACCTGCCAGCGCCTCGTCGATGGAGTTGTCGACGACCTCGAAAACCATGTGGTGCAAACCGGTGCCATCGTCGGTGTCGCCGATGTACATTCCCGGTCGTTTGCGGACGGCGTCAAGTCCCTTTAAAACTTTGATATTGCTGGAAGTATAAGTTCTCTCTTCGGCCATTCTCCGTCCTCTGAACGTAACCGGCGCATTGTATCATTTTGGCGGCCTCGACGCCTTCCGAATGTGCCCATAACGCCCGCTTTTGGCGCCGAAACCGTGCAGCCAGGCACGGGCCGCTGCCCGGAGGCAGCAGCGGCGCTCCCATCGTTTGCGAGGGCTCGAAGCTCGCCGCGCCGGTAAAAAAGGGCGGCGCCGTTCTCATGGCAGGGTAAGCGTTTCGGGCCAGCGCCACTTGGACCTGGGCAAGCGCACCGCGCCAGGGCTCCCGCTTTTCTCCTGGATCGTGTTCCACGTGGAACACGCATGCGGGCGGATGCGCCTCTTAATCGACCTGCCGCAGCTGCCCTTGTTCCACGTGGAACCTTCGAGGCGGACAGGGAAACAGCGATTGATCCGGGTGCAGGGCAGTCGCCACCACCTGGCACCCCAGCGTGCTCACAACGCCCATGAGCCGTTCCAGGGACGTCGTGTCCAGCTCGGCCGCAGGGTCGTCCAGCAGCAGGAGCAGCGGTCGCTGGAGCTGCCGCTGGACTACCTCCGTGGCGCCCAGTATCAGGGTGCAGGCAAGAAGCTTCTGCTGCCCGCGGGAAACGAGCTTGCGCGCCTGCCGACCGCCGTAGCTCAGGCGAAGGTCCGCCCGCTGCGGCCCGCTGCGGCTGCTGCCGAGCTGCCGATCCCGCTCCAGCCCGCGGCCCAGGGACTCCGCCAGTTCCTCCCCCGCGGGCCAGCCCTGCTGGTACTCGAAGGTAATTCCGCTCCCGAGCAACCTCGCCGCGGTCTCCCGCAGGACCGGCTCAGCCAACGCCAGGCAGCGCCGTCTCGCCTCGTCAATTCGCAAGGCCGCCTCGCAGAATTCCCGATCCCAGCCCACCAGTTCGCCCGGTGGCGCCGCGTCTCGCAGCGCGGCGTTCCGCTGCCGCAGAACCCGCCGGAAGCGTCGCCAATGCTCCAGGAAGCCTTGTTCCACGTGGAACGCGATCCAGTCCAGGTACCGTCGGCGTTCCTCGGGTCCCCCCGCTACCAGGTTGTGCACTTCGGGATCCACGATCTGCAGCGGCAACACGGCCGCCAGTTCCGCGATCCCGCCGCTGCGATCGCCACCGACGCTTACTTCAAGCCCGGCCCGCCCGTTCCGTACTCCCAGGCTGATCTCCCGGCCCGCCTGCGCCACCCGGCCGAACAGCAGGAACTCCTCCGCACCGTGCCGGACCAGCCGGTCCGCCGGCGCCCCACGAAAGGATTTGCCGCGCCCTAGATAGGCCATGGCCTCCAGTACGCTGGTCTTCCCGGAGGCGTTGGGACCATGGATCAGGTTATAGCGAGGATCCGGCTCCATGGCTGCCTCGGCCAGGCAGCGGAAGTCGCGGCAGCTGAAATTCAGCAGGGTCATCGAGGAACCGGGGCCCGGTGCCGGCAGGGGCAGCGGCCCGTCGCCCGCCGCCGCCTCGCAGGGGCCCGCCCCACGACAGCTTAGAGGCGCATCGGCATGACGACGTACTTGCAGTCGTCGTTGCCAGGCTCCCGGATGAGGCAGCTCGAATTGCCGTCCACGACAGCCAGCGACACCTCATCCGAATCGATTGCCCCTAACGCATCCAGAAGGTAATTGACGTTGAAGCCGATCTCGATGTCCTCGCCCTCGTACCGGATCTCCAGTTCCTCTTCGGCTTCTTCCTGCTCCGGATTGTGCGCTTGCAGCACAACTGCATTCGGCCGGATGATCAGGCGGATACCGCGGTACTTTTCGTTCGACAGAATTGCCGTGCGCTGCAGGGCCGCACGCAACAACTGCCGGTCCGCCGTGAGGGAATTGTTGGTATCTTTCGGGATTACGCGGTCATATTCCGGGAATCGGCCATCAATCAGCTTCGATGTGAAGCGGATGCCTTCCAGCTGGATGCGAATGTGGTTCTGCCCCAGCTCGAGCGCGAGGGTACCCTCCCCGCTCAACAGCCGCTGAAGTTCCAGCACCCCTTTGCGGGGCACGATCACTTGCGTCTCCGCCTGGTCCGCCAGCGCTTTCACGCCGTCGAGCTCCACCTGGCACAGCGCCAGCCGGTGCCCGTCGGTCGCCACCGCTCGCAGGTGCTTCTTGCCGGTCTCCAGCAACAAGCCGTTCAGGTAGTAACGCACGTCCTGTTGCGCCATGGAGAAATGCGTCTTCTCCAGCAGCCTGGCCAATCCTTCCTGCGGCAGCTCCAGGGCCGGGCCTGCCTTGATATCCTCGACGGACGGGAACTCCGCGGCCGGCAGCGTCGTCAGGCTGAATTTACTCCGTCCCGACCGTATGCCGAGCTTTTCCCCCGACAGGCTGATCGCCACTTCGGCGCCCTCGGGCAGGGCCCGGCAGATGTCCAGGAGCTTTCGACCCGGCACCGTCACCTCACCGCCGTTGCTGATCGTCGCCTCGGCGCCCGCCACCAGCTCGACCTCCAAGTCCGTTGCCGTAATCGACAGCCGGTTGTCCTTCGCTACCAGCAGGACGTTCGCAAGGATGGGCATCGTCTGCCGTCGTTCCACCACACCGATTACCGCTTGCAACGGCTTCAGCAATCCCTCGCGACTTGCGGTTAACTTCATCGATTCCACCTGTTAATAAATATTGGAAATATTGCTTTACTTGTTATTATTAGGCCCGGCTGGTCCTGTGTATAACTATTTTTCCGCCTTATAAAACAGGGCGTTACATGCGGTTTAGCGCGATGGCAACGGCTGTATGCCGCACGCGTTTCCTGTGCATGTCCTGTGGATCAATTCCTCGCGCCCGATTCTCCACGGGTTATCCACATCATCCTGTCAGAGTTCTCAACAAATTCAAGTAGTCTTCGTCGACCCGTTTTTCGGTTTCGCGCAGCGACGCAATTCGCCGGCAGCCGTGCAGCACCGTGGTGTGATCCCGGCCGCCGAAGGCGTCACCGATCTCCGGCAGGCTGTGGTTCGTGAGTTCCTTCGCCAGGGCCATCGCGAGCTGCCGCGGTCGGGCAATCGACCGGCTGCGACGCTTCGACAGCAGGTCGGCTACGCGGATCTTGAAATAATCCGCGACCGTCTTCTGGATATTCTCGATGGATACCAGCCGGTCCTGCAGTGCCAGGAGGTCGCGCAGCGCCTCCTTGGCGAAGTCGAGGCTGATCGGCCGCCCCGTGAACTGCGAGTTCGCCATCACCCGCCGCAGCGCTCCTTCGAGCTCGCGCACGTTCGAGCGAATCCGCTTGGCGATGAAGAACGCCACTTCCTCCGGCAGTTCGACGCTTTCCGCCGCCGCCTTGCTCATGAGAATGGCTACCGAGGTTTCCAGCTCCGGCGGCTCTATCGAGACCGTCAGGCCCCAGCCGAAACGCGACTTCAGGCGCTCTTCCAGGCCGTTCACTTCCTTCGGGTAGCGGTCGCAGGTCAGCACGATCTGCCGCTGGCCTTCCAGCAGGGCATTGAACGTATGAAAGAACTCTTCCTGCGACCGTTCCTTCCCGGCGAAAAACTGGATGTCGTCGATGAGCAGCGCATCGAGGGAACGGTACGAGCGTTTGAAATCCGAGATCGTGTTGTGCTGCAGGCCTTTCACCATGTCGCCGACAAAACGCTCCGAATGCACGTAGCTCACCCGCGCCGCGGCGTCGCGCGCGAGCATGGCGTTACCGATGGCCTGCATCAGGTGCGTCTTGCCGAGACCGACGCCGCCATAGATGAACAGCGGATTGTAGGACTTCCCCGGGTTCTCCCCGACCTGCAGGGCGGCCGCCCGCGCCAGCTGGTTGCTCTTGCCTTCGACGAAACGTGCGAAGGTGAAACCCGGATTCAAACGACTGACGATCGGGGTCGAGGGGGGACGTGCCGGCCGCGGTGTATTGACGATAGTCGCGGCGTCCGGATGCCGCGATCCGACTTCGATCACGACTTCACTGGCCCCGCCGGCACCGTCCACGAGTTGCAGGATCCGTTCGATGTAATGCTGTTGCAGCCAGTCCACAACGAACCGGTTCGGCGCCAGCAGCCGCAGCACCCTGCCGTCTTCGACGGCTTGCAGCGGACGTATCCAGGTATTGAATTGCTGCTCCGGGAGTTCCGCCTGCAAATCACGCACGCAGCGGTTCCACAGATTCGTCTCGGCCTGCAACGGGGTCCCCAAAGAATGACGTTCGGTGTGCGGGTGGAGCAAGCCAGTCTATAACTTCCACCCCGGTTCGCCAACAGAGCGAACCCGGCCGCGGCATTCGTGTCATACCGTCCGCGGCGCGGTGTTCCTTGCTGTCGCCGCGCTCGTTTCGAGACCCTGCAACCGCGGCGGCGCGTGCGGGGGCACACGGGTGCGGCAGTCGCCTCCGCGGGCTTGTTGACACTCATTTTGGCGCCGCGTACCCTTGCCGGCTTTCTTCGGCCGGGGCGCACCGCCGCGGCGGCAGCACACAGGCGATAAGCCAATGAAACGCACTTTCCAGCCCAGCAAGCTCAAGCGGGCACGGAACCACGGATTTCGCGCCCGCATGGCCACCAAGGCCGGGCGGTTGATCCTCAAGCGCCGGCGCGCCAAGGGTCGCGCGCAGCTTACGCCGTAAGGGCAGGCTGGGAGCTAACGGGGCGGCGACGACGGAAAAGGGACGCGGACCGGCCAACAAGAACACCCGTCGGGACTATCGGCTTCGCGCCGCCTGTCGCCTGTCGGACGCAGCCGACTTCAATCGCGTCTTCAGCGGCGCTCACAAGAGCCGCGATCGCTACTTCACCGTTCTGTCCAGGCCCAATGACCGGAGTTCGGCGAGGCTCGGCCTTGCGATCTCGAAAAAACATTGCCGCCTCGCGAGCGGCCGCAACCGCCTGAAACGGATCGTTCGCGAGTCCTTTCGACGGCACCGGCCGGACCTTGGGAGCGTCGATATCGTGGTCCTGGCGCAGCCCGGCGCGGGCGGTGCCGACAACGCGACGCTTTTTGACAGCCTCGACAGACACTGGCAAGACATTCGCCGCGCAGGAACCTGAATGGACAACCAACGTTTGCTGATCTGGGCGGCTTTCGGGCTCCTGCTATGGTTCACCTGGCAGACTTGGGTGCGCGACTACGGGACCGAGCCGGTACCAACCGCGACCGAAGGCACGGCCCCTGCCCCCGGCGCATCGCCCGAGGACAGCGAGAGCCTGCCGGAGCTGCCGGAACCGCCCGCCGGCACGGCCGCGCCCGAGACCGGCCAGGAGCTTGCCCGCGCGGCGCAGCCCCGTAATGCGGCCGGGCAAAGCATCCATGTCCGGACGGACGTGCTGGATGTCCGCATCGATACCCGCGGCGGCACGCTCGAGCACGCCGAGCTGCTCGATTACCCCGTGCACAAGGACCGGCCCGACGACCTCATAACGCTTTTGAGCCGCGAACCCACCCGGCTCGGGCTGCTGCAGACGGGCTTGCGGTCACAGGGGGAGGGTCCGGAAGCGAATCACCTCGCGCTATTCGAGAGCCCGCAGACCGAGTACGACCTCGGCGCCAAGGACCAGCTGTCCGTGTCCCTCACCTGGGACGACGGGCAGGGCATCAGCGTCGTCAAGCAATACACCTTCGAGCGCGGCAGCTACATCGTCGGCCTGCAGCAGACGGTCAAGAACGAAAGCAACGCACCCTGGCAGGGCGCGCCCTACGTCCAGGTCAAGCGGCATTCCTATCCGCAGAAACGCTCGATGTTCGACGTCGAAACCTATTCGTTCCACGGTCCGCTTTTCTACGACGGTAAGAAAACCTCGAAGCTCACTCGCGACGACCTGCTCGAAGACGGCCCGTTCACCGCGACGGTCGAGGATGGCTGGATTGCCATGATCGAGCATCATTTCCTGGTGGGCGTGGTGCCCACTGCCGAAACCGCGCAGCATTACCGGGTTGCCGTAAGCGACGACGTCGCCACCGCCAGCGTCATCGGCACGACCCGGACGGTGGCCGCGGGCGCGGGGGAAACCTTCACCACCACTCTTTTTGTCGGGCCGAAGCTGCAGGAGCAGCTGGAGCAGGTGACCCCGAGCCTGAAGCTCACGGTCGACTATGGCTGGCTCACGATCCTCTCCGAGCCGCTCTTCTGGCTGCTGTCCAAGATCAACAGCGTCGTGCACAACTGGGGCGTCGCGATCATCATCGTCACGATCCTGATCAAGCTCGTGTTCTACAAGCTGACCCAGGCCAGCGGCCGCTCAATGGCGAAGATGCGCGAGATCCAGCCGCGCATGAAGGCGCTGCAGGAGCGCTACAAGGACGATCGCCAGCAGCTCAGCCAGGCGATGATGGAACTGTACAAGCGCGAGAAGGTAAACCCGGCCGCGGGTTGCCTGCCGATCCTGATCCAGATGCCGTTCTTCCTCGCCTTTTACTGGGTGCTGCTCGAAAGCGTGGAAATGCGCCAGGCGCCGTTCGCGCTCTGGATCACGGACCTTTCGTCACGCGATCCCTACTTCATCCTGCCGTTGATCATGGGCGTGGCGATGTTCTTCCAGCAGAAGCTGAACCCGGCGCCCGCCGATCCGATGCAGGCACGGGTGATGCAGATCATGCCGGTTGTGTTCACCGCCTTCTTCGCGTTTTTCCCGGCCGGGCTGGTGCTCTACTGGGTGACGAACACCATACTGTCGATAGCGCAGCAATGGCGCATCAACAAGGTGGTCGAGGAAGAGGCCCGCAAACGCCGGGTTGGCAAAACCAAACCGCAGAAGAAGAGCGACAAGGACAAATCCGACGCGGCGTAGCGGCAGGCGCGATGCCACG
>CAZSKQ010000142.1:0-7884 GCA_964607425.1 uncultured Woeseiaceae bacterium
ATCGTTCAAAGCGTTTGCTAAGCAAAACGGCGAGAAGTCCATGTCACAAACTATGTTTGGTAGATCACTTACCAGCCGAGGCTTTGAGAAGATGCACAGCAACGTGGTCTACAGATGCGGTTTGACACTGAAGTAGGGACAGTTGGGATAGTTGTTATGCGCCTGCCCAAGTGAAGTTTTGATATAGTCATCGCTGAATGACCTTGCCCCAAGCCGACGCCACTTCTGTGCGTTGCGCATTCAGCCCTGCCCGACCGGTCCCACGATGAGGATAGGAAGAGCCTAGCCATGATGGTGAAGCTATGTTCCTGTCCGGAGAAGACGTTGAACGACTGACTGGCCGTTCCCGGCCGTCCGCTCAACGGAAATGGCTCATTGAGCATGGGTTCCCTCACGAAGTAAACGCCCTCGGGTTTCCTGTCGTTCTGCGGTCCATCGTCGAAGAACGATTGGGGGCCAAGCCCCCCAAGACAGCGAAACCGAACTTTGCTGCGTTGCATTCCACTTGCACCGTCGCTGCTTCCAGTCACGATAAAAAAACAACTGCTGGAGCCTCGTGATGGGAATGCGAAGAAGGACGAACAAGCATCTGCCTCAGCGCCTGTATGTCAGAAGAGGCAAGTACTACCTGGTCGAGCGCTCTGGGCGGTGGATTCCGCTCGGCTCCGACTACGCCAAAGCAATGGCGGAATACGGCAAGCTGACCGATGTCAAAAGTCCGTGCGTGACGATGGGAGAAGTAATCGACAAGTACCGCATTGTGGAGCTTCCGAAAAAGGCAGAATCGACCCAGAGCCATCAGCACGGCGAACTTGACAGGCTGAAAGCTGTGTTCGGCGACATGCTCCCGGACGCGATAACGCCAGAACATATTGAAGAGTACATCGAACACCGTGAGCCGTTCGTTACCAGCGCCCGGCATGAGGTCAGCCTTTTGAGCCATGTCTTCAAGAGGGCAAAGAAATGGAAGGCAGCAAAAGCGAACCCTGTCGAGCGCGTAGACCTGCCAGAAAAGCCTGATCCGGTAGACCGCTACGTTACAGACGATGAGTTCTATGCTGTCCGAAAACTGGCCAACAAGCGCATGAGAGTAGCGATGGACCTCGCACTGCTGACCGGATTGCGTCGGGGAGACATCTTAGCTCTAACCCGCGAAAATCTTCGTAAGGACGGCTTGTTTGTGAAGCCCAGCAAGACCAGCAGACGAAGTGAACGGAGGAAGAAGAACGGCAAGGCCAAGAGCCTGCTGTTCGAATATACGCCGGAACTCAAACACGTATTGCAGGGCGCCTTGGCGATGCCCCCGCAGGTTGGGCCGGGCAACTTCATACTGAGAACCCGAAATGGGACCGGCTATACGGCGCGGGGATTTTCGGCGATCTGGCAGCGGCTAATGGCAAAGGCCGTGACACAGGGTGTCGAGCGATTCACATTCAAGGACATTCGCGCCAAGAACGCATCAGACAGTGAGTCTTTGCAGGAGGCATCCGACCGTCTCGGCCATGCTTCGATAGAGACCACGAAGCGACACTACAAACGCAACGAGACCAAAGTAAGGCCGCTTAGGTAAAGCAGTGGGTCCCAGGCTGACGCTAGGCTCTGTATTTCTCGTGGAGCTTCTGTAGACCACCAGGACCGCTGGCTTTCAGACACAGCCGTGTCCGATCCGCTCCCACGCTTCGCGGAATGTGTTTTCCTCATATTCGCCGGGCTGCAACCAATACGATACGCGCCCGTCCTTCTCGCCACGGTGAGCACGCTTGCGCACCTCCGACGGCAGCAGGATAAATGCCGAAGGTGATGGGGACGCGACCTTGTTCACGATCACCCAAAAGTCGCCCATGATCTTGTCGAGCGAAATGCCGAGCGGGACCGGGTTGCGCTTGCTTAGGGTTTTGACCTGAACGCCGACGAAGCGCGAGGCGTCACGGCTATATGCGATGATGTCCACGCCCCGAGCGTTACGCGCGGTCGGCATGACGTTCCACCCGAGGAGGGATAGCCGATAACAGCAGTAGTACAGACCCACGTTGCCGGTGAGCTGCGGGTCCAGTGGAGCGGTTCCGTCGTTGGGCGTTGTTGCGGAGATATTCACGTGCGTCAGTCTCGCTCCCGCGATGGCGAGAATTCAACAACGGACAGAAAGTCATTGAACAACTCACCCGCCCTGTCTAGTTGCCGCATCAACACTACTACCTCGCCCGCCGGATCGCGCGGGCGCAGCTTCTCGCGGTGCGCATGATCGAGGTGGTTGAATTGCGATGTGAAGACCGTATCGTTGTCCGTCACGTCTTCCTCGTCATCCGAATCGGGCGCGATGGGTTGTAGATGAAGGCTGTGTACAACGAGGTTACGCCGTTCCTGCAACCACTTGTAGCCATTGTCCTTCGTTGAGGTTTGGAAGGACCGGAGCCGGCTCCAGCTCCCGTTCTTCGCAAACTGCGCGTCCATCTTCGCCACGTTCGCGTAAATGCGATCCATGACGGATTGAAATCCTTCGTGCTTGGAGCTGCGGATATTGAAGAATGCAAAGTTGAGCACTTGGCCCACGCGGTCCCAATAGGACGCCAGCCGGATGTAGGCAGCCTCCGCGTGCTCCCAGAAAGCTTCCCGCGACAGCTCCAGCGTACCGTCCGCGAGCTTTGGGTCATGGTCTTCAAACAAGTCGGGCGTATCCTCGACGAACCGATTGCCCACATGAAACATGTGCGCGCGAATGACCGAGGTGCGCGCCCGCTGGAAGACGGACAAGACCTCTTGGAGTGCTGCTCGCGGAAAGCCGTCCTCCGGCGGCGGGTTCTCGTCTTGACGCAGAATATACAGGCGCGGCGGACCGCCCATATGGCGGGCGATCTTGTCTAGCCGTTCGGTTTTTAACTTCCGGCTGCTGTCGTCCCACAACCGCGCAAATTTATCCGCTTGCTTATGCTCATACCGGACGAGCAACAGGGGCTCGTTGGCGACATGGGAGATCACTTGGCTAATGAGGGCAACGAGTTGCCGTTGCTCCGGGGTTTCATCGTCGCTGTCGTCGATCATGGCGTTTCCCGGGGCCTGTATTCCCATGCCGCCCGGGTCCGCAGCCACGAAAAGAGAAAGGCCATAGGAACGAACAACCGCTGATAAATCCCAGCGGCTATTCGAGGAATTGGCGCGCCCGGAGAGATTCGAACTCCCGACCGCTCGGTTCGTAGCCGAGTACTCTATCCAGCTGAGCTACGGGCGCGTTGTCTGGTTGTAACCCCAATTTTTCTGGGATTTTGGACGGCCCCCGTTTTATTGGACGTCGGACCATCGGTAACTACTTAAATTCTAACGTCAATCACGCCCAGACTACCAACTTCGTAGCCAGGTACTCTATCCAGCTGAGCTACGGGCGCGCTGTTTTCAAAACTGGTTGTGGCGGAGAGAGAGGGATTCGAACCCTCGGTACAGGCATTAACCCATACAACGGTTTAGCAAACCGCCGCTTTCGACCACTCAGCCATCTCTCCGTTTCGTCGATTTGTTCCCGCCGCCGTGTCCCCCCGCGGGGGCGCCATATTACTGAGCGGGCGACGCCCGGTAAAGGCATGGGGAGTCAATTCTCGTTCGTTCCCGAGTTTTCGTCCCCCTGGGCGTGTTTTTCGCTCTGGATTCGTTCGTAGATCTCTTCCCTGTGGACAGCCACGTCCTTCGGAGCGTTGATTCCGATGCGAACCTGGTTCCCTTTTACGCCAAGAACAGTGATCGTGATATCGCTCCCGATCATGACTGTCTCTCCGGCGCGTCGCGTAAGGATCAGCATGACTTCCTACTCCTGCCTTATTTTTGAGGACCTTATCGCCGGGTCGTGGACGGCGGCGCCCTCGTTTCTTCTCCCGGATGTGCGCCTTTGTGCACTTAAACTCTTGTTATGGTAGACGAAATGGGCGCTCGATGCTTGTAATGCGGGGCTTTTCCGCAGGCCCTCGTATCAGGTACCGGACAGGTGGTCCGCCACCCATCCAGGCACGGAGCCCAGCGCCTCGTCCAGCGCCTCCGGCCGGGTGCCGCCCGCCTGCGCGAAATCCGGGCGCCCCCCGCCCTTGCCGCCGACCTGCTCCGCCACCGGCTGCAACACGTCCCCGGCGCGGATCCGGTCGACGTTGTTCCGCGTGACTCCGGCGGCGAGGCGAACCTTGCCGCCGTCCACGGAAGCCAGCACCACTACCGCATTCTGGAGCTGGTCCTTCAATCGATCCACTGCGTCGCGCAAAGTTCGGGCGTCGGCGCCGTCCATGCGCGAGGCCAGCACCTTGATGCCCTGCACCTGCGTCACGTTGTCGGAAACGGACGATTTTCCGCTCACGAGCTGCTGGCGCGCGGCGGCCAGTTCCTTCTCCAGCTCGCGGTTGCGCTTGACGAGTTGCTCCACTTTAGCAGCAACCTCGCCGCGTTGGGCCCGCAGCACGCCCGCGGCCGCATCCAGCGCCTTGAGGTTCGCGTCGATCCATTCGAGCGCCCCTTTCCCGGTTACCGCCTCGATGCGGCGCACGCCGGAGGCGACACCGCTCTCGGAAGTGATCTTGAACAGGCCGATCTCACCCGCGCTGTTCACGTGGGTCCCGCCGCAGAGTTCGACGGAGAAATCACCGAGACGCAGCACCCGCACGCGGTCTTCGTATTTTTCGCCGAACAGCGCCAGGGCGCCGGAATCGACGGCATCGTCATAGGTCATGACATCCGTCTCGGCCCGCGTATTCCTGCGGATCTGCTCGTTGACGAGGTCCTCGATCGCCTGCAGCTGCGCAGGCGTCACCGGCTCGTAATGCGAGAAGTCGAAGCGCAGCCTGTCGGGGGCCACCAGGGAGCCCTTCTGCTTGACGTGCTCACCCAGCAGGCGGCGCAGCGCGGCGTGCAGCAGGTGCGTCGCGGAATGATTGAGCACGATGCGGCCCCGCCGCTCGGCATCGATGCGCGCGGTCACCTTGTCGCCGCGCGCCAGCTTGCCGACGCGGAGCTCGCCCAGGTGCAGGATGGCTTTCCCCGATTTCTGCGTGTCGGTCACGGTGAACGAGCCGCTCGCGCCTTCCAGCGCGCCGGTATCGCCGACCTGCCCCCCGCTTTCGGCATAGAAGGGTGTCGATGCAAGCACCACCGCCCCGGACTCGCCGGCGTCCAGTTCCTCGACCGGCTTGCCGTCCCGGAACAACGCGGTAACGGTCGACTCCTCTTCGACCAGCTCGTAGCCGGTGAACGTACTTTGCGCGTCCGTCTCGAGCCGGCTCTCGCTGCCGGCCGCGAATTTACTGGCGGCACGGGCGCGGCCGCGCTGCGCCGCCATCTGCCGCTCGAACCCGGCCTCGTCGATCGTGAGATCCCGTTCCCGGGCGATGTCCGCCGTCAGGTCCACCGGGAAACCATAGGTGTCGTACAGCTTGAACACGACGTCGCCGGGAAGTTGCCTGCCGTTGAGGGTCGCGATCGTGGATTCCAGGATCTCCATGCCCTGGTCCAGGGTTTCGGCAAAGCGCTCCTCCTCGCGCGCCAGCACCTTTTCCACGTGTTGCCGGGCCGCGACCAGCTCGGGGTAGGCATCGCCCATCTCGTCGCACAACGGCCCGACCAGCTTGTGGAAGAAACTGCCGTCGACGCCGAGCTTCTTCCCGTGGCGGATGGCGCGGCGGATGATGCGCCGCAGCACGTAGCCGCGGCCTTCGTTGCCCGGCAGCACGCCATCGACAACCAAAAACGCGCTGGCACGGATGTGATCGGCAATGACGTTCAGCGAGCTCGAACCGTCGTTCTGGATGCCGAGAAGGTTCGTCGTCGCCGCGATGAGGTTACGGAACAGGTCGATCTCGTAGTTGCTGTGCACACCCTGCATGACGGCGGCAATGCGCTCCAGCCCCATACCGGTATCAACGGAGGGTTTCGGCAACGGCGTCAGTTCGCCGGACGCAGAGCGATCGAACTGCATGAACACGAGATTCCAGATCTCCACGTAGCGGTCGCCGTCCTCGTCGGGCGAGCCGGGGGGGCCGCCCGCTACATCCGGGCCGTGGTCATAGAAGATCTCGCTGCAAGGCCCGCATGGGCCGGTATCGCCCATGGCCCAGAAGTTGTCCTTCGTGCCCATGCGCGAGAAGCGCGCGGGGTCGATCTGCATCTTTTCGAGCCAGAGGTCTGCGGCTTCGTCGTCTTCCTCGAACACGGTAACCCAGAGGCGTTCCGGCGGCAGCCCGAGCGTCGACGTCAGGAATTCCCAGGCGAGCTCGATCGCCCGCTCCTTGAAGTAGTCGCCGAAGCTGAAGTTGCCGAGCATTTCGAAGAACGTGTGATGGCGGGCGGTGTAGCCCACGTTCTCCAGGTCGTTGTGCTTGCCGCCGGCGCGCACGCAGCGCTGCGAGGACGCGGCGCGCGGGTAAGCGGGCTTTTCACGGCCGAGGAAGACGTCCTTGAACTGGACCATTCCTGCGTTCGTGAAGAGCAGCGTCGGATCGTCGGCGGGCACGAGCGGGGAGCTCGGCACGATTTCGTGGCCGCGTTCGCGGAAAAAATCGAGGAACGCCTGGCGCAGCTCGTTGGTGGTTTTCGGCGGCATGGAAGGAGCGAGTTTTTTCGATATCGGGTGTGGGTACAAGGGTGGGATTATTTCATGGATCGTCTGCCGGCGGGTGCGGCCTCGTAGGAGCCCGCCATGCGGGCGACCGATAGAGCGCACGTCGAAGCCTCTTTGGCACCGATGTTCACAGGCGGGGCGGCACCGCACCTTGGATCCGCTTGGTATCGGTCGCCCGCAGGGCGGGCTCCTACACGGTGGGCCCACCGTCCTCGATCCGGCCGGTGTCGGTCGCCGGCAGGGCGGGCTCCACCGTGCCTCGATCCGGCCGGTATCGGTCGCCCGCATGGCGGGCTCCTACAGGGGGGTTACGGCGGTGTGGATCTGGTCGGGGGTGAAGCCGCGGTACTGGAGGAAGCGCATCTGGCGGGCTTTTTCGGGGAAGTCGCGCGGGAGGTCGGCCCCGAACTTGCGCTGGCGGACGCGGCGCGCGAGGGCGGTCCAGTCTTCTTCGCACTCGGCCAGGGCCTCGTCAACCAGGGCGGGGTCGAGGGCGCGCTGCTCGAGCTCCTGCCGGATGCGGACCGGGCCCTTGCCCTGGCTGATGCGCGATTGCACCAGCGCCGCGGCGAAGCGGCTGTCGTCCTGCAGGCCTTCGGCGGCCAGGCGGGCGACGGCGTCGTCGGCGATTTCGGTGCCAAAGCCGGCGGCCACCAGTTTCTCGCGTAATTCCCGGCCGCCGTGCTCGCGGCGGGCGAGGTAATCCATGGCCTTCTTGCGCGCGGCGGTGGGGTCGGCAGAGCTATCCCCGGGCTCGGGGAGCAGGTCGGGGGGTGGGGGTGAGGGCACCGGGTTTGTCGTCCGTGTCGCCCGCATGGCGGGCTCCTACAAACGGGGTCAGGCTTCCTTGGCGACGGGTTCGGGGTCGCCGGCTTCCTTGACCGACTTCGGCAGGAGCTTCGCGCGGATCTGCCGTTCGATGTCGGCGGCGATGTCCGGGTTGGACCTCAGGAACTCGCGCACGTTCTCCTTGCCCTGGCCGATGCGGTCGTCCTTGTAGCTGTACCAGGAGCCGGACTTGTCGATGATGTTCTGCGCGACGCCGTGCTCGATGATCTCGCCTTCGCGCGAGATGCCCTCGCCGTAGAGGATCTCGAACTCCGCCGTCTTGAACGGCGGCGACACCTTGTTCTTCACGACCTTCACGCGCGTCTGGTTGCCGATGACCTCGTCGCCCTTCTTGATCGCGCCGATGCGGCGGATGTCCAGGCGGACGGAGGCGTAGAACTTCAGCGCGTTGCCGCCCGTCGTCGTCTCCGGGCTGCCGAACATCACGCCGATCTTCATGCGGATCTGGTTGA
>CAZSKQ010000143.1:0-7817 GCA_964607425.1 uncultured Woeseiaceae bacterium
GATGGTCGCGCGACCGGGTAAACACCAGCTGAAGCTTGCGCTTATCGAGAGCTCACTCGGCCGTCATCCTGGATCCGCAAGGTGATCCAGTCGATGCGGCCCTCGGTCAAAGATTTCTCTATCGATTGCTGCAACCGCTCGTGGGCGCGTGAGTCAGGCTCGCGATCGATCAATTCCACCGACGTACACCGACTGGCGCTCAGGCCCCGAAAGGCGACGTAGTCAACCGGGTGGAAGATCACCCGCAAATCTGCAAGGACAATGCGACGCCGCTTAAAAAACGTTGTCAGGCGGCTGAGCCGCCTGTCCCGGGCCTGCCGGCCCTGCTCTCGCGCCTCCTCCCGCAACCAATAGACGTCCGCTTCGAGTCGATCCGCCGCGCGCCCGAGACGCTCCCATTCGTCGTCGAGATCATCCCAGGCGGTCCTTGGCGGTGGCGCCTTGTGGAAGAGCGCGGCGTCGCTCAGCCGGAAAGGTGTATCGCAGCATGGGCAAAAACCATAAATCTTCTGGAAATCCTGGAACAGCCGCACGGTGCTCATCTCGCGAGCTCCGGATCGGGTAACGAGTGATCGGCAACGCGCAGCCGGACACGCCCATGCTCGATAGCCGTACGGATCGAGCGTTGGACCGCCGATAGACGTTGGCCGCCGGTTTTCACCTCAATGAAACGAATTGATTCGACCTTGCCACGTGCGGCACCCTCGAATGCAATGTAGTCAATCGGCTTGAACAGTGCACGGCAATCGGCGGAGTTCACCGGAAGACCCGGCAAGGACGCCGCAACCATTTCGAGCATCTGCCCAACACCACTCGCTTCGGCGCCGGTCGAAGACCGCCGCTTCAACTCCGCTCGCCTGGTACGCAGGTCACGGCGCTCTTCGATCAGTTCGGCACGCGAAGCAGCCAAGTACTCCTCGGCGAAATCGGGCAGCGTGCGCGTCGCATCGAACAGGCTGGCGCGTTGCACTGGGAACACCGCATCACATGTCGGGCAACGGACTTGAAGTCCTCGTGACCTCTGAAGCTCCTTGAGGGTACGCATCGAGCCTCCTCAGCCAGTACGGGTATCGAACTTGCATTCTATCGCCAAGTGGCGGGCAGTCTTGCGGCACCGGTCACGAAAAAGGACCCCGAACCGATGATAATCGACATGCGAAATCTGCGCTCTCGGTGAAAGAGACGGAAAGCTGCGGCAGCCCCTGCGTGCCGTGTCGGGACCGAGGCAAGGACCTGCTGGGGGCATTGGGACTGCAGCACGAGCGCCCGTCCCGTCTGTAAACCGATCTCAGCGCATACCGGAGTCGCGGGTATCGGCCATGTGAGACAAGGTATCGCTCACGCGAGGGGAGTTGAGTTTGCCCATGCGCCGCGCAAGGTGACCAGAAGGGCTTCGGCGTTGCGGGCGTCTTCGACGGCGCTCAGCATGAACGCCCTGTTGCAGGCGTCCTTTATCGAACAGCCGACGTGCCAGCAGGCTGTCTCGTCGATTATGATGAACCGGTCATGAAAATCCCGTGACCGCCGCGTCTCGATCCGCAACCCGGGGTGCTGTTGTCTGAACTTTGCAGCCTCCAGCGTGAAATCCGCCGGAAATTTAGCACCGAGAAATTCCACCGTCAGCGGTCCCCTGAACATCGCCGAGAGTCGTAAACACGGTGCCGTCGAGGTAGGGGTCGATTATGCGCAGCGAGTGCGTGGCGAGGCGCATGATTTCCCTGATGCGCAGATAGGCCTCATGCTGCGTGCCCTGTGGAAAGAAAAGTTCGTGAACCGACTCGGTCGCGGGCACGAGCGTTCCGCCGTCGATGCGCCAGCCGATGCGTTGCAGCCTGGCATCAAGTGTCTCGGTCAGCCCCCTGCGCGCGAGTTCATCGCACACGATGTAGGCGACGCGCAGCCTGTCGCCTCCGCTCAGGGCTTCGTAGGCACTGTTGATGCGGGGCCGGTAGGCCGCCTTGCGGTACTTCTGCGAATAGTCCTCGCGTTCCGCCAGCGCCCACGCGACTGTCATGCCCGATACGTCGATGATGCCCGGTATCTCGTAGCTGTCGAGTTCGAAGAGACAGGCGAGGATGACGGGCCAAGGGTCGAGGTCACGTCGCGTGTTGCCGTCATCGGCATAGAGGATCATCCAGAGTCTCCAGCTTGAGGCCAGGCTTCGGTTTCGACTGTGCGCAAGAAGGGCGTCGGGTTGCGTTTCGCGATTGGTCCGCTGCCTGTCGTGCGCCACCGGCACCTCCGGAAACCGCTGTCGTTAATGCATGCAGTTCAATATACACCGCTTCGGCATTGGAAAAACGCGAAAATAGTGTAAAACTGGTGGACACTTCAAGGGGTTAGGAAGTGCCACGGGGAAGGTCGAAGAAACACAGTGTTCGCCTGTCGGTTACTCTCGATGAGGAAGAATACGAGGAACTAACGCGCCTCGGCGCGAAACTCGACTTGTCAGCGGCGGGGCTCACCCGGCGCGCGATCTCGGGACTCGTGGGGCGGCATCGCGACGGCATAGAGGCGGATCTGCCGTTGCGCCGGCCCGAACCAGAACCGCGGGGCGGCGAAAAAGGGGGGGGATCGCATGGCGCATGACCCGGCGATGCCGAATGACACGGCGACCGTCGGGGCTGAACCGACGCTGCGGTCACTGGACAGGGTCCGCCCCCTCTACATGCTGCCGGCAGATCCGCTAGCCGAGGAAGTGCTTATTCCCGGATTCCGGACGGCCGACAAGGTCGATTGCATGGTGGGTTTCTTCTCAAGCGAAGTTCTTGCTTCGCTTGCGCCCGGCCTCGCAACCTATATCGCCGGTTCGGAGAACGGCTTCCGGCTGATCGTGAGTCCTTGGCTCCGTGCCGAGGACCAGGCGGCCATCGAGGAAGGCCTGAAGGCGCCGGAAGAGATAGCAGGCAGGCTGATCGAAGATCTGATCGTCACGGAGGACCTGCTCCAGCGGCACACGCTGAAGTGCTTATCGTGGTTGCTGCGTACGGCGCGCATCGAGATCAAGGTCGCCCTCATGAAAGACGCGCTCTTTCATCCGAAAGTCTGGCTTTTCGAGAGGGGAACCGAACTCCTCGCGGCGCACGGGTCGAGCAACGTAACCTACGCGGGCATACGAAAGAACATCGAACAGATCGCGATATCAAGGTCATGGCAGGACCCGAACCAACGCTACATCACGGACAAGCTTCACTATGAATTCGGCCGGCTGTGGGACAACAAGGACGACAACTGTGTCGTGATCGGCATGCCAGAGGCGGTTAGGCAACGACTGCTGCGGACCTACAGCTCGGAAACACCGCCGACTGAAGACGACGTGAGGACGTTGTACGGGCGTGCTGCGGAAGGAGTGGAAGAGCCCGCGCCCACCCAGCCCCCCTCTGTATCGCGTGAGGAATTCGCGATTCCGGGCTGGCTGCGGTACGAAGACGGTCCGTTCGGACACCAGGGGAATGCCGTTGCGGCGTGGTGCGATACCGGGTATCGCGGCGTACTGGAAATGGCGACGGGCTCGGGAAAGACGATTACATCGATGATTGGGGCGCACCGTCTCTATGAAAGGAACAAACCGCTGCTGGTCGTCGTCGCCGCACCCTATGTGCCGCTGATCGAACAGTGGTGCGATGAGATTGCGCCGTTCGGGCTGAAGGCCATCAATCTCACGACCGCGGGTAGCGCGGCGCAGCGCGCGCGTGAGCTTCGAAAACTCAAGCGGCGGTTGCGCACCGGCCTGTCGGACATCGAAGTGGTCGTTGTCAGTCACGATACGCTCTGCACCCCGGAATTCCTCGCCGCGGTCGAAGAGTTCGACTGCGCGCGACTCCTGATCGCAGACGAGGCACACAACCTAGGGCGGCCGTCGTTTATCAACGATCCGCCGGAATTCTTTCAGTACCGCCTCGCTCTGTCCGCCACGCCTATACGTCAGTATGATGAAGAAGGAACGGATGCGCTGTTCGGATACTTCGGGCCCGTCGCGTTCCGTTTCACGCTCGAAGAAGCGATCGGCCGGTGCCTTGTTGAATATGACTACTACGTTCATCCGGTGTATCTGACTAGGACCGAGATGGGCGAATGGTTCGACCTGACGGGCAAGGTCAAGCAGAATGCCTGGCGCAGCGAACGCGGCAAACCGGACGAGTACCTCGCCAAGCTCCTGCGAGACCGGCGCGCGCTGCTGGAAACGGCGTCGGGTAAGATTTCAATGTTGCAGAAGCTGCTTGATGACGATGATAGGGGCAGCTTGCGCCACACGCTTGTGTACACCTCCGACAAAGGGCCGGAACAGCTCGAAAACGTGAACCGGCTATTGCGGGACAGGAATATTCTGTTCCACCAGCTCACCGCCGAGGAGACGGCGAGCCGCGATCAGACTAAGCGGATCATCAAATCTTTCCAGGATGGTGAAATCCAGGTGTTAACTGCAAAACGCGTGCTCGACGAAGGGGTGAACATCCCGCAGATAGGCAAAGCCTTCATCCTCGCCAGCACGACCGTCGAGCGGCAATGGGTCCAGCGGCGAGGGCGGTTACTGCGCAAGTGTAGCGCCATCGGCAAGACGCACAGCATCATTCACGATCTGTTGGCTCTGCCGCCGGGTATGGAGGAAGGACTCGATTCCGATGCGCGCTTGCTCGTACGCTCCGAACTGCGCCGTGCGCAGGAATTTGCGAGGCTGGCGAGAAACGCGGGCCGACCGGACGGCCCGCTGGCGACGATCGACAGAATGGTTGACGCCGCGTACCTGTGAACGTTGGGGAGAAAAAAGTTGCCGCTGAACGACAAGAAAATAATCTCTCTCATCTTTGAGCAATGCGCCGGGATAGAGGAACGGTGCGAGGGCTACAGGGAAGAGATCATCGAGGTGATTTCCGAGATTCTCGAGTACGAGCGGGGCCATCGTGTCTCGGCGACGAATATCCAGAAGAAGATCAATGACAAGTGCAACGCCGCAGCGCGGTACCTGGTGACGCAGCGCGGCCATGACGTCGCGGCGGAGGAGCTGGACTCTTGAAGCTGCTCCGCGCCGAATTCCAGAACTTCCGGCTGCTCCGAGACCTGGAGCTTGAGTTCTCCAGCGATCCCGTGAGGAAGCTGACGGTGATCCGCGCCGCGAACGAGTCGGGCAAGACGACGATCCTGCACGGCCTGCAGTGGGCGCTGTACGGGGAGGCGGCGCTCCCCGGCAGAGGCGAGGGTTTCCGGCTCCATCCCATCGACTGGGACGCGAGCGACGGCAGGCGCGTGCCGATTACCGCTACGGTCGAGTTCGAACTGACGACGCACCGGCGCCTAGGCGGGGAACTGCGCGAAACCTGCCGGCGTTTCCGCCTCGTGCGCTCCGCCTTCGAAGACGTGGACAGCCAATCGCGCCGTTCTGCCTCAACGGTGAAGCTGTTTGCCCTCAATGACACCGGCGCAAGCCCGATCGACGCGCCGGAGGCGCTGATCAATGACGAGCTGCCGCCCGAGCTGCGTGACGTTTTCTTCACCGACGGCGATCGGGCGCTGAGCTTCATTGAAGCGGATGTCGCCCTGTCCACGAAGCGCGAGCGAGTGCAGCGCGCCATTCGCTCGCTACTAGGGCTTGGCGTGATCGACGACGCGATAAGGCATGTACGCAAATCGGCGGCGGAAGTGAACAAGAAGGCGAAGCGAGTCGGCAGCGGCAGCGAGCTGAATAGGATCGCCTCGCGCCTCGAAGCGATGGAAGAAGACCAGGAAAGGCGCGACGCCGATCTGGATGACGCCAAGCAGCAGTTCGGGGCCTTCGACGAAAAGGTCGATGAGATCGATCGCAAGATCGCCGCGGCCCTCCAGAAAGGCGACAAGGAGAAGCTCCGCAAGGACCTCGATCATGCAAAGCGCGAGATAAAGCAGCTCGATGATCAGCTCGCTGCCGCGAACAAGGAACACTCGGCGCTGTTTCGCAGCCGGTCGATAGCGACGGACTTGCTCGCGCCGGTGCTGGCCCGCGCCTTCGAAAAGCTCGAAGAACTGCACGACCAGGGCAAGATCCCCAACACGACAATACCAGTCTTGCAGGACCGACTCGCGGCGGAAATCTGCATCTGCGGCGAAACGCTGCAAGCCGGGAATGACGGCGGTGACAAGCGCCGCGCGCATATCCAGAAGCTGATCGACGAGAGCCAGCGCGCCGATGAAATCCAGGAGATCATCACCGACCTGTACTACGGCGCGAAGCCGTTACAGGGCGGAGGCGACGCCGCGCCGAGCGAGTGGCTGAAAGACTACAGGAAAGTGGTGGAGCGGCGCGACGGGATTCAGGCCCTGCGCGACGAGGCTGGCCGGAAATTCCGGGCTCTCGAGATGCAGCTCGACTCGCTTCCCGACACGGATATCCAGGGCCTGCGCGAGCAGCGACGCCAGTACAAGGACCAGCGCGATCGCTACCTGTCGAAACAGTCGGCCCTGGCAACCCAGCTCGCCGGGCTTCGGCGCGAGCGCGAGGAACTGGAAGCCGAACGTGACCGCCTGCTGCGGGAACAGAAGAAGGGGGCGCGGATTCTGGCCGAGCTCGAAGTCACGCAGGACGTGACTAAAGTGCTGCAAAGCGCCTATGAGCGGATCACGAACGAGGAATTGCAGAAAGTCAGCGAGCTGATGAACAGCATATTCCTCGAAATGATCGGTGCGGACCCCGAACAGGGGGCGATCATCCGACGCGCAGAAATCAGTCGGGAGTTCGACATCATCGTTTATGGGCCGAACGACCGGACGCTCAATCCGGACCGCGACCTGAACGGGGCGTCACGCCGCGCGCTGACGCTCGCGTTCATCCTTGCGCTGACGAAGGTCAGCGAGGTCGAAGCGCCGAATGTGATTGACACGCCTCTCGGCATGACGAGCGGATTCGTCAAACGCTCTATCCTGCGCACTGCGGTGCGGGAAAGCGCCCAACTGATTTTGTTTCTCACGCATGACGAAATCGCCGGCTGTGAGGAAATCATCGAAGAGGCCGCTGGCGTGGTCTTCACGCTGACCAATCCCGCACACTATCCGAGGATGCTCGTCAACGATCCGGGGATTACGGAACGCAAGGTGCTCCGCTGCGCCTGCGATCACCGCGGCGAGTGCCAGCTCTGCCTGCGCCACGCGGATGCGCAGGTCGAGCTGGAGGCGGTGTCTTAGGAGGCGATAATGGCTGACAGGTATTTCAATCCATTTCAGGCAATCGACATTAACGTGCCGGTCGAATTCCACGAGGCGTTCACGCGTTATTGCCAGCGCAGCGCCGACGCCGTGATCGACCAGAGCCCGTTCCCGCGAATGGTCGACCTCTGGTTCCTCTCTGTCTGTGTGGCCGCCCGGCTGGGGCTGGAGCCCGCAGATATTGCGAAGTACGACACGCGGAAAATCATCGACGGTTCTATCTTCGGCAGCGACCCGTGGCGCGTGCACACACTGATGCTGATCGCCATCGGGAAGACGGGCGACGTTCAGATCGTCTCCGAGCCGCGCAAGATGATGGCGCTCGCCAACGGCCTTGCCGTAGCCGGGCTGCCGAAAGTCATCGAAATGTTGAAAGACGGAGACGCGGAACCGATCTGGAACCTTTCGGATGCGGTCGATGTACTCCTGAGAAAAGAGAAGGCAGCCTAACAAGAACGGAGAAGAACCGCTTGTTCAAAATTTGCGCCCGGACGGTACTGGAACTCGGAGCAGAGCTTATCAGCTCCGATGTCATCGCGTTTTATGAGCTGATCAAGAACGCGTTTGACGCCGGTTCGCCGAACGGCGCGGAAATCCGTTTCGAAATCGCATTGCGGCGCAATGATTACTTGAAACTCCGGCAC
>CAZSKQ010000144.1:0-1192 GCA_964607425.1 uncultured Woeseiaceae bacterium
GTCGCGGCGTACTGGACGTCGACGAAGCCCGCGCCGCGCTCCAGCGCGATACCGAAAAGGGGTGACAGCTTGCCGGCATCGCGGCTGGTGTGGTCGAACGTCAATCCGGCGCGCAGCGATACGCGCGCTTCGCCCCGCTCGTAGAGCGCGAGCGAGGGTACGAGGCTCAACTTGAGATAGCGCCGGCGGTCGAAATCGCCGTGGGTCAAATCGGTCGAGTAGACGAGCTCGTCGAAGGTGAGCTGGCCGCCGTAACGCCAGTCGACGTCGCCGCGGCGGATGAGACCTTGTACGCCAACCGCCTGGACGAGGGTCTCGTGATCGAACGCGCCGGGAACGCCGGCCTCGGCGGTCGCGCGATCGAAATCGTAATCATCCTCGAGCCGGCGGCGATAGGCGCCGATCTCGATCCAGCCGCTGTCCTGGACCAGGCGATGGTTGAGCAGCAGGAGCGAGGTCTTCGTGCGATCCGTTTCGGGCAGCGACGGGAAACCCGTGTACGCGCCCGGCCAGCCGTAGAACTTGTCCTGCCAGGCGAGGAGGACGTCGGTTTGCGCTGCCCCGGAGGCGCGCTCGAGGTGCAGGTTGTAGCGCGCAAAATCGTGATCGCCCATGGCGACACTGCCGTCACCGCTCGAGAGCGCGACCGAGGCGGCGGCCGCGAGCTCCGTGCCGGTTTCGCCCAGGCGGCGGACGCTTGCGCGCAGCGTCTCGTAGCGCAGGGCATCGCTGCCGGCCCCGAGCATCAGGGCCCCCGAGCCCGGCGCCTGCTGCAGCGAGTAGGCAATGGTCGCCACGTTCGAGTTGAAGCCGCGTGACGCGTTGTCGATGCCCGTCAGCAGGCGCGGCGCCGACAGAAACGCGGGGTCGATCGGCAATTCCGCGGTGTAGTGGCCGGTTTGCGGATCCATGATAGTGACGGCGCCGACGCTGATGCCGGTGCCTTCGAACAGGCCGCCGCGCACCGCGATGTCGGCCTGGCCTTCCGCGAGGCCGCGCGACTGAAGCTCGGTGCGCGGATCGTAGCGCAATTCCGTCGCGAGCGCGGCGAAGCTGCCGGCAGGATAGGTATTGGCGACCGGGCTCGCGCTGACGGTGATCTCCGCCGAGGGAGCGGTGTCGGGCGGTGCCGCCGCGGCGGCCACGGCCCCGAGTGCCGCGAGAATCATCCGGCGCCGCGCGCGGTCGCGCG
>CAZSKQ010000144.1:1292-2777 GCA_964607425.1 uncultured Woeseiaceae bacterium
GCCGTGTCGATCCGGCGCAATTCGTCGACGTCGCGGGTCACCTCGGCGAGGTTCAGGTCGGATACGAGATCGCTCCAGGCCTGTTCGGCGCTGTCGGCGACGCGTTGCGCCAGCTCGGTGTAGGTTTCGTTGTCGTACTTGCGCAGCTCGCGCTGGATGTCCTCGCGCAGGTACCTTGCGCGTTCGATCAGGCGCGCTTTCGCTTGTTCGGCCTGCCTCGGATCCATTGCGTCCTCGCGTTCCCGCGGGGCGGCCCGGCCGGTTGCGCCGGGGTTGCTCTCGCGCTCGCCGCGCCGCCGGAGACGGGCGTTCGCCGGTCGCTGACTGTTGCCGCTTTCCCGTCCGCCGCGCACCGCGCGCATCTCGCCGGGATTAGCCGAATATTCCGAAAACGCCGGGTGGCGGGCGCCGCGCGCGCCTGCCCGCCCGGCCGAGTCGCCGCCGATGTTGTCCAGAACCTCGCCGTCCTGCAGTGCCTGCGATTGCCGTACTTCGTCGATTCCGCGCAGTTCGCCTTCCGAGCGGACTTCACTGTAATCGAGATCGCCGCGGTGGATCGCGTCGATCGCGCCGGTCCAGTCCTCCGGGGCCGCGGTTACCTTGATGTCCCAGCTGTTCCATTCGTCGAGGCTGACCTCGCCGATGCCGCCGTCGAAATCCTGCCACTCCACCAGCTGTTCGTCCTCGTCGACGGCGACCACCTGGAACAGCCGCCCGTCGCGCACGCGCCGGTACCAGTGGCCGACGGTCGGCTCGATAGGGTCATCCATAAGTAATCTCCTTTCCCGCGACTTATCCCGCGACCGTTTCTCCGCCGGTTTGCGGCAGGACATGCCCGGTCACGTAGCTCGAGTCCGCGTTGCTGGCGAAGTACACGTACGCCGGCGCGATTTCTTCCGGCTGCGCGGGACGGACCATTGGGGTTTGGGCACCGAATTCCCTGGTTGCCTCGTCGTCGCGCTCCGCCGGATTGAGCGGCGTCCATACCGGGCCCGGCGCCACGCAGTTCACGCGGATACCGCGTTGCACCAGGTTTTGCGCGAGCGACTTCGTGAATGCGTGAATCGCGCCTTTCGTGGAGGCGTAATCGATCAGCGACTTGTTGCCCTCGAGACCGGTGATCGACCCCGTGTTCACGATCGAGGCACCGGGCTGCATGTGCGGCACCGCGAAACGTGCCATGTAGAAGTAGCCGAAAATGTTGGTGCGGAACGTGTGCTCGAACTGCTCGAGCGAAATGTCGCCGAGCTCCTTGCAGTGCTTCTGGAAGGCGGCGTTATTGACGAGGACGTCCAGCCGGCCGAAGCGCTCCAGGGTTCGCAGGACGGCGCCGCGGCAGAACTCCGGGTCCTGAACGTCGCCCGGCATGAGCAGGGCTTGCCGTCCGCGGCGCTCGATTTCGCGGCGGGTCGTCTCCGCGTCTTCCTGCTCCTCGTCGAGGTAAACGAGCGCTATGTCGGCCCCTTCGCGGGCGTAGATCACGGC
>CAZSKQ010000144.1:2877-7618 GCA_964607425.1 uncultured Woeseiaceae bacterium
GGCAAGGAGGAGCAGTTCCGGCGCGCCTGGCGGCGCGGCACGGAGCTGATCACGGCGAAATACGGCAGCTACGGATCGCGCCTGCACGAGAACGCCGACGGCCGCTTTGTCGCTTACGCACAATGGCCGGACGAGGCCACCTGGCAGGCGGCCATGGACGTGAAGATGCACTATGACGAGCCGGAAACGCGGCGCCTGTTCGTGGACGCGATCGCGGAAACGCCGCCGGACAGTGCGCCGGTGTTCACGATGACGATCACGGATGACCTGCTCGTGCGCGGCGGGAACACCTAGCCGGGCCGGAGGCCTCGCCCGCGGGCGATATCCCGCTTCGACCAGCCGCTTTTGCAGCGGCTTACGATGAGTCGGCCAGCATGCTGCCGATCGCCTCGATCACCTGGTCGTGACCGAGGTTTTGCATCAGGACGCAGCTTCGTATCCGCTCGGAGCGGCGCAGGCACTCGGCCTGGCGGCAAGTCGGGCAGGGCCGGGTGCTCTGCACGACTAGCACGTTCCCGGCGCGCTGGTTGCCGGGGCCGGGATAGGGGGTTTGCCGGTAGCGCCCGCCGCGCGGCCACGGGCCCCACACACGCGGGGTTTCGGGACCGAAAAGCACCACGGTCGGCACGCCCGCGGCCGCGGCGATGTGCGACGTGACGGTATCGGCGCCGACGTAAACGTGGCAGCGCCGCAGCAGCTCGGCCACGTCGGCGAAGCGCAGCTTGCCGGCGAGGTTCAGGACCGGCGCGGGCATTTCCCGGATCGCCTGGTCCAGGTATTCCGCTTCCGCGGGGCTGCCATCGCCCGTCAGCACCAGCCGCAGGCCGCGGCTGTCCAGGTACCCGGCGACCGCGGCCCAGCCGGACAGTGTCCAGCGTTTGTGGGGCAGCCCCGGGTTCAGGTGGAGGACGGCGAACGGCGTGGTGGCAAGCTCAGCGGGCAGCAGGCTATCCACGACTGTCGCTGCATCCGGAGCGGTCGGCAGCCGGACGTCGAATGACACGTCAATGCCGAGCAGCGCCGCCAGGGAGGCATTCTGCACCAGGGTGTGCGTGCGGTAGTGATCGTAGAGCACGTAACCCTGGGCGATACGGCGTTTCCAGGCGTCGCGGTCCGGCGGCACCACCGCGATGCGCAACTTGCCGGCGATGAAGGTGTACCAGATGGCGCGGTCTGTTTGCTTAGGCGACAGGGCGAGGTCATAGCGGCGGCGCAGCCGGCGCAGGAGCTGCCAGTACTCCCGTGTCCCGGGATGCTTGGATGCGGAAAGGACTTCGTCCACATCCGGATTGCCGGCGAGTATGCCGGCCTGGCCGCGATACACCAGCACGTCGATCACCGCTCCCGGCCACGCGCGGCGCAGGGACGATATCAGCGGCGTCGTGAGCAGGACGTCCCCGTGTGCCGGGCCGGCAACGACCAGGGCGGTGGCGACATTGGTTACCGGCGCTTGGGGAAGCCTCATCTATCCTCGGTTCTGGCGCCGCCGGTGCGGCGCCGTGCATTCTAACCGGAACGGAATGTCGCATTGGTTCCGCCGCGCGGGTTCGCCGCGGCCTGGTTCGCTGCCACCGGCCGCCGCCTACGGCGATGCCTGCTCCGCCGGTCTTGTTGCCCGCAAGAGCCAGCCGATGCGCGCGCCGCGCGCGTCGGTGAGCTCACCCGGGTCGGCCACCGTGAGCCCGAGACGGGCAAACCGTTCGTGCAGCCGCGCCATATCCGTGGCGGAACGCGCGGCTTTCAGCATGTCTCGCTGTCGCAGCGCTACCCCGCGGGCGTTCGCCCAGCCGTCCTCGGCGGAGCGCAGGAGGTCGGCGGGGCGGTACCGGTGACGTCGTGCCCACAGCCGCAGGAACTCGCCGGCATAAAAGAGTGCGGCGTCGTCGGCCGGAGGGTTCTCCGCCAGCCGGCGGACATGCTGTGCAGCGGCCGGAAGCCTGGCCGCGCCCGCGGCGAGCGCGGCCCTGTCGCGCGTCACCGCGGCGCGCGCCAGTGCAAGTACCAGCGTGAGGGCACCGTTCTCGTCCAGAACGCCCCGCAGCCGTTCCAGCCGCAGGGCGGTATCCCGCGCGACGGCGCCGTCCAGCGCGTGCAGGACGAAGCATAAGCGGCCGCCGGGGGCGAGGCAGCGGACGGCTTCGGCGGCGGCGGCCTCCTCGTCGGCGTATTCGAAGCCGAATTGCGACACGATCGCATCGAAGGCGGCATCCTCGAATGGCAGTGCCTCCAGGCGCACGTTGCCCCGGAAGGACAGCGCCTGCAGCAGCCCTCCGGGATCGGGGACATACTTCGCCGGGTCGATGGCCGCGGCATCGACGCCCTCGATCGCGAGCCGGAGACCGCGCGCCCGGCCGTGCGCGGCGCAAGACGCCGCCACCGTTCCGTTGCCGGTCGCGAGGTCCAGCACCCGTGCGCCGTCGGCCAGCTCGTCCACGAGGTCTTCCCACAGCCGGTGCAGCCGGACCTCCACCTCGGAGCCTTCGAAGCAGCTGGCGCCGCGGCCCGTTCTCCAGTACTCGGTCCAGGAATCGATCGACTGCGGGCGCCCGGGGCTCATGCGCGACAGGTTAGATGAAGCACCGCTTGCGGCAAAGGGCGAGGGGTCCCGACAGGGGCGCGCCGTTGCCGCCGGGTTGAAAACCCGGGACACCACGCCGAGAATCGCGGGCTTCCTCCCTCGCGGCCGGCTCTCGTTGAACTCCGAATCCTCCAACTCCCGATCTCCGGAACAACTTGGAAAGAGACTGGCCGAGATCGAGCATCTGCTCGGCCGGGATCCGGCGCGCGCCGCGGAACTCGCCGCCGCGGTGGTGGCGGAAGTTCCCGGTCACTCCGCCGCGCTGCTGTTCCGGGGCATGGCGCTGCGCCTGTCCGGCAACCCGGCGGCCGCGATCGAAGTCCTGGCGCCGCTGGGCGAGCAGGTGCCCGAGGCTCCCTTGCCGCACTTGCAGCTTGGCCTTGCCTTGCGCGAGTCGGGGGATGACAGGGCGGCGCTGGCTGCCATGCGGCGAGCCGTTGCCGCGAGGCCCGATTTCGCGGATGCGTGGCTCGCGCTCGCGCACCTGCTGACGGCGCTGGAGGACAGCGATGCCGCCGGAGCGTATGCGAATTACGTGCAGCATGCGATGCAGAACCCGGTTCTGCAATCGGCAGAGAACGCCTTGCGGGAGCATCGTGACCGCGACGCCGAAATGCTGCTGCGCAAGCAGCTCGAGGGACATCCGCGCGACGTCGTGGCGCTACGCCTGCTCGCGCAAATCGCGGCACGCGCTCGCCGAGCGGGCGATGCCGCGACGCTTCTCGAAGAATGCCTGCGGCTAGCCCCCGGCTACCGCGAGGCGCGCGAGGATTACGCCACCTTGCTCGTTCGCCAGGCCAGGCCGCTGGCGGCGCTGCGGGAGATCGCATCGCTCCTGGCGGAAACGCCGGACGATGTGCGGCTTCAGACGCGGCGGGCAGCCATACTCTTCCAGCTGCTGGAATACGAGGAAGCCGCGCGCGCTTATGCCGGCCTCGCGGCGAAACGCCCCGGCGACCCCGGGCTGCAGACCAGCCTCGGCCACTGCCTGAGGATTCTCGGGCGGCCGGACGAGAGCGCCGAGGCTTATCGGCGCGCCATTGCACTCGCGCCGGGCTCGGGCGAGGCCTGGTGGAGCCTCGCGAACCTGGAGGCCGGGGGAATCTCGGACGACGATCTCGCGGCAATACAGGGGCAGCTGCAGTCGGCCGGAGCGGGCGACGAGGACCGCCTCCGTTTCCACTTCGCCGCCGGCAAGGCGCTGGAAAAGCGGAGGCAGTACGAGGAAGCGTTCCGGCATTACGCCGAGGGCAACCGCCTGCGCCGCGGCGGCATCGACCATGACAGCACCCGGCTGGCGGATTACGTGGAGCGGGCGCGCGCGCTGTTCACGCCCGAATTCTTCGCCGCGCGTGCCGGCTGGGGCTGCGCATCCGACGCCCCGATCTTCGTCGTCGGGCTGCCCCGTTCGGGATCCACGCTGGTGGAACAGGTCCTGGCCAGCCACTCCGCGGTCGAGGGCACGACCGAGCTGCCACATCTCCCGGTGCTGGTGAACGAACTCGCGGCCCGCCAGGCCGCGGGCGCTGCCTGGCCCGATTGCCTGGCCACGATGGAGGAGTGGGAGCTGCGGGAGGCGGGGGAAGCGTATATCGAGCGCACGCGCCCCTGGCGCAAGCTCGGCCGCGTGCATTTCGTCGACAAGCTGCCCAACAACTTCGAGCATCTCGCGCTCATCCACCTGATGCTGCCGAATGCCCGCATCGTCGACGTGCGGCGCAATCCCATGGCTTGCGGGCTGTCGCTGTTCCGGCACCTGTTCGCCCATGGCCAGCACTTCAGCTACAGCCTCGAGGACATCGGCCGCTACTACGCCGCTTACCTGCGCCTGATGGCGCACTTCGACGACGTGCTTCCGGAGCGGGTTTGCCGGGTGCGCTACGAAGACCTGGTCGACAACACGGAAGCCGCGGTTCGCAGGCTGCTGGCGCATTGCGGGCTGCCGTTCGAAGACGCCTGCCTGCGCTTCCACGAGAACGAGCGCCCCGTCAGTACCCCCAGCTCGGAGCAGGTTCGCTCGCCGGTATTTCGCGACGGACTGGAGCAGTGGCGGCATTTCCAGCCCTGGCTCGGCCCCCTCGAGGAGGCGCTGGCCGCCGACCCGATGTAGGAGCCCGCCACGCGGGCGACCCCCAGAACGCTCTTCGAGGCCTCGTAAAGCAC
>CAZSKQ010000145.1:0-7568 GCA_964607425.1 uncultured Woeseiaceae bacterium
GTCGAGCGTGTTCGGGGCGTCAGGGGGTGCGGCGGCGTTTCTTGCGGTAGGGCAGGAATCCGGCGAGGTTCTCGCCCAGGGCCAGTGAGAGCCGGTTGATGTTCAGCAGGGCGGGGTTCCTCTCGCCCCGCTCGATACCGCCGACATAGGTTCTGTCCATGCCGGCCTCCGCGGCGAGATCCTCCTGGCTCCAGCCGCGAGCCTCGCGGGCGCGTCGCACGCGCGCACCGAATGCGCGCAAGACGTCTGATTCAGGCTCGGTATAGGACATCCCTGGACAATGTCCGCAAGATGGCAATAGGTCGACGGACGATAAGTAGCAATTGACCATCCGCCGCCGCGGCCGTTGCCGCGCGGGAAGGCCTTACCGTCTTGCCTTGCTCCTGGGCAGGGGCCTGGGCAGGCGCTTGAGGCGGCAGGGCGCGAACCCTACCGGGGTCCGGCCCAGCACGATTGCGAGGCGGTTTATGATGCGCAGGCCCACGTTCTTCTCGCCGCGTTCGATGCTGCCGATGTACGTCCGGTCCACGCCGACCTTTTCGGCCAGAAAGGCCTGCGTCCAGCCGCGGGCATCCCGCTCGACCTTCACTCGGTGGCCGAATTCGAGCAGTACGGGGTCTTTGTCACGGGGCGTCACCATTGCCCACGATTCTTCTGGGCAGATGGCGATAAGTCGACGGACGATAAGTAGCATTTTCCGTCGCCGGCCGGAGCGTATCAGAATCCGCCGGCGGCGAGCGCCGGCGCCGGGCGGCGGCGAGCGGCGGGTGGGCAGGATCGCGGCCGCGCGCGCGGCCGCCCGGAATCAGATCACCGGCCGAGGGCCTTCATCAGCTTCGGAAGCAACACCACCCGGCGGTCGTGGTACTTGTCGATGGCGGCAATCAGCTCCTTGCAGCGCGCGGCGAGAAGCAACTCGCACAATGCTATGAGCTCGCCGCGGACGTCGTCCAGGTGCTGGCACTCGACCGTACGGATGTAATAAAGATGGTCGTTGGCCGTATCAATCGAGTGCATGACCATCGCGTTCTTTCGCAGGGACCCGATGTGAGCAAATATGTCGGCCGTATAGCGGGCGAGCATGCCGACATCCGGTTGCCGCGGTCGCTGCAGCTTCGTAAGCACGTGCGCAATCGGCTCATCGTTCGGCAGGTTGCGGCGCAGCCTGGCATCGAGCATCTCGACTTCGTGGGTGAGCAGTATCCGGATCAGCCAGTAATGGCCCAGCAGGTTCGCTTCGGACAGGGTCATCGCAATGAAGCCTTTGCGCGGCGCTTTGATGACGAGATTCTGGGCAGCAAGGCGATTGAGGGCCTCCCGCACGGGCGTCGTGCTTACCCCGAGTTGCTCGGCAATGCGCTCGATGTATATCCGTTCACCTTCGGGAAATTCGTAGGCGATGACACGCGCCTTGATAGCCTCGTAGACGCGTTCACCGGGGGCACTGCTGACTCCCGTGAAGTACATGTTGCTCCTATCCGTGAACCGCGGTTCTCGTCCAGTGTCACCATCCAGTTGACCGGCCGCCCAAGGCACCCCGATCGGCATCCACGAATACTTGAGTCTATACGACCACATTGTGAAACGCGCCTACCAGAACAGGTAGTCGCACGAGGGGCGCATGGTGGCATTACACCGGAGCGCTGGAGGATTGCCCGCAGGAGCGCGCACCGAGCGCGACCGACGAGCCCTGGCCAATTCGCACGAAGGTGGATGGTTAGCCTCCGTGGCATCGCGCGCGGTGCGCGCTCCTACGGGCGGGTTGGCATGCGGCAAAGCACATAGGCATGCCAAGAAGCTGGTAACAGTACAAAAGTAGACATTTTCCATCAAATGTGGCAAAAATAGGGCTTGGGCTCTAAAACAGTAACCTGACTGCCGGGTCGCTCAGCGATCTGGCCCATGCCGTTCACGGAGCGGCCTGGGAGGGGGGAATGCGCCTGTCCGACTTCATCGAAGCGTCGAATCGCAGCGATTCGACGGATGCCCTGCTTGCCCTCATGGAGCGCGCCGTCGGCGACATCGGCTTCGAGCGGTACGCGTATTGCGCGCTGACCAGCCACGAGCGCTACAAGGGCGCCGATAACCGGGCGCCGGCTGTCGCGCTCAACTACCCGGCCGCCTGGACCGATTACTATTTCGAGCACGGATACCAGGCAAGGGATCCGGTGATCCAATACGCGCGAGGCATCTCACAGCCCTTCCTGTGGCGCTGGCTCGAGCAGACTTTCAGGTTGAACAAGGTGCAGGCAAGGGTGATGGACCAGGCGCGCGAAGCGGGACTGCTGGACGGTGCCGCCGTTCCGATACACGGTCCCCATGGCAATGTCTGCCTGCTCACCTGCGCCTCCGCGAACCGCCATCCCCGGGCAACGTCGATCCTGTCGAACCTCGCCCTGCTCGCTACCCAGTTTCATGCCGCCTACAGCGAGCTCTGCCAGACGGACGTCGATCGGCGCATAGTGCCCATGCTGACTGAACGGGAGCGTGACTGTCTCCAGTGGGTCGCGCGCGGCAAGAGCTCCGGCGAGGTCGGAGACATGCTCCACATCAGCGAAAACACCGTGAACTTCCACCTCAAGAAGGCGTTCAGGAAGCTCGACGCGAACAATCGCATCACGGCGGTGGTCAACGCAATTCGTTACGGGCTTATCAGCCTCTAGGATCACAACTACAAGATTTGGGAGGTGCGGTCGCGCGCGGGCGTGATTTAGTATCTTGCGCTGCTAAAGCATCGGAGTCCGGCATGCCGGTCGTCTGCCTGAACTGGGAGACTGCTCACCTCCACGGCGAAACATGGATTTCGCATCATCGCCTCAGGCACCGGCTGTTCGTCGAACGCCAGCAATGGGAAGTGCCGGCGTTCCAGGGACTCGAGTTCGACCAGTTCGATACGCCGGCCGCCCAATACCTCGTCTGGATCGACGGCCGGGGCGAAACGCGCGGCGTAGCTCGATTGCTGCCGACGACGCGCCCCTACATGCTGAAGACCCTATGGCCGGACCTCGCTTCCGGGGAACTGCCGGAATCCGATGCGGTATGGGAAGTGACGCGGTTCGGCTGCGACCAGGACCTGGAACCGAGGGTACGGCGGCGCGCGGTCGCCGAGATTCTGTGCGCAATGCAGGAATTCGGGCTGCAGCGGGGCATGGACGGCTACCTGGTCGTGACACCGAGGCGGTTGCTGAAAAGCGTGGTGGTGAATGCCGGCTGTGCAGTGACGATTCTCGGCCCCGAAAGGATCCTGGGCCGGCGGCCAGCCCTGGCGGCTTTCATTCACATCGATCGGGAAACGCTGGAAAAACTGCGCCGCCGAGCCGGCATCGCAGGTTCCGTGTTGCGCCCGGAAATGTCCGTCGCGGCATGATGTTGCGCAAGCCAGGCGAAGCCGGCCCCTTCATGATCCTGGAAACACGCGAGCAAGCCGCGCACTCGATCTCCTGCGCGCTGGATTTTCTCCGGAACGAAGCCGACGCCATCGGCATGATGGACGTAGGCGAGCTGATCGACCTTGCAAGGGAAAGGGCCAACACCTACTGGCGCCCTTCTTGACGCGCCTGCCGCTATACCGCCTGTAGGAGCCCGCCATGCGGGCGACTGCCACCGCACGTAAGCCACCGCACGTAAGGTGGCGGTCGCCCGCATGGCGGGCTCCTACGGGGCCAGGTCGTTCATTTTGCGTGCTAGCTGGAAATCGAGCTCGGTGATGCCGTTCGCTTCGTGTGTCACCAGGTGCACGGTGACCTTGTTGTAGACGTTCGACCATTCCGGGTGGTGGTTCAGCTTGTCGGCTTCGATTGCCGCGCTGGTCATGAAACCGAATGCCCGCGCAAAATCGGGAAACTTGAACTGCCGTTCCAGCTTGCCCCCGGCAAGCGCCCAGCCAGTAAGGCCGGCCAGTCGGTCCTCGATCTCAGCGGTCGAAAGCTTCTCGGCCATCTGCGTACTCCCGTCGTTACGTATCCGCCCCGGTCTGCTGCCCCGGCGCCGGCCCGGAGGCCTGCGCACCCAGCTGCGCCCTGAGCCTCGCCTTGGCGCGGCGGCCTTTGCGCAGCAGGACCGGCCGCAGCAACCGCCCGAGCCGCGGAAACACGTAGGAAAGTGTCGTCAGCCAGCCGCTCACCGGCGGCATGGAACGCTCGCGCGCGGCGTTGACCGCGAGCTCCATCACCACTTGTGCAACCTCGTCGGGCGTGCTGAGCGGCTGCGAGAACGTGATGTCCGCCACCGCGTCGATATTGGCCATGATGAAACCGGTGTCGATGGGGCCCGGCGACACCGCGGCGACCTTGATGCCCGAGCCGGCCAGCTCCTCGCCCAAAGCAAACGTAAAGGCGCGCAGGCCGAACTTGCTCGCGGAATAGGTGGCGGCGCCCGGCAGCGGTGTGCGCCCGGCGAGCGATGCCACGTTGATGACCGCGCCCTCACCGGCCTGCCTGAGGTAGGGCAGCGCCAGGCGGGTAAGGACGATCGGCGCCCTCAGGTTGACGTCGATCATGCGGCCGAGCTCTTGTGCCCCGACCTGCTCCACCGGCCCGCGGTGATGATAGCCAGCGTTGTTCACGAGAATGTGAATGGCGCCGAACTCGCGCTCGGCGCGTTTGAACAGCTCGGGTCCGGCCGCCTCGTCCGCCACGTCCATGGCACAGGTGAGGACGCGCGCCCGCGGCCGCAGTTCTTCGGCGAGGCGCTCGAGCTTCTCCCGCCCGCGCGCAACCAGCACCAGGTTGGCCCCCGCCTCTGCAAAGCGCCGCGCAACGGCAGCGCCCACGCCCTCGGACCCCCCGGTGACAATGACCGTTTTATCGCGGAAATCGCCCTCCATGCACCGCAGTCTAACAGCGGTAAGCCCCCTCCTGCAGGAGCCCGCCATGCGGGCGACCCCACCACCGCCAATCCCGCCCCGCCGTAATCGCCGCCTCCCTCCTGTAGGAGCCCGCCATGCGGGCGACCGGTAAACCGCCGAGCGGAGGCGCGATGGCACGAAACCCCGGTGATCTTGCCATCGGGCCTGCGATCGGCAGTTTGCCGGTCGCCCGGATGGCGGGCTCCTACAGGCCCAGGTAGCCTCGTAGCTTGCGCCAGAGGGAGGTTTCCCAGCCGTAGACTTCCAGCTGTTCCGGGTCGTAGGGGGCGACCGGCAGTGCGGTCGAGGGCGGGATGGGCTCGTTGGCGGCGCTGCCGGAATCGACCTCAAGCCCGCTGTTCCGGCGATCCAGTGCCCCGGTCAGGCCGTCGACCGCGAGGCTCAGGCGCGGCAGGACCTCGTCATCGACGATGTCATCCAGGAAAACGGCGTCGGGGTCGAAGGCATCCTTATCGAGCACGACGCAGTCGGTGAAGGTCTGCTCCTTGCTGATGGCGGTGCTCCCGGGACTGCGCTGGGAGAGACCTTAGCGGAAGCAGGCCGCGATTGCCGTGAGAGTTCTCACAGGTTTGGAGGAGATTCTGGCCGCGGGCCGCTGCCGCGGCGAGGCCGCCCGCCCTGGACGGCTCCAGCGGGGCGGGACCGGTAGCGGCGGGCCCGGACCGGGCCGGGATCAGGCTTCGGAGTTGCCGGCGGGGGGATCCACGAACTGGACGACCGCCATGGGGGCGGCATCGCCAGGCCGCGGCCCGAGCTTCAGGATGCGCAGGTAGCCGCCTGGGCGGCTGCGGAAGCGGGGCCCCAAATCCTGGAACAGCTTGCCAACGGCTTCCTTGTCACGCAGGCGATCGAAGGCGAGGCGGCGCCTGGCCACACCGTCCTCCCGCGCCATCGTGATCAGCGGTTCCACGACGCGGCGCAGCTCCTTCGCTTTGGGCAGCGTGGTGCGGATCGTCTCGTGGCGCAGCAGCGACGCCGCCATGTTGCGGAACATCGCCTTGCGGTGAGAGCTGGTGCGGCCGAGTCGGCGGCCGGCCTTCTTGTGACGCATGATCTATAAAGCCTTTCAGCATGACGGCCCGTTAAGCGGGCCCGCATTCAACGTATCGGCGAAACCGCGGCCGAGTCGGCCGCGGCAGCCGGTGACTACATGACGAGGTCGTGCTCCGGGCGCAGGCTCGGCGGCGGCCAGTTGTCGAGGCGCATCCCCAGGCCCAGGCCGTGCTGCTCGAGCACTTCCTTGATCTCCGTGAGCGACTTCTTGCCGAGGTTCGGCGTGCGCAGCAGCTCCACTTCCGTGCGCTGCACGAGATCGCCAATGTACATGATGTTCTCGGCCTTGAGGCAGTTCGCCGAACGAACGGTGAGCTCCAGCTCGTCCACCGGGCGCATCAGGATCGGGTCTACCTGGCTTTCCGCCATCGCGCCCGCGCCCTCTTCCTGGCCCTGCAGGTCGACAAAGACCGAAAGCTGGTCCTTGAGGATGCTGCCCGCCCGCCGGATCGCCTCTTCCGGATCGATCGTGCCGTTGGTCTCGATGTCGATGATGAGCTTGTCGAGGTCGGTACGCTGCTCCACGCGCGCGGATTCCACGTCGTAGGTGACCCGGTTGACCGGGCTGAACGACGCGTCGAGCTGCAGCCGGCCGATCGGGCCTGACTGCTCCTCGAACGCAGGGCGCTGGGTGGCCGGACGGTAGCCGCGGCCGCGTTCGACCTTGAGGATCATGTTGAGCTCGCCGGCTTTCGTCAGGTTCGCGATGACGATATCGGGGTTCATGATCTCGACGTCGTGATCGAGCTGGATGTCCCGGCCCGTCACCGGTCCCGGCCCCTTCTTGGACAGCCGGAGCTCGGCGGTATCGCGGCCATGCATGCGCACCGCCACCTGCTTCAGGTTCAGCAGGATGTCGACGACATCCTCCTGCACGCCTTCAATGCTGGTGTACTCGTGCAGCACGCCCTCGATCTCCGCTTCGACGATTGCCGCTCCGGGCATCGACGACAGCAGGATGCGGCGCAGCGCATTGCCGAGCGTATGGCCGTAGCCGCGCTCGAACGGTTCGATCGTCACCTTTGCATGTAAAGGATCCACCGGCGAGACCTTGACGACCCGCGGCTTCAGAAAATCGTGTACGGAATCCTGCATGGGTAGATACCCCTCCTGACTATTTCGAGTAAAGCTCGACGACAAGGTTCTCGTTGATGTCCGGAAGGATGTCCTGGCGGTCCGGCAACGACTTCAATACCCCTGCCATCTTCTTCGCGTCCACGTCGACCCAGTCGGGCAAACCGACCTGGGTCGCGACTTCAAAAGCGCTCTGGACGCGAAGCTGCTTCTTTGCTTTTTCGCGAACGCCGATTGCATCGCCGGCGTTCACCTGGGCCGAAGGAATGTTGACCACTTTACCGTTCACTTCGATGCCCTTGTGACTGACCAGCTGCCGCGCCTCCGCGCGCGTCGCAGCAAAGCCCATTCGATAGACGACGTTGTCGAGTCTTCCCTCGAGCAGCAGCAGCAAATTCTCGCCGGTCGAACCCTTGATCCGGGTGGCCCGCTTGTAATAGTTACGGAACTGCCGCTCGAGCACGCCGTACATGCGGCGCAGCTTCTGCTTTTCGCGCAGCTGCATGCCGTAGTCGGACAGGCGCGGCCGGCGCTGCGGGGCTCCTCCGGGAGGAACCTCGAGCTTGCACTTCGA
>CAZSKQ010000146.1:0-3699 GCA_964607425.1 uncultured Woeseiaceae bacterium
GCCTCGAACGCCATTGCCGGCGTGATTTCCCGCATGCAGCGGAAGTGGCCCAGCGGGCATTCCGGCTCGAAGCAGGGGCTGCAGTTGAGATCGAGGTAGAGAATCTCGCGGCGCTCGGTGAGCGGCGGCGTGTAGGCCGGGCTGCTCGACCCGTATAACCCGACCACCGGCGTGCCGACCGCCGCCGCGATGTGCAGCAGCCCCGAGTCGTTGCTCACCGCCACGCGCGCGGCCCCCAGCAGGTCCACGGCGTCCACGAGCTCAGTGCGCCCGCACAGGTTGACCGCCGCGCCGCGGCTCGCCTGCGCGATCTCCTCGCCCGTTGCTACATCCTTCGGCGAGCCGAGCAGCCACACGGCGAAGCCCGCGGCCCGCAAACGCTCCGCGAGCTCGGCGAAATACGCCGCGGGCCAGCGCTTCGCCCGGCCGTGCTCGGCTCCCGGCAGCAGCGCGGCGGCGGGCATGGACCGCGCGATCCCGAGGCGCTCCAGGAGCTGCCGCTGCGCTGCCGGGTCGACCCGCAGCTGCGGCCGCGGCAGCGGTTCCGGCAAGCGCTCCCCCGGTTCCAGGCCCAGCGTGCACAGCCGCTCCACCATCGGCCTGGAACGGCTCTGATCGACCGTGCGGAAGTCATTGATGAGGCCGGGGCGGAACTCTCCGCGCATGCCGGTGCGGTGCGGGATGTGGGCGAGCCAGGGCACCAGCGCCGCCTTGAACGAGCGCGGCAGCACGATCGCCTGCCCGTAATCCCGCCCCCGCAGCTCGCCCGCGAGGCGCCGGCGCGCCGGGATGCCGATCTCGCCGTGGCGAACGTCGAGCAGGAAACCCCGGCGAACCTCCGGCATGCGCGACACCAGCGGCTGCGACCAGGCCGGCGCGACGACGTCGACCGGCGCCTGCCGCCGCTCCGCCAGCATCCTGGTGAGCGCCCCGGACATGACCATGTCGCCGACCCAGGACGGACCGACCACCAGGATGGCGCGCGAGTCAGCCGGCATGACCGCCGCCTTGCAATGCGCGCCGCGCGCGGGCCACGGGACCCGGCCGGCGCCTTCCCCTGCCCGGCCCTTGATGAGGGGTCAATGGCCTGATTGAATTTACAGCCTTATAACCCATTGTAATTTCGACCTAAGAATTATTTATTGACACAAATTCTATTGCTCAATAGAATTTCGACCTATGTCATCGCGCAAACCTGCCGCCAAACGTGAAACCGAGAATGCCAGATACCGGCAGCAGCGGCTGCAGGCAATTCGCTCGGCGGCGGCCGTGTTCGCGGAGAAAGGCTTCCACGGTGCCAGCACAAAGGACATCGCCGAGCACCTCGGGATCAAGCAGGGCAGCCTTTATTATTACTTCAGCTCGAAGGAAGAAGCGCTGGGCGAAGTCTGCCTCTTCGGTATCGAGGACTACGTGCAGCGCATGGAGACGATTGCCGAGAGCGACCAGCCGTTCGAAGCAAAGCTTCTCGCAACGCTGACCTCGCACCTGTCGAGTTACCGGGAGAAGAACGAGGCGCTCAAAGTGTACAACGACGAGCGCCTGTACCTGCCGGAGGAGAAGCGCAAGGTGCTGAAGCAGCTTGGCAGCCGCTATCGCCAGCTTCTCGAGGGCATCTTCGAGCAGGGTATCCGGCAGGGCGTGATTCGCGACACGATCGACTGTCACTTTGCCGCGCTCGCCGTAATCGGCATCTGCAACGCCTGGGGCGACATCATCGTGCGCGACCCCGACCTCGACATCTTCGACGTCATCCAGAACTGTACCGACCTGCTGCTGCACGGATTTTCGGAGCGGCGGAAGACTCACCGCGAACCGGCGCTTGCGGCCGCCAACGACCACTAAAGCAAGGAAGAACGGACATGGCCGAACAAAAAGCAACAAACGTCACCTGGCATGGCGGCGACGTTACCCGCGAGGATCGCTACCAGATCCTTCGCCAGAAGGGTGCGACCATCTGGTTCACCGGGCTATCGGGCAGTGGCAAGAGCACGATCGCGGTCGCGCTCGAGCGCGCACTCTTCAACATGGGCAAGCTGTCCTACCGGCTGGACGGCGACAACGTGCGGATGGGCATCAACAAGAACCTCGGCTTCTCCGAGCAGGACCGCAAGGAAAACATTCGCCGCATCGGCGAAGTGGCGAAGCTGTTCGGCGACGCGGGCACGATTTCACTGTCGAGCTTCATCAGTCCCTACAAGGACGACCGCGATGAAGTGCGTGCGCTGCACGACGCGGCCGGGTTGCCGTTCGTCGAGGTGCACGTGGACTGCTCGCTGAGCACCGCCGAGAAGCGCGATCCGAAGGGTCTTTACAAGAAGGCGCGTGCGGGCGAGATCCGGAACTTCACCGGCATCGACGATCCCTACGAGCCGCCGGTCAACCCGGAAATTCATCTCAAATCCGATGAAATGACGCTGGAAGAGGAGGTGCGTATCGTTATCGACTACCTCCTGAAGTACGGCATCATCAAAGAACGCCATTTCACCCGCGCGGAAGACCTGGCCGACGCGCCGTCCGCCGTCGCCATCTAAGGAGATTCCAGTGATCAAGCCGCATGGGGCGAATGCCCTCAATCCCTTGCTCGTGTCCGACACGGAAGCGCGACAGGCGCTGCTCGCTGAAGCGGAAAGCCTTCCGTCGCTGGTGTTGAACTCCGCGGCCGCGGCCAATGCGGTGATGCTCGGCGGTGGCTACTTCACACCGCTCACCGGTTACATGAACCTGGCCGACGCACTTTGCGTTGCCGAAACGATGCACACGACGGACGACCTGTTCTGGCCGGTGCCGGTGGTGAACCTGACCGACGACATCAACGCCATCGACGGCGCGAAGCGCATCGCGCTGCGCGATCCTAACGTCCCCGGCCAACCGGTCCTGGCGGTCATGGACGTCGCCGACATCGAGGAGGTCGAGAACGAGCAGCTCGACACCCTGACGCTCGAGGTGTTCGGCACCCTGGATACCGCGCACCCGGGGGTGGCGGTATTCCGGAAGCTCGGCCGCTACTGCGTGTCCGGCAGCGTAAAGGTGCTGAACCTGAGCTACTTCGAAACCGATTTCCCCGGCACCTTCAAGACCGCCGTGGAGATCCGCGAAGAGATCGCCCGCCGCGGCTGGCACAAGGTGGTCGCATTCCAGACCCGGAACCCGATGCACCGCGCGCACGAGGAGCTGTGCCGCATGGCGCTAGAGCGGCTGGAGGCGGACGGCATCGTCATCCACATGCTGCTCGGGAAGCTGAAAGCGGGCGACGTGCCGGCGCCGGTGCGCGAGGCCTGCATCCGCAAGATGGTCGACGCCTACTTCCCCGAGAACACGGTCATGGTGAACGGCTACGGCTTCGACATGCTGTACGCCGGGCCCCGTGAGGCGGTGCTGCACGCCGTCTTCCGGCAGAACATGGGTGCCACCCACCTGATCGTGGGCCGCGACCACGCCGGTGCCGGCGGCTTCTACGGACCTTTCGACTCGCAGACGATTTTCGACCGGCTGCCGGCCGGCGCGCTCGAGATCGAGATCTTCCGCGCCGATCACACCGCCTGGTCGAAGAAGCTGAATCGCGTGGTCATGATGCGCGAAGCACCGGACCATACCCAGGACGACTACATCATCCTCTCGGGTACGAAGGTGCGCGAGATGCTGGGCGCCGGCATTGCGCCGCCGCCGGAGTTCTCGCGTCCGGAAGTGGCGAAGATC
>CAZSKQ010000146.1:3799-7535 GCA_964607425.1 uncultured Woeseiaceae bacterium
GAAGCTGATCTGTAGGAGCCCGCCATGCGGGCGACCGGTTCGCTTTTGACGGCTTCGCGGCGTCGACATATGCTCCCCTGCAAGCCACTGGGAGCCATGTCTTGCATCAACCGGTCTTCGCGATTGTCGGCCTGCTGCTAATTTCCTTCGGCGCCGCGGCACAGCAGGCGCCCGCGCCGTCCCCGGCGCCCGCTGCGCTCAAAATCTACATTTCCGCGGACATGGAAGGCGTGGCCGGCGTCGTGACCGGTGAACAGCTCGGGCCGGACGGCTTCGAATACGAACGCTTCCGCGAGTTCATGACCGCCGAGGTCAACGCCTGCATCGAGGCGGCCCGCGCAGCGGGCGCGACGGACATTCTCGTGGCCGACGCACACGGCAACGGCCAGAACCTGCTGATCGAGCGCTTACCGAAAGACGTGATGGTAGTGCGCTCATGGCCGCGCCCCCTCGGCATGATGGCGGGTATCGACGGCAGTTTCGATGGCGCTATCCTGCTCGGCTACCACGCCAGCACGGCCAACGAGCGCGGCGTGCGTGCGCACACCTTCTCCAGCGCGAACGTCACGGGCTTCCGCCTGAACGGCAGCTCGATGTCGGAGGCCGGGATGAGCGCGGCGATTGCGGGCCACTTCGGCGTACCGGTCATCATGGTGTCGGGCGACCACATCGCGGTAGCCGAAACACAGGTGATCGTGGGCGACGTCGAGGGTGCGGTGGTGAAATGGGCCACGGGGTTTCACTCGGCGCGCACCCTGACGCCGGAAGCCGCGACCGATCTCATACGCGAGCGCACGCGGGCCGCGATCGAACGTATCGAAGAGTTCGAGCCGTTCGTGCTGAAAACACCGGTACAGCTCGAACTGAGTCTCAAGCATTACCGCCCGGTCGAGCTGCTCGACTACCTGCCGGGGATCGAGCGCGTCAACTCGCACACGGTGCAATTCACCGGTGAGAATGTGCTCGAGGTGTCCGACTTCCTGACCTTCGCGTTGAACTATCGCGTCGACCTGCAGCCATAAGCCGGCTGCCGCTTGCAGGACGGCAGACCCGGGTTGATGCCGGATCCGAGCGCTCGCCCCCGCCACTTTTTTGTTCAGCCGCTTCGGTGCAGATGTTATCGTTAGCCGCCACGGTCCCGGGATTCGTACCTGTGATTCCGGCGGCCGCAACAACAATCCCTGCACAGGAGCTACGACATTGCTTACTGTCCGCCCCTCCCTCTTTCGCGTGCTTTGTTGCGTTTTCCCGAGCCTGCTGTTGCTGAGCCATGCGGCCGCCGGTGGCGACGTTCCCATCGTCCACCCCGGTGCCCCGGGCGAGCCGGCGCGGACCCTCAGCGCCGACGAGGCGGTCGCGATCGCCAATACCGGCTACTCGCCGGCCGACGTCCGCTTCATGCAGGACATGATCCCGCACCACCAACAGGCGGTGGAGATGGCCGCACTGGTCGCCGATCGCACGAACCGCCCGGAGCTGGTCGACGTCGCGGGCCGCATCGATGCCTCGCAGAAGGACGAAATGGCCTTCATGCGCGGCTGGCTCGGCGCGCGCTCGGAGTCGGTGCCGGACCCGGATGCGCATGCCGGGATGCACACCGGCCACCGCATGGCCGGCATGGCCACGCCGGAACAGATGGCCGAGCTTGCCGAGGCGGAAGGCCCGGCCTTCGACAAGCTGTTCCTGGAGCTGATGATCGCCCACCACGAGGGCGCCCTGCGCATGGTGGAGGAACTCCTCGAGCAGCCGGGAACGGCCTACGACCCCGTGATGTTCGAATTCACCAACGACGTCACCAACGACCAGACCGCCGAGATCGAACGCATGCACGGGCTGCTGCTCGGGCTGTCCACCGACCCGCGCGCCGGGCTGGCGGCGGGGCTGCGGGATGCCGGCCAGGCGATCATGAACCTGGAGCTCGTGACGACGCTGCCGCGGCCGCCCGGGTTCTTCGATCCCGACAACCCGGCCGAGCTGCCGCCGACCCTCCTGCAGGCAGACGCCGATACCGAAGAGGAGGGCGACGATCCGGAGGCGCAGGAAGGCGGTGAGCAGGAACGGGCACCGCTCTTGAGCTTCATCAACACCGATATCGCCTTCGCGGGCGACGTGATGGCGGTAGGCAGTTATCACGGCTTCAATCTCTACCGGCTGCAGGACGACGGGCTGCCGTCACTCGTGAGCTCGGTGGTCTGCCCGGGCGGGCAGGGCGACGTGTCCATCGTCGGGGATCTCCTGTTCATGTCCGCGCAGGAGACGCGCGGGCGGCTCGACTGCGGCCTGGAAGGTGTGAGCGAGAAGGTGAGCGACGAGCGCTTCCGGGGCTTGCGCATCTTCGACATCGGCGACCTCACCCGGCCGGTGCAGGTAGGCGCGGTGCAGACCTGCCGCGGCTCGCACACCCATTCGGTGGTCGCCGGCCCGACCGGGAACGACACCATCGTCGTCTACAACTCCGGCACCTCGTCGGTGCGCGAGGAGGAAGAGATGGAGGGCTGCATCGGCGACATTCCGGGTGACGAGCGGACGGCGCTGTTCCGCATCGACGTCATCGAGGTGCCGATCGACGATCCGGCGAGCGCGCGCATCGTCGCCAGCCCCACCGTGTTCGCCGATCCCGAGACGGGCATCCTGGCAGGCCTCTGGCGCGGCGGCGATCACGGCGACGAGACGCAGGAAACCTGGCGCACCGACCAGTGCCACGACATCACCTCTTTCCCCGAGCTCGGCATCGCCGCCGGCGCCTGCTCGGGCAACGGCATCATCTTCGATATCTCGGATCCGCTCTCACCCGAGCGCATCGACGCGGTCGTGGACGAAGGCTTCGCCTACTGGCACTCCGCGACCTTCAACAACGACGGCACCAAGGTCCTGTTCACCGACGAATGGGGCGGCGGCGCCCGGCCGCGCTGCCGCGCCTACGACCCGCTCGACTGGGGCGCGGACGCGATCTACGACATCGTTGACGGCGAGCTCGTGTTCCGCAGCCACTACAAGATGCCGGCGCCGCAGACCGAGCGGGAAAACTGCGTCGCGCACAACGGCTCGATCATCCCGGTCCCCGGCCGCGACATCTTCGTCCAGGCCTGGTACCAGGGCGGCGTCTCGGTGATGGATTTCACCGACTCGGATCACCCGGTCGAGATCGCGTACTTCGACCGCGGCCCGATGGATGCCGAGGAGCTGGTGTTCGGCGGTTACTGGTCGACGTACTGGTACGACGGCAAGATCTACGGCACGGAAACGGTGCGCGGGCTGGACGTGCTGGCGCTCGTTCCCAGCGACTACCTGACCGGGAACGAGATCAAGGCGGCGGCGCTGGCGGAATACCCGCAGCAGCGCTTCAACCCGCAGCAGCAGCTGCGGGTCGCGTGGCCGGCCGAGCCGGTGGTCGCGCGGGCGTACCTCGACCAGCTCCAACGCAGCAAGGCGTTGCCGGCGTCCACCGCCGAAACGCTGACCGCGGCGCTGGGGCGCGCGGAAGCGCGGCTCGGGAACGGCGGGCATGACCCCCGGCTCGCCGACCGCCTGGACTCCATGGCAGCCGGGCTCGGCGGCGGCGAGGGCATCACGGGCAAACGCCTTGGCGGTCTCGCCGGCACCCTGACCGGCATCGCCTCGAGACTCCGCTGACAGGAGTCCGCCATACGGGCGACGGCACGATTGCCGGGCGTGGAGTCGCGCGCATGGCGCGCTCCTACACCAAAGGCCGCCCCTACGCCCGTCGCGTGAATCC
>CAZSKQ010000147.1:0-7516 GCA_964607425.1 uncultured Woeseiaceae bacterium
CGATGTCCGCTTCCTCGGAAAAAAGTCCCACGTCGTTGGCGTAACGCAGCGCCTCGTCGATGATGCGGCGCGCCCGCGCGAGATCGCCGCGCATGACCCAGTATTGCGCCACCCAGAACGTGCCCGCGAGAAACGCGCCTTCCTCGCAGGAGTCGGCGCATTCGAGCCGGCGCCGGTACAGCAACCCGCGCCAGGACCAGTGTCTCTCCAGCGCGAAGATGGTGGCGATCATTTCCGGCGCATCCGCCTCAATATAGCCCCAGACCGGGAAGAGCGCGGCCGACAGGTCGACGTCCGCTCCTCCGGCAACGGCGGCATAGGCGCCGTCCGGGGTAACGCAGCGCTCGGCCACGAAGGCGCGGATCTCGCGTACTGCCGCACGCCAGCGCTCGACCTGCTCCGCGTCATCCGAAAACTCCGCGGCCGAGCTCAAGGCGCAGGCCGCGATGACCTTGTTTGCAGTGTACTGCCGCTTCGGCAGTTCCTCCCAGATGCCGTGATCGGGCTCCCGCCAATGCTCGACCAGGAACTCGCAAATCTGCGCCACCGTGTCCCAGTGTGGCCGGCGATCCGAGCGGCGGTAGATGAGCTTCGCGGCGAGCACGACATTCGCAAATCCGTCGAGCTGGAGCTGATCCCGGGCACCATTGCCGACCCTGACCGGACGGCTGCCGCCATAACCCGCGAAATCCAGCGCCTCCTGATCCGGAGCACGCTCCCCGTCGATCGTGGTGAATACGGCCATTGGAAGCGACGGTGAACTGCCGCGGGAATCGCACAGGAAATCGAGATAGCGCTCGCCTTCGGTGATGTCGCCGCCGAGCCGGGTCAGGGCGCTGACGATCATGCCCGCGTCACGCAGCCAGACGTAGCGATAATCCCAGTTGCTGGAGCCGCCGATGACCTCCGGGAGCGAAGTAGTGGCCGCTGCGACGATGCCGCCGGACGCCTCGTGGCAGAGCAGGCGAATGGCCCGCAGCGAGTCGAGGACCTCCCGCTCGTAAGGACCCGTGTACGAGGCCATTTCGGCCAGCGAACGCCAGTGCTCGAGCGTCGCGTCGCGCCAGCGCTCGACGTCTGAGTGCGACGGCGGTTCGGGCAGCGAAGTATCGGCCAGCACCGCCCAGCCGCTGTCTCCCTCCGGCAGCTCGAACCACGCGACGCCGCCCTCGATGACCGGCGGATGCGATGCGTACAGACGATAACCCTCGTTAATGACGATCGCATTCCGGTCGCGCCGCAGCTGCACCGCATCGCGCCCGTAGTTGGGGCGAGACTCAATCGTGGCTGAGACATCGGCCGGCGCGGCCGAGAACAGTCGGCAGATCATCCCGCAGGGCACTCCCTGTCCGATCGGCATGAAGTCGGTGACCTGCCAGTTACCCTCCGGCGCGCGAAGGCGCGTTTCGAGCACGCCGCTCTCCCCGACGTAGTTCCGACCGGCAAACTGCGAGCCGGGAAAGTCCAGGCGCCAGCCGCCACCGCGATCGTCGTCGAGCAGCTTCGCAAAGAGGCTCGGCCGATCGAAGCGATCCGGGCAGTACCACACGATGTCGCCGTTCCGTTCGAGCACCGCCGCAGTACGGCGATCGCCGATCACGGCCAGATCGCGGATCGCCGGTTGAGGGCTGCGGCTCTCGTGCGGCTCGATCGCCGGGTCTTCCCTTGGACACTCCATCTCGGGCTGCTCAGTGAGCAGCGTGGCCGGTCGGCTCCCGTACCGAATGCCTTTCTCGCGGATGGAAGGACAGTTTGCAGAGCGCCCACAGAATGACCGCGAACAGCAGGTGAGGCACTGCCGATGCGATGATCAGTTTCGGCGTTACCGCCAGCCCGAAGAAACCCCAGCCGACGAACGGAAAGAAGAAGACCAGCACCAGCACCCACAGCGCAAACGCGAGCCAAAACGCCTGCATGAACCTGAGCGACGCCCGGAACCAACTCACGTAAAGCACGGAGAACAACGTGACCCACAGCGTGTGAAAGAGGAATCCCACTGGTAAAGGCAGCTGCGCGCCCGTCACTGTCTGGACAAATGCCAGTGCGAGCGGCTTTGGCAGCGGCGACATTCCGCTCTTCAGGCCAATGACCATGACCACGGCCGTTACTATCGCGACGCCGATACCGATGGCGATCGCCTTGACCCAGTCCGTTCCCGTAAGTTTGTGAAAATGCATAGCTTCCCTCCGGTGCTGCTGCGTCCTCCTGCGCCAAGGCAGGCGTAGCGGTTGAAAAAGCTCCCTCCGGTGCTACATAAAGTATGGGGGCTGGACCTACTCCAGATGCAACTGGCAGAGACGGAGGAAGCCAATGCCCACGCCCGAGCCAATCGAAATCGGAGCGCTGTCCCGGTGCACCGGGTGCAGCATCGATACCATTCGCTATTACGAGAGAGTCCGGCTCCTGCCGGCAGTGCCCCGCACAGAGGGTGGGCATCGGCTCTACTCTCACGCACACGTCCGCCGACTCCAATTCATCCGCCGCAGCCGCGAAATAGGCTTGAGCCTGAGGCAGGTGCGAGAGCTGCTCGAGGATATGGAGAGAAGCGCCTGCAGCTGCAGCGGTGTCAGGTCGCTGCTGTCCGAGCGCCTTGCCGCTGTCAGGAGCCGTATCCGGGACCTTCGGGATCTCGAACGTAACCTCCGCACGATGCTTGACGAATGCGGCGATGCCGAGCTGACGAACTGCCGCCTCATGGAAAGCATGCTTGCCGGTGAAGCAACTGCGAACGATACGAGGTGCTGTACCTGAGCATCCAATCCGAAGCTGGTGGTGCGGCCCTCTCCTGCGTCGAGCATCAAATCGGGCGGCGGGCCATCATTTGCTCTTGTGCCTGCCGAGCCATACCAGCACGCCTGTGACAGCAAACGCAGCCAGATTGAGAAAAAACACGTAATCGATCCTGAATTGGGCCAGTTCCATGACACGTCCGGACGTCGGTTCCGGAATGAGCGCCAGCATCCAAAAGATCGCATGAATGATAATTCCCGCACCAACGGCCGAGACCGTAAACACGAGGCCGAGATATGCGGCGAAGCGCCAGCCGTAGTAGGTCGCATTGATCCGGAGAGAGGGAATGACGACGAAGTCTGAATACAGGAATGCCACGATCCCGGCGAACAGGACGCCGTTTTCCCAGAGAACCGCCGCCAGCGGTCCGTTGCCCATTGAGCCGATGACGGTGATCAGGGCGAGCACGGGACCGAGCAGTGCGTGGACCACGATGAGGAGCAGGGCGGGCAGTTCGCTGGGAAAGATGGCTTTGAAGACACTGTCCGGCACCAGCGTGGCCACCGCCCCGGCGACCAGAAACCCGATCAGCAGGTCTTTCCAGACCATGCCCCATTCGCTGCGGAAGGTCACACCCACGCGGCGCCATGCTTCATGGCTCCGCACCTTCTCCTTCCATGGCCGCGGCAGACCCTCCGCAGGGTCGCCCATCCCGGATTGACGTTCGCCTGCTTTTACAGCGTCCTTGCGTGCCTGCTCGACCATGCTCTTCGGACAGGTCAGCCGGACGATAACGCTCATGATGGCAACGAGGGCAAACGACCCGAGAACCAGCGCCAGCGCGAACTGCCACCCCAGGAATATCCACGCCAGCGCCGCGACTTGTGGCGATAGATTGGTCGAGCCGAACAAGAACGCCATCATCGGTATCAGCGCGGCGCCTTTGCCCAGCAACGCACGGCCGGCCGAGAGCGCCGCAAACGAACAGGACGACGACGCCGGGCCGAGAACCATGCCCAAGAGAATCTGCTTCAGCCCGGCGCGGCCCAGGTACTTTGCGATGACTTCACGCGGTACGAGAACCTGGATGAGAGACGAAAACGCGTACCCGAAAGCCAGCGCCCAGAACGCCGTCCAGAAGAGGCCGGCGCCGACGTACAGTGCCTGTCCGAGTTGATCCATATCGAATTCCTCTTGTGCAGGGCCGAGTCAGTCGGTTCGCCGATTTAAGGGTGGCAGCCGCCGCCCTCGCCAAAACGAGAAGATCGCGGGAAAAATGATCAGTACCAGGATCAGGGCCGACGCCGCGCCACCGAGCATCGGCGCCGCGACGCGTTTCATGACGTCGGCGCCGGCGCCGCTGCTGTACATGATCGGCACCAGGCCCATGAGGAGCGCGAGTCCGGTCATCAGCATCGGCCGAATGCGGTGACTGGCGCCGACAGTGATGGCGGCCGTCAGGTCCGGGAGGCTCTTGATGAGCCCTTCGTTGAAATCGCGCCGCCAGGCCAAGTCCAGGTACAGCATCATAAGAAGCCCGAGTTCCACAGCCAGGCCGGCCACCGCGATCATACCGACGGCGACCGCTACGCTCATGTTGTAGCCTAGCGCCGCCAGCAGCCAGATGCTGCCGATGACGGAGAATGGCAGCGCGGTCATCACAATGAGCGTTTCGGTGATCGACTTGCGATGCAGGTACAGCATGAAGAAGATCGCAAAGACGGTGAGGGGGACCAGCACCGAGAGCCGCTCCTTCGCGCGCTGGAAATAGGTGAACTGTCCGGCCCATTCGATGCGGTATCCCGGTGTCATTTCGACTTCGTCGGCGACCACCTTCTGCGCCCGATGGACATAGTCCGCGATGCCGATCTCTTCGCTGACGTCGACGAACACGAAGCTGACGAGCTGGCCGTCTTCATTCCTGAGCATCGGGGGTCCGGTGCGAAAGTCGAGATCGGCAACTTGTGAAAGTGGTATCTCGGTCCCGGTCGCCGTCGTCACGAGCACGCGCTTCAACGCCTCTATATCGTCGCGATAGTCGCGCGCGTAGCGCACGAGTATGGCGTAGCGCTCGCGCCCTTCGACCGTTTCGCTCACCTGCACGCCGCCGATGGCGGCCTGGATGACGGTCTGCACGTCGCCGACGTTCAGCCCGAAGCGTGCCGCGGCCTCACGGTCGATCACGAAATCCAGAAAGTAGCCGCCCGTCGCGCGTTCTGCGAAGGCGCTGCGGGTGTAAGGTGCGGTCCGCTCGTCCTCGAGCAGAGCGCGCTCGATGTCGACCCCGATCGATTCGATGGTCGCGAGGTCCGGTCCGAAGACCTTGATGCCGAGCGACGAGCGAATACCCGTCGCGAGCATCTCCGTGCGTGTCTGGATCGGCATCCACCAGACGTTCGGCATGCCGGGAAAGCGCATGGCATTGTCCATCTCTCCGATCAGCTTGTTCCAGGTCATATCTTCGCGCCACTCGCTTTCGGGCTTCAGCATGATGTTGATCTCGAACATGGAGAGCGGTGCGGGATCTGTTGGACTAGTGCTCCGTCCGGCTTTGCCGAAGACACGCGCGACCTCAGGGAACTCCATGAGCTTCCGGTCCATGATCTGGAGCACCCGCGTCGCTTCCTCGATGGAAATCCCGGGCACCGTCGTCGGCATGTAAAGAATACTGCCCTCGTTCAGGGGCGGCATGAACTCGCTGCCGAGGCTGCGGTAGACGGGCACCGTCGCCGCCAGCGCCACCAGCCCGCCGATCACGACCGGCCAGCGCCAGCGGACGGCAAACCTCACGACCGGGGCATAGCCGGCGGCAAGGGCCCGGTTCAGGCGGCTCTCGTCGCTGCGGATGCGCCCCTTGATCAGCAGCACGGCCAGCGCCGGAATCAGCGTTACAGAGAGCAGCGCGGCGAAGAACATCGAGTACGTCTTCGTAAACGCCAGCGGCTTGAACAATCGCCCTTCCGTGCCTTCCAGCGCAAACACCGGCACAAAGGACACGGTAATGATCAGCAGCGAAAAGAAGATGCTGGGCCCGACCTCCTGCATCGCTTCGATAATGGCCCGCGTCCTGGATTCACCTTCCAACGACTCGCCCTGCAACCGCTTGTGCACGTTGTCGATGATGACGATGGCGGCGTCCACCATGGCCCCGATCGCGACCGCGATGCCGCCCAGCGACATGATGTTCGCCGTCAGCCCCTGGTAGTACATCGGGATGAATGCGAGCAGGATGGCGACAGGCAAAGTCAGCACAGCGACAAAAGCGGATCGCACGTGCAGCAGGAACAGGCCGATCACGAGCGAGACGATCAGCATCTCCTCGATCAACGTGCGTTGCAGCGTGTCGATCGCGTCTTCGATCAGGATCGACCGGTCGTAGACCGGGACGATTTCGACCCCGGCGGGCAGGCTGGTCTGCAGGACCTCGATGCGCTCCTTGACCCGCTCGATAACCTCCAGCGCGTTCTCGCCGTAGCGCATGACGACGATCCCCCCGACGGTAATGCCTTCGCCGTTCAGGTCTGCCTGGCCGCGCTGCATCGCGGGCCCGAGGCTCACGGTCGCGACATCGACGACCCGGATAGGCACGCCGCCGTCGCCGAGCCCGATGACGACTTTCTCCAGGTCCTCGACCGAGTCGACGTAGCCGCGGCCGCGGATGAAATGCTCGTGTTCCGCGATCTCGAGGACCCGGCCGCCGACGTCCTGGTTGGATTCACCGACGGCGGCGATCACCTTTTCCAGGGGAATGCCGTAGGAAGCGAGCTTGTTCGGATCGACCTGGACCTGGTATTCCTTGACGAAGCCGCCGACCGAGGCCACTTCGGCCACGCCCTCGACCGATTCCAGCGCATAGCGGAGGTTGAAATCCTGCAGGCTGCGGAGATCGGCGAGAGAGCGCTTGCCGCTCTTGTCGACCAGCGCGTACTGGTACACCCAGCCGACGCCGGTGGCGTCGGGACCGAGAGTCGGCTGAACGCCTTGCGGCAACTCGGCCGCGGCCGAGCTCAGGTACTCGAGCACGCGTGACCGTGCCCAATAGATATCGGTGCCGTCTTCGAAAATCACGTACACGAACGACAGGCCGAACATGCTCTGGCCGCGCACGAAACGGACACCCGGAGCGGCCAGCAGCGTTGTCGTAAGCGGATACGTAATCTGGTCTTCAACGAGGTCCGGGCTCTGCCCCGGCCATTCCGTGAAGACGATGACCTGCACGTCCGAGAGGTCGGGAATGGCGTCGAGCGGCGCGCCCAGGAGCGAACGCCAGCCCCACACCGCGCCGGCGGCGACCACCATGATGGTGAGCAGCCAGTTGCGCGCCGAAAACGCGATCAGCCGTTCGACCGGTCCGCCACGTCCGGCGTCGTACCCATTTGCGTTCACCATTGGTCGAGCGCCGACTTCAGCTGCGCTTCCGCCGCGATCAGGAAATTCGCCGAGGTAATGACGGTGTCCCCGGGGGACAGTCCGTCCGTTATCTCGATGAAGCCCTGCGCGCGCTCGCCGGTTTGCACTCGCACCGGTTTCAACCGGCCGCCGCCGAGATCCACGAACGCAATGCGATTCTCACCCGCGAAAATGATCGCTTCCTCCGGCACGACCAGCCGCTCCCCTAGATCTGCCTGCAAGCTGACTTCGGCGTACATGCCGGGCTTCAGCTCGCCTTCGGGATTGGCCAGCGCCAGCCGCACGCGCCCGGTGCGGGTGGCACCGTCCAGCCGGGGATAGACGTACTCCACGGCGGCCGCATACTGCCGGTCGGGCAGATAGGGCAGGGTGATCG
>CAZSKQ010000148.1:0-7475 GCA_964607425.1 uncultured Woeseiaceae bacterium
GTGCCCGAAGAACCAGAAAATGTGCTGGTACAGCACCGGATCGCCGCCGCCGGCCGCGAGGAAGAAGCTGGTGCCGAAGAACTGGTCGGTCAGGAGCATCGTCACGGCGCCCGCGAGAACCGGCAGGACGGCGAGCAGCAGGTAGGCCGTGATCAGCCAGGACCAGACGAACAACGGCATCCTCATCAGCGTCATGTCCGGCGCGCGCATGTTGAGCACCGTCACGATGATGTTGATGGCGCCCATGATGGATGAGATGCCCATCAGGTGGATCGAAAAGATCATGAACGGGAACGAGTCGCCCATCTGCAGCGAGAGCGGCGGATACATGGTCCAGCCGCCGGCGGGCGCGCCGCCCGGCATGAAGAACGTCGAGAGCAGCAGCGTGAAGGCGAACGGCAGGATCCAGAACGACCAGTTGTTCATCCGCGGGAGCGCCATGTCGGGCGCGCCGATCATCAGCGGAATCATCCAGTTGGCGAGCCCCACCATGGAGGGCATCACCGCGCCGAAAATCATCACCAGCGCGTGCACGGTCGTGAGCTGGTTAAAGAACTCCGGCATCATGAACTGCAGGCCCGGAGAGAACAGCTCGGTGCGGATGAGCAGCGCCAGGAAACCGCCGACGAAGAACATCGTCAGGCTGAAGACAAGGTACATCGTCCCGATGTCCTTGTGGTTGGTCGAGAAGACCCACCGCCTCCAGCCTTTCGGCGCGCCGTGATGTTCGACGGCGTGTGCGTCTGCCACTGCAGTTGTCATTCTTGCTCTCCGGCAGCCGCTAAGGGCGCCGCCTCCTGCTCCCGGGCTGCCAGCCAGGTTTCAAACTCCTCCGGCTCGACGACTTCCACGACGACCGGCATATAGGCGTGATCGACGCCGCATAGCTCGGCGCACTGGCCCCGGTAGGTGCCCGTTTCCTCCGCCCGGAACCACATCTCGTTCATGTAGCCGGGAATGGCATCCTTCTTGAGCGCCAGGGCAGGCACCCACCATGCATGGATGACGTCCTTCGACGTCAGCAGGACGCGTACCTTGGCTCCCACCGGGACCACGAGGGGCTTGTCGACATCCAGCAGGTAGTTCTCCACCGTGGCCGGATCGATTCCGGAGCCCTTGCGCCTCGCGTTATTGCTCTCCGCGGAAAGGCTGCTGAAGAATTTGACGCCCTGCTCCGGGTATTCGTAATGCCAGCGCCACTGGTAGCCGGTTACGACGACGGTCAGGTCCGGGTTCTCGCTGTATTCGAGCTTTACCAGGGTTTCCGCCGCGGGCACTGCCATGATCAGCAGGATGACGACGGGAATCGCCGTCCAGACCACCTCGAGCCTGTTGTTGTGCGCGAACTGCGCCGCCTCGTGCCCGCGGGACTGGCGGTGCTTGAAAATCGTGTAACCCATCGTGCCGAACACGACGAGCCCGATCGCGACGCACCACCAGAACACCTGCATGTGCAGGCGCCACGTTTCGTGGCTCATTTCCGTGATGCCCTTGGGCATGTTGATTGCCCAATCCGCGCAGGCGGGGCCGGCGACGCAGAACAGCGTCACGCCGAAAATCAGTTTTCTTTTCATCAGTAGATCACCCTGCGGGCGTCGTTACCTTCAATGCCCCAGAACGCGACACACGCGGCTCCGCGCGTGGACCGTGCGGTTCATGAATGTCGGCGTGCTGCTGTCTCATGGTTCATGACCGGCGCGTGCTGACCTCGCCGTCGGATTCCGCCTCCCGGCTGAAATCAATGGTTTTCAGGGTGTCGATTCGGGATGCCACTGACCAACAGGTCCAAGTCGCCAGCGCCAAGCTCATCCTCGCTCGGACCGTCCGCCGGCTTTGCTGGCGGGCACGCTGGTCAAAAGCCAGCGCAGTGTACTTGAAGTGTCCGGGAGCTTGCAAACGGCGAACGCGGTGCGGGTTTGCACGATGCGATTCATATCAGGCGCTTAGATGATTTTTGCGTGGGCCGCCTCAACGCTTGATGCGCCCGATGTCGGCTACGCCCAGCCGGTATTCGCGATCCCGCAAGGCGGCGGGCCGCGCCCCGCTGCCGAAGGCGTGCCCGTAAACCAGCTCCAGGCGGAGCGGCAAACCGTCGCCTGCGAAACCGCGTTCGAGCGCTGCCCGCATCCGCGCGAAGCGCTGCTTGCCCGTCAGCGTGCGGCGCCTGCCTGCCAGGCAATTGCGCGCTCCCGCGGCAGTAAGGTCTTTGAACAGCGCGGCAGTGCTCCGGTAGGCAACGGTGAGGTAGTCGACGTCGACGACCGGGTCCCGCAGGCCCGCCCGCACCACGAGGTCGCCGACATCGTGCATGTCGGGAAACGCATTGACGTGCTCATCCGCGTCGACTTCCGCCCAGGCCTCGCGCACCTCGCGCAGGCTGTCCGGGCCGAGGGTGGAAAACGCGAACACGCCTTCCTTGCGCAGCACGCGGCGAACCTCGCCGAGAAACCCCGCGGGATCGATGCTCCACGGCAGCAGCATGTTGGCGAACACGAGGTCGATGGAGCCGTCGGCGAGCGGCAGCTGCGCGGCATCGGCCTGCAACTCCGAGATGCGGGCGAAGCGCGAGCGGCTTGCCCGCGCCTGCCGCAGCATGGGCAGGGAAAAATCCAGGCTGATGACCCGGCTCTTGCGCCAGGTCCTGGCCAGCGCACGGCTCGCGGCACCCGCGGCGGAGCCGGCGTCCAGCACGCGTTCCACCGTGAATGTCATCGGTGCCAGCCGCTCGAGCAGCCCGGCGGCCGTGTGCCGGTGCACGAAGTCCGCGCCCGCGAAACTGCCGGCCGCGTGGTCGAAACGGCGCCGGACGTCGCGGCGGCTCAATTTTCCGGGCAAGGAGGGGAGAGGGTGCACCGGCCTATGATGCCAATTCCGGGCGCCGCGCGGGATTATGCGGGCGGCAGCGGCTGGCCGCCCCGCTCATACTCGGCCGATGCGAGCCCGTGTCATTGCAACCGCGGCCGCAGGTATAAGGCATGCCCTGTTTCCCGATTGCTGCGCGTTGTGCGGTAGCGCCGCGCCGGCAGGCAGCCTGTGCACGCGCTGCCTCAGCGACCTGCCGCGCATCCAAAATGCCTGCGGACGTTGTGCCCTGCCGCTTCGCTGCGCCACGGAGTGCGCCGAATGCGAGCGCCGGCCGCTGCCCTTCACCGCCGCTCGCTCGGCGCTGCTGTGGACGTTTCCGGTGGATGCTGCGCTGAGGGCGCTGAAATTCCGGCGTCAGCTGCAATACGTTCCCGCTTTCGCCGGGCTGCTCAGGCCCTTGCTGATGGAGAGCTTTCCCGACGTGGATGCGCTGGTGCCGGTGCCGCTGCACCGCTGGCGCCACGCCATGCGCGGCTTCAACCAGGCACGGGAGCTTTGCCGGGCGCTGGCGTGCCATTGCGGCCCGCCGATCGTGGACCATGCCCGCCGTATCCGCAGCACGCCGCCCCAGGCCGGCCTTGCCGCGGCCGCGCGCCGCCGCAACCTGCGCGGCGCCTTCGCGATCAGCGGCCGCCTGGCGTGCCGCCATCCCCTGATCGTGGATGACGTCATGACGACCGGCGAAACCTGCCGCCGGCTCGCGGAAGCCCTGTTCGACGCCGGCGCCGAAACCGTAAGCGTGCTGACCGTCGCTCGCGCCATTCTTACCCGTTCGCCCTGAACGTGTAATCCAGCACGATGCCGGCAAACACCGCCATGCCGATGTAATGATTGTGCAGGAAGGCCCTGAAGCAGGCCTCCGGATCCCGCTCCCGCGACAGCCACTGGTGATACCCCATCAGCACGGCGACGAGCACGAGGGAAGCGTAATACCAACCGCCAAGCCCGCCCATGTGCCCAACCAGCACCAGCCCGAGCAGCATCAGCGCCTGCAGGCCGCCGATGACGAACAGGTCCGCATCGCCGAACAGTATCGCGGTGGACTTCACGCCGATCCGGCGGTCGTCCTCGCGATCCGCCATCGCGTAGAACGTGTCGTAGATCACGGCCCAGGTCAGTGCCACGCCGAACACGAGCCAGGCCAGCTGGTCCGTCCTCCCCGTCTGGGCCGCGAACGCCATCGGCACCGCCCAGCCGAAAGCCGCTCCCAGCACCAGCTGCGGAACGGAGATGAACCGCTTCACGAACGGGTACACGATCGTCAGGAGGGCGGCGACCACCGCGAGCACCTGCGCCGGCCGGTTCAGCATGGCGGCGAAACCGACCGCGATCAGCGAGAGCGCAACGAACAGGGTCAGGGCCTCCGTCGGCGCCACGGCGCCGGTCGCCAGCGGGCGTGCGCGCGTGCGCGCCACGTGCGGATCGATCTTGCGATCGGCGAAATCGTTCAGCACGCAGCCGGCGGAACGCATTACGATCACCCCGAGGACAAAAACCGCGAACAGGCTGCCGTCGGGGCGGCCCTCGCCCGCCAGCCAGAGGGCCCAGAGAGTGGGCCATAGCAAAAGCCAGATGCCGATGGGTTTGTCCAGGCGCATGAGCTGGACGTAGTTCTTCAACTGGCTCGCGAGGCCCGTTGCCTGGGCCGCATGTCGTCGTGCTACGTTTCTTGCCATTCAGCTTCCCTCGGCGGACCGCCACCGCCGCGATCGGGGGCGGCCCACCTGTTGTAGGAGCGCGCCATGCGCGCGACGGCGCATGCGAACAACCGTGGCAGCCGCGCGCATGGCGCGCTCCTACAGCTATCTTGATATTTCCGCACCCCATAAACTATCAGATGAGCTCGCGGGCAAGCGCGCCCGCAGTCACGAAGCCGTCGCTAATCGCGCGATTGGGGCCGCCTGATGTAGGAGCGCGCCATGCGCGCGACGGCTCATGCGAACGACCGCGGCAGTCGCGCGCATGGCGCGCTCCTGCAGCCGGCCCACCATAATTACCCGCAGTGGCGCTCAGACCTTGCCGTACTGGGTGCGGTCGGCGATCCAGCGCTGGATGAGGGCATCGGCGGCCTCGCGGGCGAGGGCGCCCGCGGCGCTGCGGACGGCCGGCATCAGGTGGGCATCGCGGGCGAGGTCGGCGATGCGGTACTGGGGCAGGCCGGTCTGGCGCGTGCCGAGCAGTTCGCCGGGGCCGCGCAGCTCGAGATCGCGTTCCGCAACCACGAAGCCGTCGTTGGTCTCGCGCAGCACGGCCAGCCGGCTCTTCGCGAGACTGCCCAGCGGATGCCGGTACAAAAGCACACAGTGGCTGCGCGCGGCGCCGCGCCCGACGCGGCCGCGGAGCTGGTGCAGCTGCGACAGCCCGAGGCGCTCCGCGCTTTCGATGATCATGAGGCTTGCATTCGGCACGTCCACGCCGACTTCGATGACGGTGGTTGCGACCAGCACGTCGGTTTCGCCGGCCTTGAACGCGCGCATCGCACGCTCCTTGTCCCTGGCCGCCATGCGGCCGTGCACCAGCCCGACCGCCAGGCCGGGCAGGCTGCGCTGCAGCAGGTCGAAGCTCTCCTCGGCCGCGCGGCTGTCCAGCAGCTCCGATTCCGCGATCAACGGGCACACCCAGTACGCCTGTTGCCCGCCCTCGCAGGCCGCGCGCACGCGCTCCACGACCTCGCCGCGCCGGGTCTCCGGCAGCGCGATGGTGACCACGGGTTTGCGGCCGGGCGGCAGCTCGTCGATCAGCGACAGGTCGAGATCCGCGTACGCGGCCATTGCGAGCGTGCGGGGGATGGGCGTCGCCGTCATCACGAGCTGGTGCGGCAGCGCCGCGCCGTTGGCTCCCTTGTCGCGCAGGGCCATGCGCTGGTGCACGCCGAAGCGGTGCTGCTCGTCGATCACCACCAGCGCGAGCGCGTCGAACACGACGCCCTCCTGGAACAACGCGTGCGTGCCGATGACCAGCCGGGCGCGGCCGCTGGCGATCGCCTCCAGCGCCTGGCGCCGCCTTGACGAGCGCAGGCTGCCGGCGAGCCAGGCGATCTCGACGTCGTGATCGCGAAACCAGGCGGAGAAGTTCTGCAGGTGCTGTTCCGCGAGCAGTTCCGTCGGGGCCATGACGGCCGCCTGCACGCCGGCCTGGATCGCCTGCAGGCAGGCAATCGCGGCAACGATCGTTTTCCCGGAGCCGACGTCACCCTGCACCAGCCGCATCATCGGGTGCGGCCGCTCCAGGTCGGATTCGATCTCGGCAATGACGCGCCGCTGCGCGCCGGTCAGCTCGAAGGGCAGGCTGTCGATGAAGCGCCCGATGGCCGGGTCGCCGGCCGCGAGTGCCACTGCCCGCTCGCGGTTCGCGAGCTGCCGCAGCCGCCTGAGGCTCAGGTAATGCGCGAGCAGCTCCTCGAACGCGAGCCGCAGGCGGCAGGGGTGCCGGCCTTCGGCGAGGCTTGCCAGGTCCGCATCCGGCGGTGGGCGATGCAGGTATTCGAGAGCCTCCGCGAGCGTCGGCATTCCGCGGCTTTCGCGGATCTCCGGCGGCAGCAGTTCGCGCGGCGGCAGCGAGCGCATGCGCGCCAATGCCTGGCCGACGAGCTGGCGCAGGCGCGCCTGCTGCACGCCTTCGGTCGACGGGTACACCGGCGTCAGCGATTCGCTCACGGACGGACCCTGCCCGGCGCGCAGCACCCGGTACTCCGGGTGCACCATCTCCAGCCCGAGCGACCCGGCGCGCACGTCGCCGTAGCAGGTCACGGTCGCGCCCTTGCGAAATCCCTGCTTCTGCTGGTTGGAAAAGTGAAAAAAACGCAACGTGAGCTGGCCGGTGCCGTCGCCGATCCGCACCAGGAGACTGCGCCTTCCGCGATAGACGATCTCGGCGAGCAGGACCTCGCCGGAAGCCAGGCAGCGCGTCCCGGGTTTGAGCTCGCCAAGCTTCACGAGCTGCGTGCGGTCTTCGTACCGGAGCGGCAGCAGGAACAGCAGGTCCTCCGGGCGCTGGATGCCCAGCCGTTCGAGCCTGGCCGCAAGCGCCGGGCCGACGCCGGTCAGCTCCGTCAGCGCGGCAGGGGTGCCGGGCGAGGCGGCACCGCTGGGGGAAGCGCGGGTCACGACGGCGCCAGCTAGAGCGCGAGTACCGCCTCGGCCTCCACGTCCGCGCCTTTCGGTAACGCGGCAACGCCGACGGCGGCGCGTGCCGGGTATGGCTCGCGGAAGTACTCCGCCATGACCGCATTGACGGTCGCGAACTGCGCGAGATCGGTCAGGAAAATCGTCACCTTTACCGCGTCATCGAGCGTGCCGCCCGCCGCTTCGGCCACCGCCTTCAGGTTTTCGAACATGCGCCGCGCCCGAGCCTCGAAGGTTCCGCCCACGAGCTCGCCGGTCGCCGGGTCCATCGGCACCTGCCCCGACAGGAACACGAGATCGCCCACCCGTATCGCCTGGGAATAGGGCCCGATCGCCCCCGGCGCATCAGCCGAATGTACAGCCGTCTTTTTCAACGTCACTCTCCTTGAATGCGGATGCGCCCGCTGTGGGTACGCCCGCCCGCGTGCGCATTATCGCGTCCCGGCCGGCGGAGGGGCAGCGGCGCGCGATGCTGGTGCGGATAAC
>CAZSKQ010000149.1:0-4491 GCA_964607425.1 uncultured Woeseiaceae bacterium
TTGCGGGCGGTTCCCGGTATACGGTTGAGGCCTTTGCCATGCGCGCGCGTTGGTCCCCCGCATGGCGGGCTCCTACAGTGCGAACATGCCCCGGAGCAGGGGCGGAGCCATGGATCGCTGCGAACGCGCCCCCGCGCGGCAGGGGCGGAATCGTGATCGGGGCGAACGCGCCCGCGCGGCAGGGGCGGAGTCGCGGTCGGGGGGAGGGGTCTTCCGCGGCGTGCGAGGCAGGGATGCCGAGCCCGCAGGCCCTGGTCTGGAAGTGCCACGGACCTTTCCCCTCGCCCAGAGGTATCCAGCTCGAACCGGACGTGCTTGTGGCCGGCGCGGAAGGCCCCTCCCCCCGGTCGCGGCTCCGCCAGCCACCGGCGTAGAATGTTCAAATCCATTCCAGGTCCCCCGTGAGCTGACTTGCCATGTACTGTCCGTTCTGTAGCCATGAAGAGACGAAGGTGACCGATTCCCGCCTGGCGGCCGACGGGCGCCAGGTCAGGCGGCGGCGGCAGTGCCTGAATTGCAACGAGCGGTTCACGACCTTCGAGACGGCGGAACTCGTCATGCCGCGGCTGATCAAGTCGGATATGAGCCGGCAGCCGTTCGATGAGGACAAGCTCCGGAACAGCATGATCCGCGCGTTGGAAAAGCGGCCGGTGCCGGCGGACGAGTTCGAGGAGGCGATCGAGCGGCTGGTGCACAAGCTGCGGACGATGGGCGAGCGGGAGGTGCCGTCGCGCCTCGTCGGCGACCTGGTCATGGAGGAGCTGCGCTCGCTCGACGAGGTGGCGTACGTGCGCTTCGCCTCCGTGTACCGCCGCTTCCAGGATGTTACCGAGTTCCAGGAGGAGATCCGGCGCCTGCAGGAGATTTCGGCGACCGCGGCGAATCGCGAGCAGATGTCGCTCCTGCCTGACGTTCCCCCGAGCAAGCGATAGGTCGGATGACGGAGTTTTCCGCCGCGGACCACGAATACATGGCGCGGGCCCTGCAGCTCGCGGCGAAGGGGCAAACGACCGCGCACCCGAATCCGCGCGTCGGCTGCGTACTGGTTCAGGACGGCAGGATCGTCGGCGAGGGTTGGCACCGGGCCGCCGGCGAAGCGCATGCCGAAGTGAACGCTATCCGGGCGGCCGGCGAGCAGGCCGCGGGGGCGACGGCTTTCGTGACGCTGGAGCCTTGCGTGCACACGGGCAGGACAGGCCCGTGCACGACTGCGCTCCTGGAGGCGGGTGTCGCCGAAGTCGTGTACGCCCATGCCGATCCGTCCTCGCGGACTCCGGAATCGGGCCAGGCCGTGCTCAAAAACGCCGGCGTGCGTGTGCGCGAGGGCCTCAAGCGCGCGGAAGCGCGCCGCCTGAACGAAGGCTTTTTCTCGAGGATCGAGCGCGGCCGGCCGTTTGTACGCGTAAAGGTCGCCGCAAGCCTCGACGGCGGCACCGCGATGCAGGGCGGTGAAAGCCGGTGGATCACGGACGAGGCCGCGCGCCGGGACGTGCAGCGCCTGCGCGCGGCATCCGGTGCGGTCCTGACCGGCGTCGGTACGGTTCTTGCGGACGATCCGAGGCTTACCGTGCGCGATGCCTCGCAGGTGGTCGAACAACCGCTGCGCGTCATTCTCGACAGCCGCCTGCGGATGCCGAAAGCCGCGCGGCTGCTGGGGCTTCCGGGCCGCACGGCGATCTTTCACACGGGGGCGGGCGGCAGCACCGCGCTGGAAAAGCCCGGGGTGACGCTGTATGCCGTCGCCGCCGGCGGTGACGGCCGTGTCGAGCTTGCCGCCGTGCTCGCAAAGCTCGGCGAGCTCGCGGTCAACGACCTGCTGGTCGAAGCGGGACCGCGGCTTTCCGGCGCCTTTTTGACCGCGGGGCTGGCCGACGAGCTTGTGATTTACCAGGCGCCCCATATTATGGGTAGTGAAACGCGGCGGATGTTCGAAACGCCGGCGATAAAGACACTGGCGGACCGGCGGGCGCTGGAAGTAAGAGACGTCCGCCGGGTCGGCGCGTGTCTGCGTATTACACTGCGGCCGGCGAGGTGAATGAATGGGGCGAGGCCCCATTTTTCTTGAAATGGGCCTGGCCCGCTTTGCGGCAGGACAGTGCATACAGCATGTTTACGGGAATCATCAGGGCAATCGGCACGGTCGAGCGGCTTACACCTCGAGGCGGAGACCTGCGGGTCTCGATACGCGCCCCGGAGTTCCCGTGGTCCGGGCAGCAGCAGGGCGACAGCATCGCGGTAAACGGCGTCTGCCTGACGATCGTGGAGTTGCAGCCGGACGGCATCAAAGCGGACGTTTCCGCCGAGACACGGGACGTGACGACGTTGCGCGACCTGGCTCCGCATGACCGCGTCAACCTCGAGCCGGCGCTCGCGCTGGGCGAGCGCCTCGGCGGCCACCTCGTCAGCGGGCATGTCGACTGCGTCGGCACAGTGATCGATACGCGGCGCGACGCGCGGTCGATCCGGCTGACGATAGAGCTGCCGGCGGAATACCGGCGCTACCTCGCAAAAAAAGGCTCGATCTGCGTGGACGGTACGAGCCTTACCATCAACGAGGTATCGGGGAACACCTTCGAGGTGAATATCATTCCGCACACGGCGACAGTCACGCTCGCGGGCGACTACAAAGTGGGTACGCGCGTGAATATTGAAGTGGACCTCATCGCCCGCTACCTCGAGAGCCTGGTCCAGGGTCGCGAGGCAGGCGGCATTTCGCACGAATTCCTGAGAGCACATGGCTATGGCTGACAACACCACCCTGCACCCCGCCGCTGCAAGCACCCCGTTCAGCGATATCGAAGACATCGTTGCCGACATCCGCGCCGGCAAGATGGTTATCATGGTTGACGACGAAAATCGCGAGAACGAGGGCGACCTGATCATGGCCGCCGAGAAGGTCCGGCCGGAAGACATCAATTACATGGCGCGTTACGGGCGCGGGCTCATCTGCCTCACCATGACGCGCGAGCGCTGCGCGCAATTGCGGCTACCGCTAATGGTCCACGATACCGACCAGCGGCACGCGACCAACTTCACGGTGTCGATCGAAGCGGCCGAGGGCATTACGACCGGCATTTCGGCCCACGACCGCGCGCGTACGGTGCAGCTCGCGGTGGCCCGCGACGCGCGCCCCGAGCACCTGAGCCAGCCCGGCCACATCTTCCCGGTCATGGCGCAGCCCGGCGGTGTGCTGACGCGCGCTGGCCACACGGAAGCCGGCTGTGACCTCGCGCGGCTCGCGGGCTTCGAACCGGCCGCTGCCATCTGCGAGATTCTGAACGAGGACGGCAGCATGGCGCGCCGTCCCGATCTCGAAAAGTTCGCGCGTAAGCACAACATCCGGATCGGCACGATCGCCGACCTCATCCGCTATCGGCTGGAGAAGGAACGTTACGTCGAGCGTATTGCCGAGCAGGACGTCACGACGGCGCACGGGCCGTTCCGTCTCTACTGCTACGACGACCACGTCAACCGCACGGTGCACGTGGCGCTGGCGAAAGGCGACATCGGTCCGGACAGCGAGCCGCTGGTGCGGGTCCACATCCAGGACACGCTGGGGGATGTCCTTGGCGTGAAGAGCCCGGTGCTCGGCTGGCCGCTCAACAGCGCGATCCAGCGGATTGCGCGCGAAGAAAGCGGGGTCGTGGTCGTGCTGCGGGGGCAGGAATCGCCGCGCGACCTGATGGACACGGTCGCGGCGCTGGCGCAGCCGCGTGACGACCTTCATGACCGTCGCCAGGGCGAGGCGGTGCTGAAAACCTACGGCCTGGGCGCGCAGATACTGAAGGACCTCGGCGTGCAACGCATGCGCGTCCTGTCCGCGCCGAAGCAGATGCACGGCATCTCCGGCTTCGACCTCGAGATCACGGAATACGTTACGTAGGATTGCGCTAGCGCGCGATGCCGCGGGCCCGCGGGAACAACGCAGGATGCGATCGTTTTGCGGTCATAGCATCGCGCGCGATACACGCTCCCGCAGGGCGGGGGGAACGCAAAGGCGAGAACAGATGCAAAAAATTAAAACGATCGAAGGCGAGCTCACCGTCCGCGACGCGAAATTCACGCTCGTTGCTTCGCGCTTCAACGACTATATCGTCGATTCGCTTATCCGCGGCGCCGTCGGCTGCCTGCGCCGGCACGGCGCCAGCGACGCCGACCTCGAGCTCGTACGTGTTCCCGGTGCCTTCGAGCTGCCGCTGGCGGTTGAAAAAGTCGCCGCCTCCCGCCGCGCCGACGCCATCGTCGCGCTCGGTGCCGTCATCCGCGGCGCCACCCCGCATTTCGATCACGTTTCCGCCGAGTGCCTGCACGGCATTACCGCGGCCGCGCGCGGCCACGGCATTCCGATCGGCGTCGGCGTTCTCACGGTGGAGACCATCGAGCAGGCGATCGAGCGCGCCGGAACGAAGGCCGGCAACAAGGGCGAGGAAGCCGCGCTCGCCGCCATCGAAATGGTGAACCTCCTCCGCCGGCTCGACTGACGGCCCGCGC
>CAZSKQ010000149.1:4591-7417 GCA_964607425.1 uncultured Woeseiaceae bacterium
TCAGCCAGGAGTTCGTCCCCTTCCTCACCTCGACGAACCAGGCGGACCTCGCGTTCCTGGGCGAGCTGATGGCCGGCGGTGCCGTGACCCCCGTGATCGACCGCGGTTACACGTTGCGCGAGGTCCCCGACGCGATCCGCTACCTTGAGAAGGGGCACGCGAGGGGCAAAGTCGTGATCAGCGTCTCGCCGGACCAGCGCCAATCCGGCAACATTGGAGCCAGGTAGGTGCGCACCCGGCCCCTGTGCCTGTAATCTACGGCCTCGCGACAGGCCCCCACGGACAATCATGAGCAAACCGGAATCGTCAGGATCGCGCGCGCGCGCGCGGGAGCTGCTCGTGCAGGCGCTGTACCAGATGCAGATCGCGGGGCACGACCGGCGCGAACTCGCGGCGCAGTTCCGGGAGCGGCGGGACTACGAGCGCGTCGACCGCGAGTATTTCGACGAGGCGCTGCGCGCGATCGTCGACGCGCAGGCAGCGCTGGAAGCCGAGGCAAGTGCCTTCATGGACAGGCCGCTCGCGCAGCTCGATCCGGTGGAACGCGGCATCCTGCTGCTCGGCTTCTACGAGCTGCGGGAACGGCCGGAGATACCGTTTCGCGTCGTCATCAACGAGGCGGTGAACCTCGCCAGGCGTTTCGGCGCGGCCGACGGGCACAAGTACATCAACGCCGTGCTCGATCGCGCCGCCCAGTCGGTCCGCCCGGCGAGTGAGCGCAGGAAGCGCAAGAACGATGGATGAATTCGAGCTCATTCGCCGCTACTTCGTCCGGGCCGGCGAGGCCGCGGGCGTGCGCATCGGTATCGGCGACGACGGGGCGGTGCTGGAGCCGACACCCGGCCGGGCACTCGTGTCGGTCGTGGATACGCTGGTCGACGGCGTGCACTGGCCGGAGGCGCTGCCGCCGGCGAGCGTGGGCTATCGCGCCGTCGCGGTGAACGTGTCCGACGTCGGGGCGATGGGCGGGCGGCCGCGCTGGATGACGCTTGCGCTGACGCTTGCGCAGGCTGACGAACGCTGGTTGGGTGAATTCGCCTCCGGGCTGTTCGAGGCCGCGGAGCAGTACGGCACCGCGCTGGTGGGCGGCGACGTGACGCACGGCGCGCAAACGGTCGTCACGGTGCAGGTCACGGGCGAAGTGGACCCGGAACACGTGCTGACGCGCGCCGGCGCAAACCCGGGTGACGCCCTCTACGTCACCGGCACGACCGGCGACGCGGCCGCGGGGCTCGCGCTGCTCCGCTCCCGCGGGCGCGAAAGCGAGGCCGACAGGGAATACCTGGTGGCGCGCTTCGCGCGGCCGCGCGTGCCGCTCGAATTTGCCGCGTCACTCTCAGGGATTGCCAGCGCGGCGATCGACCTGTCGGACGGGCTCTACGCCGACGCGGGGAAGTTGCTCGCGGCGAGTGGCGCCGGCGGCGCGATCGAGACGACGGCGTTGCCGGTGTCCGGCGCGCTGGCGCGCCTTTACCCGGAAGCAGAACGCCTGCTGCTGCTGCTGTCCGGCGGCGACGACTACGAGCTCTGCTTTACGGCCGCCCCCGACGTTCATGCTGAAATCCTTGCAATGGCGAAACAATACGACGTGCGCGTGACCCGCATCGGGCGGGTGGACGATGGCGACCGTCTCGTTGCCTTGCGCGACGGTGTCGAGATCGAGTTCGCCGACGCGGGCTACAGGCATTTCACGTGAGCGCGGAGGAGGCGCGCGTCGCGCCCGCCGACCTGCGCGCGAAAGTCCTGCGCGATCCGCTCCTGTTAGCGGCATTCGGGTTGGGGAGCGGGCTCGCGCCGGTCGCCCCCGGCACGTTCGGCTCGGTGCTGGGAGTGCTGCTTGCCTGGCTGTTGCTCGATGCGGCACCCGGGCTCCGGCTGCTCGCGGGGGGGATCCTGGTTGCCGCGGGCTTCCTGCTGTGCGGAGCCGCCGCGCGGCGCATCGGCGTTCGCGATCATTCTGGCATCGTGCTCGACGAGATTGCCGCCATGTACCTCGTGCTGTTGTTGGTGCCGCCTTCTATCTTCTTGTGGATACTCGCGTTTTTGCTCTTCCGGCTGTTCGATATCTGGAAGCCCTGGCCGATTCGGGACCTGGATCACAGACTCTCCGGAAGCCCGGGAATTATGCTCGATGATCTCGCAGCCGCTCTTTACGCCGCAATCATTCTTCGCTTGGGCGGGTGGCTGATGGCCTGAGTCCGGAAGGAATTATGTCCAGCGTCACGGAACTGAAGCGCTCTCCTGGCGTGCCGGAGAAGATCGGCAAGTACGTCATCATCAACCAGGTGGGCAAGGGCAGCACGGGCACGGTTTACCTGTCACACGATCCTTACTACCGCCGCGATGTGGCGATCAAGGTCTACAATCTCGAGGAAGACTCCGACCCCGACCGGGCACGCGTCTCGCGCAAGATGTTCTTCAACGAGGCGCACATGGTCGGCATGCTGCAGCATCCGAACATCATGCCGATCTACGACGCGGGGGAGGAAGACGGCAAGTATTACGTCGTCACCGAACATATCCAGGGCGCGCGCACCCTGGCTGCGTACTGCCGGCCGGACAACCTGCTCCGCGTCGATGACGTGGTCGAAATCATTTACAAGGTGGCGAAGGCATTGCACTACGCGCACGGCCGCGGCGTCATCCACCGGGACATCAAGCCAAGCAACGTAATGCTGACGACAGACAGCGACGTTCGCATCATCGATTTCGGAATTGCGATCGTGAACGGCTCGGAGATTTCGCGCATCGAAGGTATCGCTGGATCGCCGAGCTACATGTCGCCGGAGCAGGTGCAGTCGGAGGAGCTGACGCCGCGCTCGGACA
>CAZSKQ010000150.1:0-7401 GCA_964607425.1 uncultured Woeseiaceae bacterium
GCGTGTTCGTGACCACGATTCCCAGCTCTCGAGCGGCGCCGACGTCCACGTTGTCATAGCCGACGCCGAAGTTGGCGACGAGCCGCAGCCGGGGGGCGGCCCGCCGCAGCAGATCGCCGTCGACGCGGTCGATTACCGTGGGGCAGATTGCATCGACCTGGCCGGCAAATTGCTGCATGTCGATGCTTGTCGCCGCATCATCGCGCCGGGGCACGACGTTGAATTCACGTTGCAGCCGTTCCTCGACGTCCGCCGTGAGGAGCCTCGGTACGAGGAGAACCGGCCTGTGCATCAGCTTGCCGCCTCGCCCCGGGCCGCCGTCTCGATCCTTGCGACGTGCAGCATTGCGTCGGATGCGCGCTTCGCCATGTTACGCCCTGGACCATCGTGGATTGTCAACATTACCGGCTGCCTACTGGTGAGTTCCATCGTCTGTTCGTTGTTGTAGATTACCGGATTATCGTTGTCGGGTCGGGACCGTCCCGGGAGAGGTTGGCATGAGCTCCGAGGAGCGGGAGCGGTGGGACGAGAAGTACCGCAGCGGCAGCTACGCCGGGCGACGGCATCCGACCGCGCTGCTCGTAGAGCATCTGCCGCAGACTCCCGGCCGCGCACTGGACGTCGCTTGCGGCGCCGGGCGCAACAGCCTCTTCCTGGCAGCCCGCGGCTGGCGCGTGGACGGCATCGACATCTCGCCGGTCGGACTCGCGCGGGCGCGGGAACGCGCTGACGAAGAAGGGCTCGACGTCCGCTGGATCGAGGCGGATCTCGACGACCCGGACGCGCTGCCGCCGGGGCCCTACGACCTGATTGTCATGGTGCGTTTCGTGAACCGCGATCTCCTGCCGCATCTACTTGCGCGTCTTGCGCCCGGCGGGATCCTGCTGGTGGAGCAGCACCTCCAGTCGGCAGAGGACGTCATCGGGCCGAAGCGCTCTCGCTTCCGGCTGCGGCACAACGAGCTGCTGCGGACCGTGCTGGCCGCGGCCGGCGGCGCCGGCAGGGTCGTGTACTACCGCGAGGGCCTCGTGACCGATCCGGACGGCAGGCTGGCCTCGCTCGCGCACCTCGTGTTCGAGGCCGACGACCGCTAACTCACGAGTCCTGCAGGCGGTATTGACTGATCTGGACTTCCTCGCCGTAGTCGGCGTAGTCGCCGGCCGCTCGCCGCGCACGAAACTCACCCCAGTTGATCGCGCGGTAGCGCGCCGGGTTGTGTTCGCTCACCGTGTTCGGTAACGGCGCGTAATCCGCTGTGTAGGACGGGTTCAGGAAATACGGCACGCTGTAGCGGTCCGCATCGGGGCTGGTCACGACCCGGTGCAGGGAGGCGCGGTACATGTCGTTCGACCAGACCTGCACGATGTCGCCGATGTTGACGACGAGCGCATCGGATCGCGGCTCGACGAGATGCCAGCGGCCGCGGCGGAATATCTCGAGGCCGGGCTGCTCGTCCTGCAGGAGAACGGTGAGCACACCGGCGTCGGTGTGGTGGTTGACGCCGAGATAGCCGTCCGTCGTCGTCGCGAGCCCTTCCGGCCTCGCGGGCTGCGGGCATTTCGGGTAGTAGTTGAGGCGCAGAAAGCTCGTGTGGGTGGCGCCGAAGTATTGCTCCAGGTAAGTCGCCGGCACGCCGAGATTGAGCGAGAGCGCGGCGAGCAGCCTGAAAGCGAGGCGCTCACATTGGGCATAGTAGTTGCGGACCGCCGGCTCGAACTCCGGCATCCAGTCCGGCCACTGCGGCACTAAATGCCTGTCGTCCGCCGGTCCGAAGTCGTAGACCTCCTTCCAGTCTCTCGTGTTCTTGGTCAGCTCCTGGTCGTAGAAGCCCCACGGATTGTCGGCGGTGCGCGAGAGTCTGCGCTTGACCTCCGTGGGCTGGGAGAAGAAACCCCGCATTGCGGTGGTAAGCGCAGCGCTCGCGGCGGCGTCCATGCCGTGGTTCACCACCTGGAAAAAGCCCCATTCCCGGCAGGCCGTGTCGATGGCCGCCAGGCTCTCCGGCGTTTCCAGGTTCGCAATGTCGATTACGGGAACGGTTCCGGTCATACGGGTCACCTGCACGCGCGGGCGGGCGGCTGTGTGGGAGGCATTCTCGATGGTAGTACGGATATTTGAGGACGCTAATCGGCGGCGCGGCGACGTTACGCGAGGGCTCGCGATTGGCTCGAGGCGCCCTGCCCGGGGACATTCCGGGGATTCTACGCCCGGCGTGGGGTTCGGGTGGATTGGCAGGCCACGGCCCGCCGTTCGCCATCGCGCGGGACGAACGTGCCTACCGTTCGGTTCATTGATATCTCCTGGTGAGGTTCCGAAGGAAAGGCCGTGCCGCGCGCCGCGCGTCCGCCGCTTCGTCGCACAGCCACTCGCGGAACGGCACGATCTTGCGATGGCCGTGCCGCGCCACCGGACAGCCGAACCAGAAGCGGCGGCCGTCGGAGGCGGCAAAGTCCTCCACCGGCACCAGGCGGCCGGCATCGAGCTCGGCGCGAAACAGGATTGGCGAGCCGATGGCGACGCCGTGACCCGCCACGGCGGCGGCGATGTCCAGGTATTCGGCGGAGAAGGTCGTGCCGAAGCTTTCCGGCGGCGGTGCCCTGGGACGAATTCGACGGGACCTTGAACAACTGGCCGGTGCTGGGCGGCAACGTCGGCGACGGCGCAATGGCGTTGCCGGACGGCACCTATGGCACCCAAGACTACTCAAGGACCACGGTGGAATTGTAGCGAACTTGGCTGTCTATTGGCACGCTGCCCTGACCTTTGTCATGGGGAACGCCAACCATCACCGACCCTGTGCAGGCCGCGCCGGCAGCGCTGGTCGCCGAGAACGTGATCTCGTAAATCCGACCGTCTTCCAGTCCCGAGCGCTCTGCACGGACCTGGACCTGCCCAGTTTCGTTAATCGTGGCGTCTGGTTGTGTATCCCCATCTCCCTCTCCTTCGACGAGTTCGTCCTGAAGGATCTGCTGCACGACGACTTGCGCTTCGTTCCCACGCTCATCCACGACATTATCGATGTGAATGGTACGGAACTTGTGATTTGGCGGCCACAGAAGCGACGGCGCCACGACCGCGGTGCTGCAGTCAAGCACGGCCGCGATGTCGTCATCCAGAATGGTAACTTCAGCATCCCTTTCGAGGAACACGAATTCGCCAGATACCTTGGCAAGTGAAACGACAAAAAACTCGTCGTCTTCCGGTTCGGTATCTCCGATCGCGGCAATCTCGATCTGCTGCGTTTGGGGGCCGACACCCGCCGGGAACGTGACCATGCCGGAAGCATCCCGGTAGTCCCCAACCGTCGCCGTGCCGTCCCCGAGCTCGAAAGCGACCACGATGTCGGAGTCTGGATCACGCTGGCTCAGTTCAACGTCGACAAATGCGACAGCCCGTCCAGCATCCCCTTCATCGACCGTGATGTCGTTCACGGTGACCACGGTCAGGTCCTCGAAATCGGCGACTGGAATAGCGATAAACTCGTGGCCTTCCAAATCGATGTTCGAGCAATTGTTAGTTTCGTCAGATTCCGCGACCACTTGGTTCGCGTCGGCGCAGGCAATCAGGTTGTGCACGCCAAGGGAAAAACCGTCTGGCAGCGGCAACTGCATGTCGAGCTGCTCACTGACGGCGCCGCCATCCAGTGCCGGAACAGAACGTTCCCCGACAACAATCGCCGTCGCCGGGCCGACGTGGTCCGACTCGGAGATGTAGAAGCGGGTAACTGAGGCTTCGCCGGAACCATCGCCGGTGTTCGCTGTCCGGTCTGTAAACGTGATCAGGTCACCCGTTTGCGCCTTGATAAGCGGCGGCGAAAACGCATCGATCACGAGATCGACGTCACTTGCCCAGTCTACGATTGCGGGCCCTACGTCAGTCTCGCAGAAGGAATCGCCGCATATCTCTACATAATCCCGGCCAGCGACATTACCGGCAAAACGGAATCTCGCTATTCCGTCGGTGTCGGTCAGCACGGCGACTCGATTGTCTGGATTTGGCATATTCGGACACGGATCGACCTCCGGGTCCGGCGCCGCAAAATCGTCACATCCGAAGTAGACGTTGCGGTTTGCCAGAGGCGCAGCTTGGCGGTTATGCCTTGGCCGGATTCGAAGAGTTCGCCCGCCTCGTCGATGATCGCGCTGAGTTCGGTGGCTAGCGTCGCATTCGGGATCCAACCGAGCGAAATCATTTCCGCCAAATCCTGTTCAAAGAGGCTGTAGTGTTCCGCCTGATTCGGAAACACGTAGGTCGGTGCAAGCGCCCGCTGAGGGCGACGGAGGCTTTCAAGCACATTGAATGCCGCCTCCTTGTCGATTGTTGCCTCGTCGTCGTGTGAATCGACGACAACGGTCCAGAACGCCCGAACGTCGACATCCCGGAGCATCGGCGGGAAACGGGAGTAAATGGCGAAGCCCGATAAGGATTCGCCGGGATCTATAAGCGGAGTATCGTTCGCTGCGTAACAGACGACGGTCGCATCTTTTCTCAGACCTCCCGTCCATCCTGAAGGGCATTCGAGACCGATCGAGACCACTCCTTCGCCCTGTCTTCCAAAGAACGGATAGAGGAGGTCGACTTCTTCCTGCATCAATCGGGTCCTCGCGCCGCCCTGCTTAGGCATGGTCTGCAGTGTCGGCCGGCGAAAGTCCCGCCCCGGCGCCGAAATATCGACACTGAATCGGTACAACGGATCGTTGCTGGTAGCCGGGTTTGTGACCGTGTACCGGTAGATATATTGCGTTTGCGCTCCCCCCGCGGCAGGAACTATCTCGACAGCGGTATCCAGGATGGCCGTATCCGCTTGGGGGATTGGCATGGTACCGACCTGCCCCCAGGTGACGCCGCTTGCCAGGCAACCGACAAAGATCTGGAGAAGATATCTGGTGGTTTTCAAGTCCCTATCCCTCCCCTGATTCTTGGACGATCTAAGGCGTCCGTTGCGTCAGTACGACCTGGGTCACGTCAATGTGCTTTCTGCCACCGGTCTCGCACAGCACTGCCGTCGCATAGGTCGTCGACGTTCCACCCGGCGGAGTCACCGTTACATTCCGCACGGGGAGCAATACCTTGTTCACAGCTTCGACGAAATCCCTGTCCTCTTCACAATTCCTGTCCGGGAAGGCTTCCCCGCCGCCGGGCAGGAAGACGACCGGTTGGCGATTGACGTCGATATCCCGCCCGAATCGATGCGTCTGGTGTGAAAACTGGTAGGTCGCAGCGACGTCAAACAAGCCGCCTAGCGGCAGGCTCATGTCATTCGGCCTCAGAAGTTCGCCCGTGGCGATGTTGTACTCTTTGGCGATCAGCCGCACGGCCTCCAGCGCCATTTCGTCCCCGGCAAACGCGACCTCGTCCGTGTGACCCTGATCGGTACCGACGCCCCCGGGGCCGTTGCGTACTTTCCGATACAGGTTCCGCATGTCGGGAAGCTGGCGTAGATCGCGGTAGCTGACCTCGACCGTTCCGTCCCAGATCGCCGTGCCGTCGTCCTGCGCACCCGGCCCGACGAAGCCGCAATATTGCGGCAGAAAATAGCAGGGAGGCGGCTGTACATGTGCCTGCCAATAGAAAAAACCCGCGTTGTCCGGTACTTCGTATTCCACCCGGATCCACTGGTTGGCTGGCATCTGTCCGGCGACGACGAACTTGTCCGGACTCGTGTCCAAGACACCGAACAGCAGTGGCATCTGATTTGCCAGCAGCTGGTTTGCTGGATCATTGATTCGGGTGAGCGGGCGCGGCGTCGCCGTCGCCACTGCATGCTGGTGGCCGCCGTCCGCGCAAGTGCCGGACTGCACGCTGCCGTCGGCCTCGATCACACAATCGAGGGCCACGATGCCCTTGTTGGCGCTCTCTTCTACGCCGAACAGGGTGTGGTGGAGGATCGTACAACCTCTGGGAGCGCCGGTCCGGAACGAATAACATAAGTACTTCCAAACCATTTTCTCGACTCGGTGCTCAACGTTGTTCATCGAGATTGATGGAATGACGTGGGATTGTCGTCGGTCCGGCAAACCGGCCCCGTTTGCGCTCGTCAGCATGACGACCGCAAGCAGGAGCGTCGCGTAGGTGCGGCTCTTGATCATGGGTTCAGCTCCCCTAGCCTTACAATCTACGTTGCTTTGCGTGCCCTCAGTCAGCGCAATAGGTGCACCCGTTATACCCGCCGTCCGTTAGCGGAAAGAAGAACGTGTCGCAGTGACCGAATGGTTGCAGTAATGACAGGATTTTCCGGTCTTCCATCGTGCCGGGGGGCACGGCACAGGCGTTGCCGCTCTCAGTGGCTCCTGCGGGCGCGTTGCTGCGATCCCCCCAGTCCACGAGGTCGAGTTCGCCTTGGATGCCGCCCGGTTCAGGACCGGCGACAGTTACACAGCGGTACGATGAGGAATCCCGGGTGCCGTTGCAGATCACCACGACCTCGACCATGTCGTAAAGGTCCCTGTGCCGCTCAGGCAGGCGCTGCAGGTCCGTGTCGCTGGCAGCTCGCGCTAATACGGCGGCGAAATCGTCGATTCCGTCGCCGTTGACGTCCGCCGTTACGACATCGCCATTAAAAGCCTCTGGAGAATGACGTCTGGCACGTTCGTCGGCGGTGGCCCCGGCGATCCAATAGTCGGCGTAATCGGCAGCGAGCGCCTCATGAAAATCATCGAGGACGGTTGCGGCGCAGCCGACGCTGCATGTTACAAAAAGACCATATACGGCATAGCCGATTCGCTGCAACGATCCAATCCCGGGCGTTAATGCTCACAAAATAACATGAAAGGAACAAACAGTCCATAAATGGGATTTATCCACTCGCAGAACCAACCTTCAAGTTCGGTCTCTTCGCTGAGGTTGTCCCTGGCAAAATACGATGGTGCTTTTTTGCTCTGGCGAAACCGAATGGCGGGACGCTTAGTCCTCCCCATAGTTACAGTGCAGCGGATTGATTGACTTGGATTTGTATCCGGTTCGAGATTCTGAACGTTGAGTACGTGCAGGAAACGCACGGGTGAATCTCTCGATCGTCTTCGCCGGCCAGTTCGTGGGCATCCGCATGGAGCAGTTTGGTGTCGACCAGGCTCGGCCGCTGCTATTGCCGATTCCAAGGAAGGTGCTCGTGGAGAGGAGCTCTCAGCCAAGCAAACACTTTAGCGCGCTCCTTTTCGACCGTCGCTAGATACTACGCGTCTTACCAGGCGTACTCGATGATCAGCCCGAGCAGCGGCAAAGTTTCCTCCTCCTCCTCGATGAGTTCCCCCGTCAGGACGTTGAACTCACGCTGCAGGCCAGCCGGGCCGCCGTAAACGTTCAGCACGTCCGCGAACAACACAAGATCCGCCGGGCCTATCGGACGGCGGTAATCGACGCGCACATCGAGTGAATGGAACGCATCGCCGCGATCTGCATTCA
>CAZSKQ010000151.1:0-7368 GCA_964607425.1 uncultured Woeseiaceae bacterium
CGAAGACGTAGTCGGCCCAGGCATTGTCGGCCGCCACGGTGCTGAACTGGCCGAAGATTCCCCCGCCGCCGTAGGTCTGGCCGTTGACCACGATCTCGACGAACTCGTAAGGCGCGTACTGCGCCAGGTCGCGGAAGGCGCGGTTGTCCAGGGTCAGGATGTAGCGCTCGCTCCCGAAAGCGTCGTAGCGCGCGCCCGTGGCCGCGTAACGCTGCACGCCGGTCGACGGGCGGCTGATACCCGCCTCGGGTACCGGCACCGCCAGCGCCCAGACGTTGAAATCGGCCGCGCGTTCCCTGAACGGCGATACGGCGAACAGCCGGTCGGCCAGGCGCTTTGCATCGGCTCGGAAATCGTCCATCTCGGCGGCCGTGTAGCCGTCGCCGAGCAGCAGCAGGTCCACCTTGTGCGCGGGATCGCCGTTGTGACGGACGGCCACGGGCTTGGCCGGCGGGGGTGGCGCGATGCGTTCGACGGCCAGGGCGGCTGGATCCACCGGCACCGACCACTGCAGGGCGAAGCGGTTGTCCGCATCGCGCCCGTATACGTCCACCCGAACGGGGGCGTCGGGCAGCGGGAAGCGCAGCGATTCGCCGAAGCTGCGCTGCAGCTCCCGCGCCTCGCCGGTGGTGCGCCATTCGCCGAACACCGTGCTGTAGCCGCGTGAGTACAGCACGCGCCCGCTTTCAGGATCGACCACCTCGAACTTCTGGCTGCCGCGGTTGCTGTCGTCCAATGGCCGTGCCGGGTTACCGGGCCAGGGCAACGCTTCCACAACCACTCGCTCCAGCGCGTAGTGCTCGGTCGTGGCATCGCCGGAGTGCTGGATGTCGACCCGCAGAGTGGGTGGCGGCGTTGGGGCCGGCCGGTCCGGCATTCCGGCGGCGGCGGTGCCGGCCAGTAAGAGCCCGGCGATGGAAAAGAGCGTTCGATTCATCCGGCCAGGTGCGTCATGTATTTGTCGAGGATGCGGCCAGCTTCAGCGGGCCCTCTCGAGATGAAAGCCTGCCATCCGGACGCGAGCGCGGCGGCGACGTTGCCGGGGTTGTCGTCGAAGAACAGGATCTCGCCGGCGTCGCAGCCGCAGGCTTCGCGCACCTGGTCGAAGGCTGCGCGGTCCGGCTTGAGGAGTCCCGTGCGAAACGACAGGAACTTAAGGTCGAACCGGCCGGCGAGGGCGCCCGAGGTTTCCGGGCGTTCCCAATGGGCGGCGTTGGTGTTCGAGAGGAGCACGCGGCGAATGCCCGGCGGGATCGAATCGAGCAGCTCGAGGGCTTCCGGGAAAAGCGTTTGCGGCCAGGCGTGGAAGCGGTCGAGGAAACGGCGACAGGGGTCATTCCTGGGCGGTGAGGAGGTCTTCCCAGCGGCGGGTGAGCTGGTTGGCCTTGTATTGGGGGATGCGGTATTCCCAGGCGGCGACGCGGGCGTTGATGGTGTCGGCTTGTTCGGCGGGATCGGGCGTTGTGGTTCCTTCGGTTTGCTCCGCTCCCGGATCGGTTTCCGATGCGTCTTCCGCTTCCATGGGGACGACCCGGGCTTCCAGGCCGATCCAGGTCTCGTCGTTCGCGGTCGTCGAATCGACCGTCAGTTGCAGGCCGTCGAAGGTGGTATAAACGGTCGTTGCCGTCGCCGCTCCCTCGGGCGCTTCGCCTTCGCCTGCCGGTCGGACGTCTTCCAGCTCGAGACCGCCGACCGCCGTGGCGATGCTGTTGCCTACCGAGGGATAACTCAGCTCCCGGCCTTCCGGAACCTGCTCGAACTCGAAATTCACCGCATCCTCGCTCGTCTTGTACAGGTTGATCGCCTCACCGTCGCCGTGCGTGATGGAGACCGACCGGATGCGCGACGAAGGGATGTCGACGATTTCGGGCACGAGCCAGCCGCCGGCGTCGTCGGGGATGTCGGGGTTGCGGTCGATGAGCCAGCTCTGTGCCTCGTCGGGGATGCGCGCGTAGCGATACTCCCGCTGCACGGCTTCGCCAAGGATCAGCGAAACCGCCGCCGCTCCCGGTCCGGCCGTTTCGACGAGAATACCGCTGCTGCCTTCTTCGTCGGGCGGCAACACGCCCAGGCGATCGTAGTACTCGCTGTTCGACGTCTTCTGCTCGACCTTGCGCGCTTCCGCGATCGCGACCAGCAGGTCGCGCAGGACAGCTGTGTTCGCCTCGTAGCCGCCCTTGCCGGGAACGATCCAGCGCTCGCCTTCGCGTGCGAGCGTGACCTCGCTGTCGGCGTCGGTGACCGTCACCCCGGTGACGGCGTCGAGCTGGGTCTTGAGATCCGGGAAGAGCAGCTCGTTCGCTTTTCCCCCGCTGTTTTGCTGCCGGTCCAGCAGGAACACGGCCGCGAACAGCACGACGACGGCAACGCCCAGTATCTTCAGCGTGCGCGCGCTCACGCCTCCCTCCTCCGGTGACGCCGCCACACCGCGAACAGCACGAACGCGATCAGCAGCGCCGGGACGAGCGCGATGTTGACGATCTTCAGCACCGTCCCAAGGCGCTCGATGTCACGGTCGAGGCCGCGCTGCACCGCGCGCAGCTCCTGGCGAATCTCGGCGCGTCGATCGATGAAGCGGTCGATCTCGGCCTGCTGCTCCGGCGTCATGAGGATGTTGCCGGTATCCTGGCGGGCCGCCTGCAATTCCCCCAGCCGCGCTTCCGTTTCCTCCAGCTCCTGCTGCAGCCGTTGCTCGGTCTGCTGGAAGCGCGCCTGCGCCTCCACGCGCAGCGCGTCCACCCGCGTGAACGGCCGCGAGTAGCTGGCACGGCTGCGAACCGCGATGAGGTCGTTGCTCCCCGACAGGTTCTCCAGCGCGTTGGCGACGAAAGTGCCGTTGTCCGCGAACGCGTTCGCGATCTGCTGTCCGAAGAAGCTCTGCACCTGCACCCACATCCGGTCGGAGAGAACGTCGACGTCGGCGACGACGACGAGATTCGCGGGTGCCGCGGACTTGGCGAGATGCCCGCCCGGGTTCGCGGAGCCGTCCTCCGTTGCCGTGGACACAGGCAACGAATTGTCCCTTGCGGTATCCGGCTCCGCGGCCGCGAAAGCGTCGTCATCTGCCCCGGGGTTCGCCGTGTCCGGAGCGTCTTCGGCTGCCGGCGCTTCGTCGCCGCTTGCCGCGGCCTCGCCGGCCGCGGGCGGCCCGTCCGGAAACGCGCTCTCCAGCTCACCGCTGATCCTTGCCGCCAGCACGTATTGCTCCCCGGTCGGCGCGAGATCCCGCAGCAGCGTTGACGGGTCAGGCAGGAAGCGGAACTGCGATGCCGGCAGTATGGCCGCGGAGGCGCTGGACGTTATCAGCGGTTCCACGGTTGGCGCTTTCTCTTCGTCGAACTCGAAATGCCCGACGGTGCCCATGTTGATGATATCGAGGTCGGCGGTCACCACGTCGTCGGAGCTGGTCTGCGCCGCGGTGATGCCAAGCATTCCGGGATGCAGCACGGGCCGGCCGCTCATGCGGGAGGAAATGCGCAGCGCGAGCTCGGCGTCGGCCACCACGTCGTCCGTAGAGAATTCGATGCCCCAGGCACGAAACAGCCTGGGCAGGTTTGAACTCTGCGCCTGCGGCGGCATGCCTTGCGGCATTCCCTGCGGCATCGCCGCCGCATCGGCTTCCGCCAGCGGATCGACGAACACCAGGGCCTTGCCGCCGCGCATCATGAACTGGTCGATGGCGTACAGCGTGGCGTCGGAGAGGTTCTTCGGCTGCACTATCCAGAGAAGCCCGACGTCCTCGCCGATATCGGTGACGTCCGTGCCGAGGTTGCGGATTTCGAAGAGCTGCTGCGCCTGGCTGTAGGCGACCCAGGGCGACTGCATCTGCTGCGTGCGCGGATCGAAGGCACCCGTCATGTCCACGCCGGAGATCAGTCCGATGACGGTGGACTCCGGCCGCGACAGGATACTGACCAGGCGTGCGATATCGTATTCGAGGAATTCCTCTTTTTCCGGCTCGAAGAAGCGAATGATTTCCTCGTCGTCGATGCTGTTGGTCCCGGCGAGGCCCATGTAGATGGGGTCGGGCGAGGCGCCGGTCTGGATGCCCTGCAGCCCGAACTGCGCCGCCCGGTCTTCGTCCACGGAGAACGGCAGCGGGTCGATGACTTGCAGCCGGATATTGCCTTGTGCCTCCGCCTCGAACTCCTCGAGCAGCTCGCGTACCCGATTGGCGTAGGCGCGGATTCCCGGCAGGTCTTTTGTCGCCTGGTCGGAGAAGTAGAAATAGAGATTGATCGGTTCCTCGATGTTGTCGAGGACGCGCTTCGTGCCGTCGGAGAGGGTGTAGAGGTTGTTCTCGGTAAGGTCGATGCGCCAGCCGCGGAAAAGCTGGTTACTGACGATCACGGCCGCGATGAAAGCCAAAGCCAGCAGCAGCAGGCTGATCGAGCTCAGGCGGCGTTGCGATTGCGTGCCCATCAGTCGGCCTGCTTCCACTGCAAAACGATGGTGTTGGCGAACAGGAAAGCGCCGATCACCAGCGCGAAGTACACGAGGTCGCGGAAATCGAGTACGCCCTTGCTGATGTCGCGGAAGTGCGTAAGGAAACTCAGGGAAGCGATGCCGTCGACGATCGTCTGCGGCGCCCAGCCGGAGAACAGGTCGAGCACTACCTGGAAGCCCGAGAACAGGAACACGAAGCACACGACGACCGTGATCACGAACGCGATCACCTGGTTGCGCGTTGCCGCCGACAGGCAGGAACCGATGGCCAGGAAGCCGCCGGCCATCAACAGGCTGCCGATATAGCCGGCAAGAATCGCGCCGTTGTCCGGGTCGCCGAGGTAATTGACGGTGAGCCAGATCGGGAACGTGAGGACGAGGGCGATAGCGGTGAAAGCCCACGCCGCCAGGAACTTGCCGAGCACCGCCTGCCACGGCGTCACCGGCAGGGTCATCAGCAGTTCCACGCTCCCGGTCTTGCGTTCTTCCGCCCACAGCCGCATGGCGATCGCCGGCACGAGGAACAGGTAGAGCCACGGGTGATAGTTGAAGAACGGCGCGAGGTCCGCCTGGCCGCGCTCGTAGAACCCGCCGAAGTAGAAGGTAAAGGTGCCCATCAGCACGAGGAAGATGACGATGAACACGTAGGCGACGGGCGTCGCGAAGTAGCTGCGCAGCTCGCGCCGGAAGATCGCACCGACGGCGCTCACGTCGCGGTAGCCCCGGTAATCTGCCGGAATACGTCGTCCAGGCGGCCGCCCTGGAATTGCAGGCTGGTTACCGGCCATTGCCGCGCCGCCGCGAGGTCCGAGATCTCGCGCCAGGGCTCGATGTGGCCGCCCGAGCCGGGTAACGCGACGATGGTGCGATGCAAGCGATTCGACTCGGTAGCGGCGACCGAGGGCAGCTTCTCGATCGCGGCGCGGATCTCGTCGAAGTTCGCGTCGCGCTCGAGGGCGATGCTCACCGCGTTGTGGTAGCGCGAGCGTGACGCGAGCTCGGCCGGCGTCTCGTCCGCCAGGATGCGCCCGTCCGCGATGATGATCGCGCGGCTGCAGACCGCTTCCACTTCCTCGAGAATGTGCGTGGAGATCACGATCAGCTTGTCGGCGGACATGGAGCGGATGAGTTCGCGCACTTCGTGTTTCTGGTTGGGATCCAGCCCGTCGGTGGGCTCGTCCAGGATCAGGACGTCCGGATCGTGCAGGATGGCCTGCGCCAGCCCCACGCGGCGCTTGAAGCCTTTCGACAGCGTCTCCACCGACTGGTCCAGCACCGGTTCGAGGTGCAGTTCACCGATGATCGCGTCGAGCCGCCGGCGGCGCTGCTCACCCTTGAGCTGGCGAATGTCCGCAACGAACTCGAGGAAGGAGCGGGGCGTCATTTCCGGGTAGCAGGGGGCGCCTTCCGGCAGGTAGCCCAGGTGACGCCGTGCCTCCAGTGCGTCCTCCGCGACATCGTGCCCGCAGACGCGGGCGCTGCCCGAATCGGGGGTGATGAAGCCGGTGATCATCTTCATCGTCGTGGATTTCCCGGCGCCGTTCGGGCCGAGGAAGCCCAGGACCTCTCCCGCCTTGCAGTCGAAGCTCAAGTGATCGACGACGGTGTGTGAACCGTAGCTTTTTGTAAGATCGCGTATCTCGATCATGACGCATCCAGCCGGGTGGCCGCCGCAGCGCGGGTGCACGTTTTAGCAAAAAGCATTTACCGTATCAACTGCAGGAGCGCGCATTGCGCGCGATGCCCATACGGTCAACGTGGCATCGCGCGCGATGCGCGCTCCTACAGGCGCGTGTACCAGGTAACGCCGTCACTGTCGGTGTGCGCTTCGATGCGGCCGCGGTTTTGCAGGTAGTTCAGGTGAGCGATCGACTCGCCGGTTGCCATGATGAGATTGTTGTCGTCAATCGTGCTATTGAAAAGCGCCGGGAAAGCATCGACGGCTCGCAGCGGTGTCCGGCACAGGTTTTCCAGCCGTTCGAGACCCGCGTGATGCTCGGCCGCCAGGGCGTCGATCCGGGCGTGCGCGCCGCGAAACGGCTTGCCATGCGCGGGCAGCACCACGATATCTTCGGGGAGTCTCGCTTTCAGGTCCGCGAGGGACTGCAGCCATTCCGCCAGCGGGTCCGCGGCGGGTTCCGTCGGATACACGCTGACGTTTGACGAAATCGTCGGTAATAGCTGGTCGCCTGCGATCATGAGGTTCGATTCGACCGACAGGAGGCAGGCATGTTCCGGCGAGTGGCCGCGACCGACGATCACTTCCCATTCCCGGTCGCCGATCCGGAGGCGGTCGCCATCCTGCAGGCGCCGGTAGGATTCGGGCAGCGGCGATACGTAGCGGCCGAACATGCCGAACATCCGCTGGTAATGATCCACCGCGTCGGCGGGAAAGCCGGCCGCGCGGTAGAACCGGATGCCCGCTTCCGGCGCCGGTTTTCCGGTGTCGGCAACGAGGATGCGGCAGAGCAGGTACTCCTCGCGCGTCATCCAGACCTCGACGTCGAAATGCGCCGCGAGCCAGCCGGCGCAGCCCGCATGATCGGGGTGCAGGTGTGTTGCAAGCACGCGAACCGCGGGCCGGCTCTGCATGGCGCCGGTGAATACGCCCTGCCACACGTCGCGCGTGACCTCGGTGTGCACGCCGGTATCGACGATAGTCCAGCCGTCGCCGTCTTCCAGCAGCCACAGGTTGATGTGCCCCAGCGCGAACGGCAGCGGCATGCGCAGCCACAGGATGCCCGGCGCGACAGGCATTGTGTCGCCGGCTTCGGGTCGCCGGGTGAACTCGTAGCGGATATCCCCGTTAGTCATCCCGGCATCATACGCGCGTAGGAGCCCGCCATGCGGGCGACCGCCCGACGGCCGGCAAACCCACGTTCTCACGCGCGCGTAGGAGCCCGCCATGCGGGCGACCGCCCG
>CAZSKQ010000152.1:0-7302 GCA_964607425.1 uncultured Woeseiaceae bacterium
GGGCTCGTATTGCGTCATTACCGCGCGCACGTGCACTTTGCCTTTGCGGCGCTGCTCGATGACGACCGGCAGGTAACCCAGCTCCTCGGCGCACCACAGGACGGTAACGCGCGACGAATCCTTCTCGCCGTGCTGGATGCCGATCACATCGAACGTCCCGTAGGGCACCTTGACCGTGCGCGAGCCGATGTTCTTCACTTCCAGGTGCTTGAGCTCGTCGCCGTCCAGCATCTCGTAAGCATTCTTCGCACCGCCCGCCAGCAGGTCGAGCATGAGCTGGTACTGGATCGAGACGCGGTCGTGCACGCGGCCCTCCAGCTCGAACTCGATCGGCTCGCCGTCGATCATGCCTTCGACCTTGTGCGCGGGCCAGTCGAAATCGAAGGTGACGGTCTGGTCGTCCGAGGAAAGCGTATCGACGGAGCGGTATTGCTCCGGCCGCACCCCTTGCTCGTCGGTGAGGAAAAACGAGCTCTCCTGGATCGCGCCGTGCGCCACGATTTTCGAAAACCCGACCGGCTTGATCACGGAATTCGCCATGAACCCGGCATCCAGGGCAGTCACGACGGTGGAAAGGCGGCCGTTCAGGATCGAGATCGCGACGTTGTACTCCACTCGATGTGGGGTCAGCGTAACCGCATCCGGCGCTGCCGCGACGCTCAGCACGGGCAGCAGCAGCGGGAGTCCGGCGAGGAGTCGCGCGCGCACGTCAGCGGCCCGGACCCTGCCCAAGCGCCTCTTCCGCGGCGGCCATGAGCGCCAGGATCGACTGCTGCATCCGCAGCCGGTAATCCTCGATACGCTCGAGCGGCGTATCGGGCGGAACCGGCAGCGGCTCGCCTACCGCCAGCACGACCCGCGCGAACGGCCTGGGGATCATGAAGTCGTCCCAGCGGTCGAGATACCAGGCGCGGTCGGCGGCACAGGCCAGCGGCACCATCGGCACGCCGGCGATGCGCGCCATCAGCACGGCACCGGCCTTGAATTCGTGCTTCGGGCCGTTCGGGCCATCGGCCGTGGTGACGACGGAGATACCGCGCTTGAGCGCCGCGCGCATGTCTCGCAGCACGAGGGTGCCGGTCTGGTTCGCCGAGCCCCGGATCACCTCTGCGCCCCAGGCCCGCGCAATCCGCGCCGGCACTTCGCCGTCCACCGAGGCGGAGACGAGAAAGCTCGCCCGAAAGCCCTTGTCGATCCATTGGCGGATCATGTTTGTGCAGAGCACGTGATGCTGGTGCCAGTAACAGGGCGCATAGACGCTCCCGTCCGTCGCAATGCGCTCGGCGATCTCCGCCCCGATTACCTTTTCGACGCGGTAACTCCACCAGAGCAGGCGCATGACACCGCGCAGCAGCGGCAGGCCGAGGAAATAATAGAGGCGGCGGCCCCGCGACATGCTGCGCTGCGACCACGCGCTGCGGCGCGTTTCGACGTCGTCGAACCGCGACCTGCCGGTATCGGTTTCGTAGTTGGACTTCAGTGCGTTATCGGGCATTGGAATACGGCGAAGCCTGGTTGCAGCCTGGAGGAACTGTGCCGGAGCGGGCATGAACTGCAGATGAACCGTACACGGGGCGAGGGGAGTTTGCAGTATCGGTTACGCGTCGGTCAATGTAATATTGCGCCTCTGCCGACGTTCCCTGCCGGAGAAATACTAGGGATTTCATGCCATTGGCTAGTTCAAGAGACCGCCGGCCGCCGGGTCCCGACGCGCCGGTCCGGCTCGGTATCGATCCTCGGACGCTCGCGACCCTCGAATCGGCGCGCCGCGAATACGGCGACATCGTGGCGTTTGCCGGCGCGGGCGGACGCGATGCGTATTTCATCAACGAGGTGGCCGAAATCCGCCGCATCCTGGTCCGCCAGCACGCGCGCTACAAGAAGGGTCCAGGGTTCGAACGCGTGAAGATGCTGCTTGGGAACGGCCTGATCGTCAGCGACGGCGATGCCTGGCGCCGCTCGCGCACCATGATCCAGCCCGCGTTTAGCCGCGCCAACGTGCACCGACTGGTCGGCCTCATGGTCCGCTGCACGCATGAACGGGAACGCCGCTGGACGGAAATCGCACAACGCGGCGAGTCCTTGAACGTCACGCAGGAAACCAGCGATTTTGCACTCGAATTGATACTGCGTGCCATCTTCGGGCAGGACTACGACGCGCACATCGTTGCCGGCGGTGCCAATCCGTTCGCGTTCCTGTGCGAGGATCCGACCCGCGACCTCCGGGTCGTGCTGCAACTGCGCGAGCTCCGCGACCTGCTGCTCGACATCATCGGCAGCCGCCGTGAAGCGGGCTCGATGGACGACTACGATTTCCTGTCCGTCTACCTGGAGGCGCGCGACAAAACGGGCATGGCCTTTACCGACGGGGAACTGCTGGACGAGCTGATGAACCTGATCGTCGCGGGCTACGAAACCTCGGCCGGCACGCTGAACTGGACGTGGTACCTGCTGGCCGGCCACCCGGACGTGCACGGAAGGCTCGCGCGCGAAGCCGCGGCAGTCATCCCGAATGCGGACGCCGTCAACGCCGAGACGCTCGCGCAACTTCCGTATACGCTCGCCGTGCTCGAGGAAACGTTGCGGCTGTACCCACCGGTATGGCTATTCACACGCCGCGCGGAAGCAGACGATGCGCTCGCCGACTACGACGTCCCGGCCGGCACCGATATTTACCTGTCGCCGTACATCCTGCATCGCACGGCGGAGTACTGGCCCGAGCCCGAGCGTTTCGACCCGGACCGCTTTGACCCGGACACCGCGATGAGTAAGGGCGAGCGGCCGTATTTTCCGTTTGCGCTCGGACCGCGGCGCTGCCTCGGCGAATACTTCGCTTTTCTCGAAATGAAGACGCACATGGCCCTGCTGGCGCCGCGCTTCGAAATGTTGCCTGGCGGCGAGCCGCCGGGGCTCGAATTCGGCATCAACCTGCGCGCACGGCCGGACATCCACCTGCGACCGGCGCTGCGCGCGGTCGAATCATGACCGCTTTTCGCAATCTCCCCGCGCTCCTCAGGAGGGCCGCGGGCAACGGCCGCTCGATCCGCTTTATAAGCGGCGACAAGGACGAAACGGTGGTCTCGACGGCGGACCTGTGGCGGCGCGCGAGCGCATTGCTCGCGGACCTGCAGCGGCGGGGTATGCGGCCGGGCGACGAGCTGGTCATTTTCACGAAGTCGAATGAAAGCTTCACGGTCGCGTTCTGGGCCGGCGCGCTGGGCGGCATTGTGCCGGTGCCGGTCGCGGTCGGCATCAGCGACGAGCACCGGCTGAAGCTGATCCGGATTCTGCGGCAGCTGCGCCGCGCACGCCTGTTCACCGAACCCGACCTGTGCGCCCGCCTCGCCGGTTTCGCCCACGAACGATCGATGCCTGACATCAAGGACAAGCTCGACCAGGCAGTGCTTGCCGATTCCGTAGCGGACGGCGGGGAAGGGGAGCTGCATTCCCCGGCCGACGACGATCTCGCCTTCGTCCAGTACTCGTCGGGCTCTACCGGCGATCCAAAGGGCGTTTGCCTGACGCACCGCAACCTTGCCGTGAACATTCGCGCGATCGTGGAGGGCACCGGCTGGAGCGAGCGGGACACGAGCCTGAGCTGGATGCCGCTCACGCACGACATGGGGTTGGTCGGCTTTCATTTGAGCGTGCTCGCCGCCGGCATGGACCACGCGGTGATGGACACCGACCTCTTCGTGCGCCGCCCGCTGCTGTGGTTGAGCAAAGCGACGGAGCTGCGAGCGACCCAGCTTTGCTCGCCCAACTTCGGGTACAAGCATTTCCTGAAGCTCTTCGAGCGCAAGGGGCTGGATAACCTCGACCTGTCGGCCGTGCAACTGATTCTGAACGGGGCCGAACCGATCTCTCGCGAGCTGTGCGAGGCGTTTCTGGATGCGCTCGCACCTTACGGCCTCAAGCGTTCAGCCATGTTCCCGGTGTACGGGCTGGCGGAAGCCACGGTAGCGGTGACTCTTCCCGAACCCGGGCGCGACTACGGGTACATTGTCGCCGACCGGCACGGGTTGTGCATCGGGGAGCCGTACCGGCCCGCGGATCCGGGGCACGCGGACGCCCTCAGCTTTGTCAAAGTCGGCAAGGCCGTACGCGATTGCCGCATCCGTATCGCCGGCGATGCGGATGAACCGCTGGTCGACGGGATTGTCGGCCATATCCAGGTATCCGGCAGTAACGTGACGAGCGGCATCTACGGCGACCCGGACGCGGAGGCCGCGCTGTTCACCGGGGACGGCTGGCTGCGCACGGGCGACGTCGGGCTCATCGCCGATGGCGAGCTCGTCATTACCGGCCGGTCGAAGGACATCGTCATCGTCAACGGCCAGAATTACTATCCGCACGACCTGGAGGAGATTCTTGCCAAGGTAGACGGTCTCGATCTCGGCAAGGTGGTCGTCGCCGGTAGCTGCCGCGGGACGAGCCAGGCGGAAGAACTGCTGGTGTTTTTGCTGCACCGCCGCGACCTGGACGAGTTCCGGCCGCTGGTGGAGGCGGTGCGCGCCACGCTCGGCACGCAGGTGGGCCTCGCGGTCGACCGCGTCGTGCCGGTGATGCGCATCCCGAAAACGACCAGCGGCAAGGTCCAGCGCGCCCACCTGGCCGCGGCTTATGCGAACGGCGAGTTCGACGAGGTGCTGGCGGCGCTCGAAACTGCGGAACGCGTGCCCCGCGGCGACGAGGACGGCGATCCGCTGGTCGCGGAGCTTTTGGCGATCTGCCGTAAATTTGCCCAGGACCGGCCGATCGGTCCGGACGACAACCTCTTCGAAGTGGGTGTCAGCTCCTTGACCCTGACGGAGATTGTGCTCGCAATAGACGAGAAGCACCCCGGCCGCCTCGACATCAGCGACCTGTTCGACCACCCGACGGTGCGCCACATTGCTGCATTCCTTCGCCGCTGACGGACCTGCCGTCGCACGGCACTACAGGACACAGGTATGACATACGCCCGAATTGCCGCCACCGGCGGCTACCTGCCCGAACGCATCATGACGAACAAGGAGTTCGAGGAGTTCGTGGATACCACGGACGAGTGGATTCGCTCGCGTTCCGGCATCGAAAGCCGACACATCGCGGCGGACGGGGAGACCACGTCGGACATGAGCGTCGCGGCAGCGATGCGCGCGCTCGAAACCTCGGATATCGATCCGTCCGCGATCGACCTCATCGTCGTCGCGACGACGACACCGGACAAGGTATTTCCCAGCGTAGCCTGTATCGTGCAGCGGCGCCTGGGGATCACGGGTATCCCGGCATTCGACGTGAGCGCTGCATGCTCGGGCTTCATTTATGCGCTGGACGTGGCGAACCGTTTCGTGACGACCGGCGGCTCCCGCTGCGCGCTCGTGATCGGCGCCGAGACGTATTCGCGCATCATCGACTGGAACGATCGCACGACCTGCGTGTTGTTCGGCGACGGCGCGGGAGCCGTGGTGCTGCGCGCGTCGGATGAGCCGGGGGTGCTGTCGGCGCACTCCCGCGCCGACGGACGTTTCGAGGAACTGCTGCACGTACCCGCCGGCATTTCTTCCGGATATGACGAGGTCCGGGCCGCGGATGCCTACATCCGGATGAAGGGTAACGAGGTGTTTCGCCAGGCGGTTGCCAGGCTGGGTACGATCGCGGAAGAGACGCTGGCGGCTAACAATGTATCGAAGCAGGATGTCGCCTGGCTCGTTCCGCACCAGGCCAATTTGCGCATCATTGCCGCCGCGGCGAAAAAACTGGATTTGCCGATGGAGCGCGTCGTGGTCACCGTCGACCGGCACGCCAACACCTCCAGCGCCTCCATACCGCTGGCCCTCGATGTTGCCGTGCGCGACGGCCGCATCAAGCGCGGCGAGCTCTTGCTGCTGGAAGCCTTCGGGGCCGGCTTTACCTGGGGCTCGGCCCTGGTCCGTTACTGACGAGCAGGGCGCTCGCTACAGCCGTTCCAGGGCCGCGATGCGCTCGGGAATCGGGGGATGGCTCATGAACAGCCGCTTCAGCCCCTGTCCGTGCCGACCGGAAATACCGAACGCCTCCATGCTCTCCGGCAGCTGCGCCGGCCCGCCGCGGTCGAGCCGCGCCAGTGCCTGGATCATCGGCTGCTTGCCGTTCAGGCGCGCCGAGCCCGCATCGGCGCGGAATTCGCGCTGCCGCGACACCCACATCACGATGATGCTCGCGAGGATGCCGAGGAGGAGCTGCGCGACAATCACGGACAGGAAATAGCCGATGCCGTAGCCGCGGTCGTTCTTCAGCACTACCCGGTCCACGATGTGACCCACGATGCGCGACAGGAAGATGACGAACGTGTTGACGACACCCTGTACCAGCGTCAGGGTGACCATATCGCCGTTCGCGATGTGTGAGATCTCGTGCGCCAGCACGGCCTCGACCTCATCCTTGCGCATGCCCTGCAGGAGTCCGCGGCTGACGGCCACTAGCGAACTGTTGCGGCGCGCGCCGGTCGCGAATGCGTTCAGGTCCGGCGCGTCGTAGATCGCCACTTCGGGCATGCCGATGCCGGCCTGCTGCGCCAGCCGCTGCACCGTCCCGACCAGCCAGGATTCGGTGTCGTTCGCAGGCTGCTTGATGACCCGCGCGCCCGTGGTCCGCTTGGCGATCCATTTCGAGAGCGCAAGAGAAATGAAGGCGCCGCCGAAGCCGATCACCAGGGACAGGATGAGCAGCCCCTCGTAATTGATCGCCGACCCGGATTCGTCGAGCAACCGGTCCACCCCAAGCAGCCGCAGCACCACGCTCAGCACCAGGACAATGGCGAGGTTGGTGGCAATGAACAGGGCGATTCGTTTGAACATAGGGTGCTCCGGGGGGTATTGAACTGCCTGAATTGTGGTGACTCCCGCCCCGAAATCAAGCTCTGTAGGAGCGCACACCGCGCGCGATACCACGGCGTGATTCGATACGGACACCGTTCCCCCTGGCGCCTGTGCGGGCGCGCACCGCGCGCGATACCACGGCCGAAGTGCCTCGATACGGGCATCGTTCGCCTTGGCGCCTGGGGCGCGCACCGCACGCGATACTCACGGCCGAAGTGCCTCGATACGAGCATCTTTCGCCTTGGCGCCTGGGGCGCGCACCGCGCGCGATACTCACGGCCGAAGTGCCTCGATACGGGCGTCGTTCGCCTTGGCGCCGGTGCGGGCGCGCACCACGCGCGATACTCACCGCCGAAGTGCCCCGATACGGGCGTCGTTCGCCTTGGCGCCGGTGCGGACGCGCACCGCGCGCGATACCACGGCAGAAGTGCCTCGATACGGGCGTCATTCGCCTTGGCGCCTG
>CAZSKQ010000153.1:0-7187 GCA_964607425.1 uncultured Woeseiaceae bacterium
TTTTCAATTCCTACCCGGCTTCACGCTTCAAAAAGTTCGTCGGATTAGGGTTAAGTATTCTTCCAGCATTAACGCTGTCCGCCTTGTTGGGCGAGATCTGGTTAACATGTGCTTGAGTTAGTTTGAATCGCGCTTTCTTTTTCCCGACTGCGACGGTGTCTGAAACCAACCAGTTTTCGAACATCGCCGCCTTCAATGCGACCCGCACATCACTGATACCCTCCTCGACGCATCGCAAATTCAGCGCTGTTTCCAGTTGATCACGCCAGCGAGGTATGCATTCGGGCCTATGTTCATGATCTATACACACAACCACTCTATTAGCGCCTCTTCGGGCAAGAATTCTGATAGCAGGCAAGCTTGCTCGAACTATCCTCGTTGGACTGGAGTGCGGCTGTATGTCGGCATAGAGCGGGTTAAAAATGGTTGCCGAGGTGTCGATTCGTGGGTAAAGCAATGCCAATGATCGGTATTCGGCCTGACCATCCACGATGAGTCCAATGCGCATCGCTTATCCTTAGTGTTCTTTTGGAAACGGGGGAATGGCTTCGGTTACTAGTCCAGTATCAAGCAACTCAAAAGTCGTAAGCTCACCCTCAGCAATCACTTTGGAAATCTCTGTGCTTAAAGCAGACAATTGAGACAAGCGTGATTCGCCTTCAGCTCTCCACATAACCCATACCTGCTTGGGCCGAACGGAGTCGACAACTGTTCGGGAGTGTGTCGTCAGCAAAATCTGCTTAGATTGTGCCGCTTCACGAGCCGCCTCCATCAATGTTCGAAGAATCCAAGTATGAATTGAATTCTCGGGTTCCTCGAGCACAAGCATCGTCGTTCTGGGATCATACAACGCGACAAGCAGCGCAAGGCTATGAATCGTTCCGTCCGATACTTCGGAGACGGTCCATGGCCTGCCTACACCTTGTTCGTAAAAAAACAAGCCCAAAGTACGAGAGTGAGTGTAATCAACCTCGATCCTTTCGAGAGTTGGTAGCAACTGCCGCATCACATTAATTACTTGATTCCATATCCGCGGATGATGTCGCGCAATCATGTCAACAACTGCTGGAAGGTTTCCTCCATGCCGATGCATTTCGGGATTTGGTATTGGAACTCCGAACTCGCGGGTGTTCGTTGGGCTTAACTGAAGGACTTTTATAGCTGCCAATCCTTCCGAGATCAGGCGCAGAATTGGAATGAAGCGCCCGATCGAACTAAGCAAAAGCTCGGTAGTCGGCATCGATTCAGACTGAACCATATCGTCAAGATTATTGAGAAACCGAAATTGGCCGAATAGGCGATCGCGCATTTTTGCGGAGGGCCCTCGTTCTGGAGCGATGAACTGTTCATGCTGAAGGCGTTGTCTGTCTCGTCTCACCCGTGCAACTGAGCGCCATCCATCCGTCGTACGCTCTTCCAGCATAATTTCCTCGTACTCTATTCTGAAATCCGATCTTATAGCTTGGGTTTCAGCCTTGAAGGAAAATGAGTGGTAGAAGCGCACCGCTGGAAGCGCACGTCGGTACACCCCTGGCCAAGAGCGCATTGCACGACTGTCAATCTCTGCTACAAGTGCAACTGATATCGCACCTCTCGATCGCCGCATTTTTCTATGAGCAATATTTTCATAACCGCCCTTTCTAGCCACTGCTACCGCCAATCCATGTTTGTAAAGATCCGCCAGGAAGTCGTGGAAGTCGGCTAAATTACTCTTTCCAGAAGCGTTAGCGCCTATTACTACGGTGAGGTGATCTGCCGGAGACAATGAGATGTCTCGGAGAGATTTGTAGTTCGACACTGAAAGATTGATTAGCCTCATGGATCTACGAGAATTCGACGGTGATTAGAACAAACATGGAAAACCTAGAGACATTCAGGCTCAAGATCGGGGCAACCATGTCCTTCTGCTCCTGAATTGAAGCGGATCCACCCAGCCCTGAACTGCTTCAGTAAGGGGGATTCAACAGTCGTCATACTTTGGCACGCTTATCATTTCTTTAGATCGTAGCGGAGCTTCCAGCAGAAATCGGCTCATCAGGAGAAAGTACTGGAGTCGTTGGCAGTGCTGATGAAACGCTGATCTGCGAATGGCTCCCCTGTTATTTGAGCCAAATAGAACACAGATGAAGGTATGCGTCAAATGCTGGTCGCGACGTAAAGTCCCCGCACATTTGGAAACACAACGACTCACAATCAACGGGATCCGCTTCGTGCGCGTGGGCACGCTCGACAATCCCGACCTGCTGCCGCCCGACATTCATATCTTCACTGAGTCGAAGCAACCGTGGGTCGAGTTGCCGCGCAATATCCCGGCCGTTCCCGAATACTACGACCTGAAGGCGTATTGGCCGAAGGCGAGCCTCGAACGGCTCCGCATTCTCCGTGCCGGCTCCTGAACAGAGCGGCGATTCCCGCGCCTTATGCCGGATCTCAGAAGGTTCAGTTCATTGGCTGATCAGGCACAGGGTCACCGGGGACTCCGCGGCCCTCAATGCATGAGACGTTGACTCGCACCGAGAGCGTTTCGGGAGAATCGCCGACGTTCAGCAAGTCCACACGCCATCCACTACGTTGCCCGTCGAAAAAGGCGCCATCGAGTGTTACCCGCACGGGGAGCTCTGGCTCGGTGATATAGCCTCCGGCGACGACGACCTCGTCCCGCTCGCACAGCGCGGCTGCAATCAGCTCCTCGCCCGGGTCCACCATATCCCGATGCTCCACATCGCGAAAGATGATCTCTGGCTCAATGCCGAAAGCGGCGGGATCCAGGTCCTTCTCATTTCGCTTGCAATGCTTCCGAACAAACAGGGCTCCGCTTGGCGTCACGCAGATATCCAGTCCGGATTGATCGCTACTTTTCCCATCTGCTGAAATCAACTGTGCATCGACGGATGCGCCTATCGCGACGAATAGCGACAGCGCAACAAGCAGTATGACTCTCTTGTCCATCTCGACCCTCCCACAAGGACTTGGCTCCTGGTAAAGGCAAATGACGACGACCCTCATCGAGGATGTTGCGGCAATCAAGATTGAGCTGGATGTAGCCGCACTTCGCCATCGGGGATCGACGGCGACGCGGGCTGCTGAGGGCCGGGCTGTATAGCCGGAGTATAGAACGCGGTGCAGGCATCGCCATCCCCAGCGGCAACCGGGTGAACCTGCGCGTTTGCGCTGCGACGCGCCTTATATCGGCCTGCTGAACGGCCCGCCGGCGCTGCCGCGTTGCCGTCGCGATGTCATCCCCGGATGTCGAACCAACGTCAGGGTTTACGCCCGCGAACCGCCCACGCGCGCGCGATCAGCCGGATCGATCCGTCTTCCGCAATAGGCAGCCTGGCTCGAACGCGATCTTTGATTCCTTCCCGGCGCGATTCGTCCAGCGAAACCACATACCCCGGCGCGGGACCCTGCCCACCGAGGAAAGGCGACCAGTAGTCGTCGAAATCGCGAAACCCGGTCGGAATGTCGATCGGCCGAGCCTCGACGTGGTGCAAGCCTGCCTGGGTGAAAAGCTCGGTCAGGGGCTCGGGCTGGCAGATCGGGAACCGGCGGCCCTCGTCGAGTTCGGCTGCCGCCGGGTCCAGTTCTGCGGCGGCGTCCCAGAAGTAACGCATCAACTCCATCTTGCCGCCGTAGTCCCAGACGTAAGCGGCGACGACACCGCCTTGCCGCGTTGCGCGAGACATCTCCGCCACCGCGCGTTGCGGCTGCGGCACGAAGTTCAGCACGAGGCCCGTAACCGCGGCATCGACGCTCCCGGTATCGACGGGCAGCGACTGTGCGTCCCCGACCTCGAAGCTTACCGGCCCCGCCGTGACATGCGCTTTCGCATACTCGATGAAGCCGGGCGATGCGTCCACGGATCTCACGCGCTTCGGGTCGGCGTGGTCGAGGATGGTTCGCGTGAGCGCGCCGGTTCCGCACCCGACGTCGAGCCAGTCCCTCTGCTCCGGCACCGCCAGCCATTCGAGCAATTCCCGGGCCACGAGTCGGCTCCAGCGACCAACGTACGGCTCGTACAGGTCGCCAGCCGCCCAGACATCTTCGCGTGAGGATTGCTTCACGGTTCGTCCCCTCGGCTCGGTTCGGGCCGCGGTCCCGTTTCCGCGGAAACACCATATTACTCCGGTGCTTCCTCGCCTGGGCAGGGATTCTGGCGGCGCCCGCGCCGCGGCGTCACAGAAATGCCTGCAGCCGAAACCGGATTTAGTGCAGAATACGTGCGGAACGATCGCATGCCACGGCTGCCTCGTGCGGCCTCTTTTTGGGGAGGTGCAGTATGTCTGACGGGAAAACCTACGACGGCCGCTGTTTTTGCGGTGAGGTTCAGTTGACGGTCACCGGCGAGCCCGTGGGTATGGGCTATTGCCACTGCGAGTCCTGCCGCCACTGGTCGGCGGGGCCGGTCAATGCCTTCACGCTCTGGAAGCCGGAAGCCGTGAAGATCACTCAAGGCGAGAGCAACCTGGGGGCTTGGTCGAAGACGCCGGCGAGCATCCGCAAATGGTGCAAAACCTGCGGCGGTCACGTCCTCACCGAGCACCCGACCATGGGCGTAACGGACGTGTATGCCGCCGTCATTCCGGATTTTCCGTACGAGGCAGGTATCCACGTCCATTACCAGGAGACGCGGCTCCCGATGCGCGACGGGCTGCCGAAGATGCAGGATTTGCCGGCCGAGATGGGTGGCAGCGGCGTTACTCTCACGGAATAAATACCGCCAAAACTGACACGATGAGAGCGTCCGGAGGCAGCGACGCGGGGATGAGCGCGGTATCCCGCAAGCCGATTCTGGTTGGTCCCGGCTCATATCGGCTGTTGCCGCGGGAGCTTTATATTATCGGCAGGCAATACTCTGGCAGCCGTTGGTCGATCTATATGAAAGGCTATCTATAACAAGAACCTGTTCCTTGTGCCCGGCCGCCGAACGCTGTGGCTGGCGATGTCAAAATAGCAGGTTAAGTTCAAACCGCTCCCCACCCGCGACGAGCAGGTGATACGTTTTACCGCGGTTGAAGACTTGGGGGGCGGGCACCGTCGCGTTTGGCGTCGTCCAGCGCCCGGAGGAGTGCATACAGTGGCCGAAGCGTTCATCGGAGAAATCAAGCTCTTTTCGTTTGCGAGGGCTCCCGGGGACTGGGTACCGTGTGACGGCCGGCTGCTGCCGATTGCCCAGAACCAGGCACTGTTCTCCCTGCTGGGTGCCCGGTTCGGCGGCGACGGCAGAACCACCTTTGCCGTGCCCGACCTGCGCGGGCGGGCGCCCGTGCATCCCGGCAATGCTCCGCAGGGCACGACGGGTGGCGTCGAGCATGTCGTCCTCACTCCTGCCCAGATGCCCGCGCACAATCACGGCGTTGCCGCTTCCGGAGCGAACGGTTCGACCACCGAGTTCGACAACGCCGTGCTCGCGGCGGCTTCCAGCGAAGGAGCGAAACTCTTTGCACCGCCCGGCGGCGACACCCAGGCGTTGAACTCCGGCGTGGTCGCATCCACGGGGGCGGGCGGAGCGCATGAGAACTGTCAGCCGTCGCTCGTCGCCAATTACTGCATCGCCATAGCCGGCATTTTTCCAAGCCCCGGCTGAACCCGAGGAGGATCGGATGAGTGAGCCATACCTGGGCGAGATCCGCTTGTTTGCCGGCAACTTCGCGCCGGACAAGTGGGCGTTCTGCGATGGAAGGCTTATGTCCATCGCCGAGAACGATGCGCTGTTTGCGCTGATCGGCACGGTCTACGGCGGCGACGGCCAAACCACGTTTGCATTGCCGGACCTGCGCGGCCGACTGCCCGTGGGGCAAGGGACCGGGGCGGGGCTGACACCGCGCTCACTGGGAGAGCAGTTCGGCAGCGATAGCGTCACGTTGTCCGTGCAACAGTTGCCCACCCACGGTCATGGCTTTGTCGCCACAACGGCAGAGGGCAAGAGCCCGGGTCCCGAGGGCAATCTGTTCGCGGATGCAGGCGAGGACGTGATCTATGCACCGCCCGGCGACACCCCGCCGTACGCAACCATGAATCAACAAACGGTCCGCAACAGCGGCGGAAACAGGCCGCACGACAACCACATGCGCAGTGTCGGCATGAACTACATCATCAGCCTGGCCGGTATTTTCCCGACGGGAAGTTGAAGCAGGAGTGAGCGAATGGAACCCTTTATAGGTGAAGTCCGGCTGTTCCCGTACACTTTTGCGCCGCAGGGCTGGGCCTTGTGTGACGGGCAGCTCCTTCGAATAGCTCAGAACACGGCGCTGTTCTCCATTCTCGGCATGACCTACGGCGGCGACGGTAAATCGACGTTTGCCCTGCCCGATCTGCGCGGCAGCGCCGTGCCGGGGGCGGGCCAGGGTCCGGGGCTGCAGAACTGGACCCCCGGCATGCGGGCGGGAGAAGACGCGGTCATGCTGACCGACGCCGAGATGCCGGCCCACAATCATGGCGTGATCGGACTCGATGCCGTTGCGAGCTCCAGCGTGCCTTCGGGTGATGACTACCTTGCCCGCGACAGGCGCGGCGGCCAGGGTGCCATACGGTACCTGGCGCCCGGCAAGACGCCGGCTGATGTGACGCTGGCTCCGGCGGCTTTGGCCATTAGCGGCTCGGGACAGCCGCACGAGAATCGCCAGCCGTTCCTGGTCCTGAATTTCTGCATCGCGCTGACGGGCATCTTTCCGCCGCGGTCGTAACCGTGCTTGCGGTTTCGTGCGGTGGGTGACCGTGTGGGCGGGGTGGCGGTTTGAGGTCGCGCGCGATGCGCGCTCCTACATCGGGGTCGCCCGGGATTTTCGCCTGGGCGCGATGATGCTGGCGGCGGTGCCGGTATCGTCCTGCCAGAAATCCATCTCCTGGTAGCGCGCGAACAGGTCGGGCGGCAGGATGGAACGCCGCGCCGTGAACTCGACCTTGCGGCGCACCGTGTGCAGTCCCTTGACGCCGAGCCGCTGATCGAACTCGCCCTCCTCGTACTCGACGTTGTCGAAGTCGTGCACGAAAGCAGGCTCGCCGATGAATTCGTAGATCAGCTCCACGGTTCGGCGCGGATGCTGCGTCAGCAGGTCGTAATCCACCAGCAGCAGGCGCTCGGAGAAGTCGCCGTAGTACGCTTCCTTCAAGGCCGTCCAGGCGCCGCCGACGGTGCCGCCCGCGGCGATCAGCGCCTCGCAGCGGCTGTACACCGTCATGCGGCT
>CAZSKQ010000154.1:0-6647 GCA_964607425.1 uncultured Woeseiaceae bacterium
TGCCGAAGGCGGGGCCTGGTGCTGGTTCGCGCCCGGCCAGCTCGGCGAGCAGGGTCTGCTGCGCCGCGATGGCCACGCCCTGGGGCTCGCAGCGTTCGTAGTGGCCGTCGCCTCGCAGCAGCCAGGCCTGGCAGTTGTCGGCCAGCAGCAGGTCGAGCTCGGCCCGCAAGCGCTTCTTCAGCGCGCGCCGCCGGATGGGAAAGCAGATTTCCGTGCGCCGAAAGAAGTTGCGGTCCATCCAGTCGGCGCTGGAACAGAAATACTCCTCCGCGCCGCCGTTCTCGAAGTAGTAGACGCGGGAGTGTTCCAGGAAGCGGCCGACGATCGAGCGCACCGTGATGGTTTCCGAGAGTCCCCGCACGCCGGGTTTGAGCGAGCAGATACCGCGCACGACCAGGTCAATGCGCACGCCGGCGGCCGATGCCCGGTACAGGGCATCGATGATCCCCGGTCCCGTGAGCGCGTTCATTTTGGCCACGATGCGTGCCGGCCTGCCATGCCTTGCGTGCTCGATTTCCCGTTCGATTCGTTCGATCAGCGCGTCAAACAGGTAAAAGGGCGCGGTCAGGATCCGGTGCAGCTCCGTCGCCGCCGTGAGGCTCGTCAGCTGCATGAAAAGCTTGTGCACGTCTTCGCCGAGCTGGCGGCTGCAGCTGAAATAGCTGTAATCCGTGTAAACGCGCGCCGTGCCGGGGTGGTAGTTTCCGGTGCCGAGGTGCACGTACCTGACCAGCTTTCCCTGCTCGCGCCGCACCACCAGGGCCATCTTCGCGTGCGTCTTGTAGCCGACGAGCCCATACACGACGTGCGCACCGGCTTCCTGGAGGCGGGTAGCAAGCGAAATGTTCTCCGCTTCATCGAAGCGCGCCATCAGCTCGACGACGACGGTGACCTCCTTCCCGGCGCGAGCGGCGCTGACCAGGTGATCGACGAAGGGCGAATCGGCGCCGGTGCGGTACAGCGTTTGCTTGATTGCAAGAACGCTCGGATCGGAGGCGGCGCGGGCGATGAACTCGACGACCGGCGCGAACGACTGGTAGGGGTGGTGCAGCAGGAGGTTCTGCCGTTTCAGCACAGCGAAGATGTCGTGCTCCGATCTCAGGGCCAACGGCAGCCCCGGCGAGAACGGCGGGAAACAGAGTTCAGGCCGCCGCGCCATGTCGCAGATGGCGACGAGGCGGTTCAGGTTGACCGGCCCGTCCACCTCGAACAGGTCGTCCCGGTCGAGATCGAAATGATCGAGCAGGAAATCGCCGAGGTCGGTCGGGCAGTCCCGGCTGACTTCGAGACGCACCGCGGCACCGTAGCGGCTCGCGGCGAGCTGGCCCTGCAGGGCAAGGACGAGATCGTCCACTTCCTCGGTGTCGACATAGAGGTTGCTGTTGCGGGTCACCCGGAACTGGTAGCAACCCTCGACGTTCAGCCCCGGGAAAAGCTCGTCGACGTGCGCGTGGATAATGGACGAGAGGAAGACGTAGCTTTCCCCGCCGTCCGGCAGGAGCTCGTCGGGCATGCGGATGATGCGCGGCAGCGAGCGCGGCGCCTGCACGACGGCGCGGTGCCGCATCCTTCCGAACGCATCCTTGCCTTTCAGCCGAACGATGAAATTCAGGCTCTTGTTCAGCATCTTCGGGAACGGGCGTGACGGGTCGAGCGTCAGCGGCGTCAGCACGGGCACGATTTCCTGCTCGAAATACGTGCTGAGCCATTTGTGCTGCGGTGCCGTCCAGTCGCTCCGCTGCAGGAAGCGGATCCGCTCCCGCGCCAGCTCCGGCAGTATCGTGCCGTTCAGGAGATCGTACTGCTCCCGCACGAGCACGAGCGACCGCTCGCGGATTTCCAGCATCAGCTCCCGCAGGGTGAGCTTGTCCGGCCCCGGCGCCGGCGCGCCCAGCTCCAGCCGCTGCTTCAGGCTGGCGACGCGTATCTCGAAGAACTCGTCCAGGTTGGTCGAGGAAATGCACAGGAATCGCAGCCGTTCGAGGATCGGAATCGACGGTTCGCGCGCCTGCGCCAATACCCGTCGGTTGAACTCGAGCAGGCTCAGGTCCCGGTTGATGTACGGATCGACGATTGGCGGCGCGGAAGCGTCCACGAGGCGAAGATTCCCGAGTCAGGCAACCCTGCGAACGCTGGAGTATAACAACGCGCCGCCGGGACTCACCGGTAAATGGCGCCGAGTACGGCTTCCGCCGAGGCGCCGGTAACGCCGGGAAGATTGCCGGGTTTGCCCTCGAGACACCGCTTGGCGAGCCAGGCGAAGGTCGCGGCTTCTACCCAGGCCGGGTCGATGCCCGCGGCCGCGGTCGTGCCGAGCCCGATGGACCCCAGTTGAGCCGCCAGGCGTCGCATGAGGGCGTCGTTATGCACGCCGCCGCCACAGGCGAGGACGCGTTCCGTTGCTGGCGCGTACCGGCGGATGGCCTCGGCGATGCTGCGGGCCGAGAGCTCTGCGAGCGTCGCCTGGACGTCCTGGGGGGCGGGCTCCCGCGGCAGCTGCGCAAGAACCTGTTGCAGCCATTGCAGGTTGAAATGCTCGAACCCGGTGCTCTTCGGCGGCGGCAAGGTAAAGTACGAATCCTTGAGCAGTTGCTCCAGCAGCTCGGGCTCGACCTCCCCGCTGTCGCTCCAGCGGCCCCCGGCGTCGAACGGCTCGCCCTTGCTGTGCTTTATCCAGGCATCGAGCAGGCCGTTGCCGGGGCCGGTATCGAAGCCCGCGACCGTGCCGCCGTATGCCGGCAGGACCGTGATGTTGGCGATACCCCCGATGTTCAGCACTACGCGGTTCTCGTCCGGGTGCGACAGGTACGCGCGGTGAAAGCCGGAGGCAAGCGGCGCGCCTTCGCCGCCAAGGGCCAGGTCCCGCCGGCGGAAATCCGCGACGGTGGTGATGCCGGTGCCCGCGGCAATGATGTTCGGGTCCCCAATCTGCAGCGTGAACGGGCGTTCCACCCGCGGCAGGTGGCGGATGGTCTGGCCATGGCTGCCGATCGCGCGCACGCGGGCCCGGTCGATGCCGGACTTTTCGATGAGCCGTTCAGCGGCTTGCAGGAAACGCTCGCCAACCCAGTGGTCGAGGCGGCCGATGGTGTCGACGGTGCAGGATAGCGGGTCGCGGGTGGCGGCGTGCAGCGCCTCCCGAAGCTCTTCCGGATAGCTCGAGCTCTCCGCGGCCTCGAGCTTGCAGCGGCGGTCGGTTATTGCGAACAGGCCGGCGTCGATGCCGTCCATGCTGGTGCCGGACATGAGCCCGATGTAGAGCGACTTCTTCAATCGGCGGCCAGCGTGGCGACCTGGGTTCTCTTGTATTGCAGCAGCTCGTCGAGGATCGACTCGGACTTCGCCAGGAAATCCGCCCGGTACTGTTCCTTGATCGGATCGGCCTGGGGCAGCTCGACCGTGCGCGGATTCCGGTGCACGCCGTTCAGGCGGTACTCGTAATGCAGGTGCGGGCCCGTCGCGAGGCCGGTGCTGCCAACGTAGCCGATCACGTCGCCCTGCCGCACGCGATCGTTCAGCCCGACGGATTTCGCGAAGCGCGACATATGGGCGTACAGCGTCGTGATGTTGCCGCCGTGCTGGATCTCCACGCAGTTGCCATAGCCGCCCTTGCGCCCGCGGAAGATGATCTTGCCGTCGCCGGCCGCTTTGATCGGGGTGCCGCTCGGCGCGGCGTAGTCCACGCCGCGGTGCGCGCGAATGGTGTTGAGGACCGGGTGCCGGCGATTCAGGTTAAAAGAGGAGCTGACCCGCGAGAAATCGACTGGGGCGCGGATAAAGGCCTTGCGCACGCTCAGGCCTTCGGGCGTGTAGTAATCCACGCGCCCTTCCGCGTCGACATAGCGCACGGCGCGGAACGTCCTGCCGTTGTTGTTGAACTCGGCGGCGACGATGTCGCCCGCCGTGACGAACTTCCCATCCTGGTAGATCTCCTCGTACAGGATGTAGTAATCGTCGCTTTTGCGGATGTCGAGCACGAAGTCGATGTCCCAGGCGAAGATCCCGGCAAGGCTCATGATGAGCCGGTCCGGCAGGCCGGCCGAGGCGGCGCTTTCGAACAGCGATGATTCGATACGGCCGTAGGCGAGCCGCTTGTGAGTTTCGATCGGCCGCTCGATGATCTCGGCGACGTAGCCCGAATCGCCGCGGGAGACGCGCAGCGAGTGCGTCAGGTCGAGGTCGCGGTAAAGGCTGACGAGCTGGCGGCCGTCGTGCCGGATCGTGAACTCATCGCCGGGGCGCAGCAACTTCAGGTGTTCGGCCGCTTCCGGCAATTGGACGATGGCGGCGAGGTTGCCGAGATCGAGGTCGTGCCGGCGGAACAGCCGGTCGAGCGTGTCGCCGGAGCGGATCTCGAACTTCAGCTCGTCGTATTCGGGAGCGGCCTGAGCCAGGGGCACGCGGGCCGTCGACGCCAGCACTATCGGTGCGAGCTCGGCGTGCAGGTTGGGCAGCGCCGGTTCCGTCTCGATGACTATCTCCGATAGCGCGTAATCGAGCGCCGGCGGAGGACTGGCACTGGTGTCGTTGCGGAAGAACAGGATCAGCATCAAGCCGAGGAGCGGGAGGCCGAGACCGACCGCAAACCACTGGAGCTTCCTTGTTTTCGGTACCCGTGTCCTTTCGGCAGGCTTGTAGTCATGAAGCAGCGGACTAGCCGGTCGATTCAACGTTGTTATCCCCCGAACGTGGTTCGGGCTACTCTACAGCGCACCCGGGAAGAGGTCAAAGCACGCTACCTCACCGTTTCGCAAAGGATCGATCGGTACCCGACCCGCGGAATGCATTATCATCGCGTACGAATTTTGCTTACTGACGAACGACATGACCGTCGACAAGGAACAACTGGAAGAGCTCGCCCGCGGCACCGAGGAAATTTTGCCGGCCAACGGGCTCGAGCAACGACTCGCGAGCGGCCGGCCCCTCGTCGTCAAGGCGGGTTTCGATCCGACGGCACCCGACCTGCACATCGGCCACACCGTGCTCATCAACAAGATGCGGCAGTTCCAGGTCTACGGTCACGAGGTGGTGTTCCTGATCGGCGACTTCACCGGCATGATCGGCGATCCGTCCGGCCGGAATGCGACGCGCCCGCCGCTCACGAAAGAGGAAATCGCGGAGAACGCGAAAACCTACGAGGCGCAGATCTTCAAGATACTCGACCCGGAGCAGACCCGCGTCGAGTTCAACTCCACCTGGATGTCGAAGATGGATGCGGCCGGCCTGATACGTATTGCCGCCCAGCACACCGTCGCGCGCATGCTGGAACGTGACGACTTCAACAAGCGCTTCCGGAACGAGCAGCCGATCGCGATTCACGAGCTCTTGTATCCCCTTGTGCAGGGTTACGACTCCGTGGCTCTGGAGGCCGATGTCGAACTCGGCGGTACCGACCAGAAATTCAACCTGTTGGTCGGGCGGCAGCTCCAGCAGCATTTCGGCCAGGAACCGCAGCTCGTCATCACGATGCCGCTGCTCGAAGGGCTCGATGGGGTCAACAAGATGTCGAAGTCGTTGCACAACTACATCGCCATCACGGAGCCGCCGGCTGAGATGTTCGGCAAGCTCATGTCGATCTCCGATGACCTCATGTGGAGATATTTCGAGCTCCTGAGCTTCCGTCCACTGACCGAAATTGCGCGCCTCCAGCAGTCGGTCGAAGAGGGCGCCAACCCGCGGGACGTCAAGTTCGAGCTGGCGGAGGAGATCGTCGCCCGCTTCCACAGCCCCAGCGGGGCCGGGGCCGCGAAGGCGGAATTCGTGGCCCGGTTCCGGGAAGGCGCGCTGCCGTCGGACATCCCGGAGCGCTCCGTCGCGAGCATCGAGGGGCGCCTCGGCCTGCCGCGGCTCCTGAAGGCGGCAGGGCTCGTCGGCAGCAACGCCGAGGCAATGCGCCTGATCGCCCAGGGCGCCGTGCGCATAGACGGTGCCAGGGTCGAGGACCGTGGCCTCGAGCTGCCGGCCGGTTCAGAGCACGTCTACCAGGTCGGCAAGCGGAAATTCGCGAAGGTGCTCCTGACCTGAGCCCGGGCGTAAATGCCGGGCGCACGGCGGGCGACCGGGAAGGGACGGACGGAAACCGGGCAGGTTTCGCCGAAAAACCCGGGGCGACAAGAAGTTGCGGGCGCGCCAGCGGGCGGCCGGCCGCCATCCCTGCGCACGGGCGACCGCCGGCCAGGGCATGAAATTAATGGTTGACCGCGGGGTGGGGCTCGCTATAATGCCCCGCTCGCCGAGGGCATGGTGTCCCCCGGCCAGACCCCCGACACACGTTTACAGGCGCCCGGGACCAGCCCGAAGGCTGCAAACCGCTCCTGTTTCCGTGTATCATTGTGGGTCTGCTCTGAGGTGGGGATATACCCGATTTCGGGCCGGAAATCCGGCTCCCTCGAGCTGGCGATCCGGGAACCGGATCGACGGTTTGCGGTCTAAATCTGGTTGTCCCTGACTGACGAATCGCTCTTTAACAATCGAATCAGATAATTTGTGTGGGTGCTCGCGTTGGAGATTGCCAAGCAGGCAATATCAAGCGTGAGTAACCAAACCTGTAATTCTTTGGTTTCGGGAATCACGTCTGAAGTGCAAAGCTCATAGCTTTAAACTGAAGAGTTTGATCCTGGCTCAGATTGAACGCTGGCGGCATGCCT